>NC_007960.1 GCF_000013885.1 Nitrobacter hamburgensis X14
GCAGTTCATCGACGAGATCGATCGGCAAGCCCACTGGGAAAACGTGTACCGCACCAAGCGAGAGTATGAAGTCAGCTGGTTTCAGGAGAACCCGGCGCCATCCCTGGAGCTTATTGCACGTGCCGGCTTGTCCAACGAAGCGGAGATCATCGACATCGGTGGCGGCGCCTCACGCCTGGTTGATGGTCTCATCGACCGCCGGTTTCGCCGCATCACTGTGCTCGATCTCTCGGCGGCCGCCCTTGCCGACGCGAAAACACGTCTTGGCCGCGCCGGCGCCGGGGTAGAATGGGTTGTCGCGGATGTTACGCGATGGCACCCGACGCGTACCTACGATCTCTGGCACGACCGGGCTGCGTTCCATTTCCTGACGGACCCGACTGATCGTGAGGCTTACATTGCGTGCCTCAAAAAGGCCGTCGGCCCAAGCGGGCATGTCGTCATCGGCACGTTTGCGCCGGACGGTCCGGAGCGGTGCAGCGGACTGCCGATCATACGCTATGACGCCGATGCTCTTGCCGCCGTGGTCGGGGCGGAATTTACATTGGTCGATTGTCGGCGGCACGATCATTTGACCCCGGGCGGCAATACGCAGCATTTTCAATTCAGCGTCTTCCAAAGAAATTGAGTCGGTATCGTATACTTGTCCAGCATCGTCACGTTGCGTTCCGCCTTGCGGCAGCGACTTGCGATCAAAGCTTGACCATCCGCAGACGTAGTGCATTGCCGACCACGCTCACCGAGGAAAGCACCATCGCGGCGGCGGCTACGATCGGAGAAAGCATTTTCGTAGATATCGATCCTAGGCCGCACTCCTGCCGCAACTTGCGATATGCTTAACGGGAGCCGGGAATTCGATCATGCAATTTGAGTCCGTCCTGACCTGTCCGAAATGCGCTCATCAGGCCCTGGAAACGATGCCTGCTGATGCGTGCCAGTTTTTCTATGAGGCTGCGGAGAGAGGCTTAAGCCACTTGCCGGGGACTGTTGCGTTTTCTGCTCTTACGGTTCGGTGCCGTGTCCCCCAATCCAGAATGATGCAAATCTGCTGCCCACCGGGGGCCTCTTAGCGCGCAAAGGCGCAAAAAAGCGCCTCGCTGGCGCATATGTGAAGTGGCTGCGGCTGGTCAAGTTCCGTGGCCTGTGTGATGGTGGGTCATGGATGTACGCCGACTCATCGGTCGTTTGCTTGCGGTCTTTGTGATCGCCGGGCTCGTTACTGCACCACTGGTGACGCCAGTGGCTGCAAGCGCACTGTCCATCTCCGAAATGACCGGGATGTCGGCTATGTCCGCCGACATGCCCTGTTGTCCGGACGACCAGAAGAACAAGAACTGCCATGATTGTCCCCTGGTTGCGATGTGCGTCCTTAAGACGTCGCAGGCGGGTCCCTCTCTGACGGCGGCCCTACCGCTGCGGCAGGCGATCCGGACGACACATGCGGTTAGGAACGACGTTCTAGCCGACGGCCTTGACCGCCCGCCTCCCGACCATCCCCCTCGAAACCTGGCCTGACCGGCGCTTAGTCGTCGGTTGCTGCCGCACGCCCTCAGGCGTGCGGGCAAATGCATGCCGCTTAACGGCAGATTCAGGACAATCGAGGATTTTAGAGAAATGAAGACGTTTACTCTGACGCGCGCCGTCCAGGCGGCGCTGATCGCTGCCATGATGGGCGGCGCAAGCATGGCTGCTCTGGCCGACATCAAGGATTACAAGTTCGAACTCGTCGACCAGACCGTTCAGGCAGGTCCCGACAAGGTCATCACGGTCCGGCTCTTGAATACGAAGACCGGCAAGCCTGTGCCCGATGCCGTCATCTTCGCGAGCCGCCTGGATATGACTCCAGATGGCATGCAGGAGATGGTCACCAAGGTCGAGGCGGTACCGGCTGCCGAGCCTGGCACCTACAGGTTCAAGGCGACATTCGGCATGGCCGGCCGCTGGCAGCTTTCGCTCGGCGCCAAGGTCCAGGGCGAGACCGGCACCGTCGAGAACAAGTTCGTCATCACGGCGCAGCAATGAACCGCGCCGTCGTCACCAGCGCCACCGTCGCCGCATTGATCGCGGCGGCGGGAGGCGGGTTCGTCGCGGCGCGTTCGCCGTGGTCCGTGGCAGGCGTCACCGGCATGGTCGCTCCCGCTGCGGCGGAGGGCGCTCCCACGCCGATCTACTATCAGGATCCCGACGGCAAACCTTCGTACTCGCTGACGCCGAGGAAGACTCCTGACGGCCGCGACTATCGCGCCGTCCCGGCGAGCGCCGACGTCAGTTTCGACAACGACGCTCCGGAGCCGACGCCCACGGCGTCGGTCGGCGGCTCCAAAGAGCGACGCATCAAATACTACCGCAACCCGATGGGGCTCCCCGACACGTCGCCCAAACCGAAGAAGGATTCGATGGGGATGGACTACATCCCGGTCTATGAGGGCGAGGATTCCGACGACGGGTCGGTCAAGTTGTCTCCGGGCAAGATCCAGCGCACCGGCGTGAAGTCGGAACCCGCAGCAAGGCGGGTGATTCGGACGATAGTCTGCGCTCCCGGCACCATCGCGCTCGACGAGCGGCGGATTTCCGTCATCGCGATGAGGTCCGAAAGCTTTGTCCTGAAGGTCGCCGACGTCACGACGGGATCGCACGTCGTCAAGGGCCAGCCGCTGATGGAGATCTATAGCCCGTCGGTTTCGTCCGCCGCCGCTGAGTACCTCACGACGATCACCTCGAAGACGACCAGCGGCAACGTCCAGTACGGTCGGGGATCGCGGCAGCGTCTGATGAACCTCGACGTTCCGGATGCCGCCATTTCAGCCATCGAGAAGAGCCGAACCGTACCGACATCGATCGAGTGGAGCGCACCGCGCGACGGCATCGTTCTCGAGCGCAACGCGATCGAGGGCATGCGTGTCCAGCCGGGCGGCGTCCTGTTCAGGATCGCCGACCACTCCGTCGTGTGGGCGCTGATCGACGTTGCCGAACGCGATCTCGGCGCCATCGCCGTCGGCCAGCCGGTCACAGTCAAAGCGCGGAGCTTTCCCGGGCGGGAGTTCACCGGAAAGGTCGACGTGATCTATCCAGAGATTAACAAGGAGACGCGGACGGCACGCGTCCGTGTAGAGCTAAAGAATGCCGACCTGATCCTGCTGCATGACATGTATGTCGATGCCGAGATCAATACCGGCAGCCCCGAGGCGGTACTGGCGATTCCGGAGAGCGCCGTGCTCGACACCGGCGCCCGGCAATCGGTGCTTATCGACAAGGGACAAGGCCGTTTCGAGCCGCGCGAGGTCAAGCTCGATCAACGGGGCAACGGTTATGTCGAAGTCCGGTCGGGTGTCGCGGACGGGGAGCCGGTTGTCGTTTCCGCGAACTTCTTGATCGATGCGGAGAGCAATCTCAAGGCGGCGCTGAAGGGATTCTCTGAAACGGGAGCTCAACCATGATCGCCCGCCTAATCGCCTGGTCGGCCCGCAACCTGCTGCTGGTGTTCTTCGGTACCGGTTTCGCCGCAGCCGCGGGAATCTATGCGCTGGTCCACTTGCCGCTCGACGCCATCCCCGATCTCTCCGATACCCAAGTCATCGTCTACACCGAATATCCGGGCCAGGCCCCGCAAGTGATCGAGGATCAGGTCACCTATCCGCTGACGACGGCGATGCTGACCGTTCCCCACTCCAAGGTCGTCCGCGGCTTCTCGTTCTTCGGCGTCTCCTTTGTCTACGTCATCTTCAAGGACGGCACCGACATCTACTGGGCGCGCTCGCGCGTTCTTGAATCCCTCAATAGCGCGGCATCACGGTTGCCGGCCGGGGTCACCCCTACGATCGGGCCGGACGCTACCGGCGTCGGCTGGGTCTACCAGTATGCGGTGATGTCGAAGGAATTGAACCTTTCCGACACCCGCGCTATCCAGGACTGGAATCTGAAGTTCGCGCTGGCAAAGGCTGAGGGCGTGGCCGAGGTCGCAAGCGTCGGCGGTTTCGTCAAGCAATACAACGTCATCCTCGATCCACAGCGCATGCGCGATCTCGGCATTACGATGCAGAAGATGCGCGACGCGATCCGCGCCAGCAACGCCGATGTCGGCGGCCGCACCGTAGAGCTGTCGGAGTTTGAATACGTTATTCGCGGCAAGGGCTATCTGAAAGACATCAACGATCTGGGCAGCATCGTTCTGAAGACCAACAACGGCACCCCGGTTCTGCTGAAGGATGTCGCCCGCGTCGAATTGGGTCCGGACGAGCGACGCGGCATCGCCGAATTGAACGGCGAGGGTGAAGTCACAAGCGGCATCGTGCTGCAGCGGTTCGGGGGCAATGCGCTCGACGTGATCCGGAACGTCAAAAAGCGATTCAAGGAAATCGCCAGCAGCCTGCCGAAATCAGTGGATATCGTGCCGGTTTATGACCGCTCGAATTTGATCATCGCAGCCATCGCGACCCTCAAACACACGCTGCTTGAGGAAAGCGCGGTGGTCGCGCTGGTGTGCATCATATTCCTGCTGCACGTCCGCAGCGCTCTGGTGGCGATCCTGATGCTGCCGGTCGGCGTGCTGATGGCGTTCGGTGCGATGAAACTGCTGGGGCTCGGCTCCAATATCATGAGCCTCGGCGGCATCGCGATCGCGATCGGCGCCATGGTCGACGCCGCGATCGTCATGATCGAAAACGCCCACAAGCACCTGGAGCGGGCCGAGCCCGGACGCTCGCGGGTCAATATCCTGATCGATGCGGCCTCTGAGGTCGGTCCGGCGCTGTTCTTCAGCCTGCTGATCATCACGGTGTCGTTTATGCCGATCTTCACTCTGGAATCGCAGGAGGGACGAATGTTCAGTCCCCTGGCGTTCACCAAGACGTTCTCCATGGCGGCGGCAGCGCTGTTGTCCGTGACTCTTGTTCCGGCCTTGATGATCGTCTGCGTCCGCGGCCGCATCGTCCCGGAGCACAAGAACCCGATCAACCGCTTCCTGATCTGGATCTATCGCCCGGTGATCAGGGGCGTGATGCGCGCCAAGACGCTGGTGATCCTGCTCGCGCTTGGCGTGCTGGCGGTCTCCGTCTGGCCGGCGCGCCAGCTTGGCACCGAATTTATGCCCAACCTGAACGAGGGCACGCTGCTTTACATGCCGACGACGCTGCCGGGCATTTCGGTGACCAAAGCAGGCGAACTGCTGCAAACCCAGGACAGGATCATCCGGTCGTTTCCGGAGGTCGCATCAGTGTTCGGCAAGGCCGGACGTGCGTCGACCGCCACCGATCCGGCGCCGTCAGAAATGTTCGAAACCATCATCAATCTCAAGCCGAAGGAGCAATGGCGCCCGGGCGTGACGATCGACAGTCTGACCGCCGAGATGGACAAGGCGCTGCAATTCCCCGGCGTCTCCAACGCCTGGACCATGCCGATCAAGGCGCGCATCGACATGCTGTCGACGGGTATCCGAACCCCGGTCGGGGTAAAGGTGATCGGCATCGATCTAGTCGAGATCGACAAGCTCGCCAAGCAGATCGAACGGGTCTTGAAGGTCGTGCCCGGAACATCGTCGGCCTACGCCGAGCGCACGATCGGCGGATACTATCTGGACATCACGCCGGATCGTGCGGCATTGGCGCGCTACGGCATCATGATCCAGGACGTGCAGGACGTCATCGCGACGGCGCTGGGCGGACAAACGGTCACGACAACGGTGGAAGGCCGCCAGCGCTTCACCGTCAACATGCGTTACCCGCGCGCGCTGCGCAGCGATCCGCAATCAATTGCCAACGTCCTGGTGCCGATGCCGGGTGGAGGTGCGGTGCCGCTCGGCGAAGTCGCCAAGATCGCGCCGACGCGCGGGCCGACGTCGATCCGTACCGAAGATGGACAACTGGCCAGTTACATCTATGTCGACATCCGCGATCGCGACCTCGGTGGTTACGTCGCCGACGCGCAGAAGGCGGTGCAGGCGAGCATCCAGTTTCCGCCGGGTTACTATGTGGTCTGGAGCGGTCAGTACGAATATCTCGAGCGCGCCACAGCGCGGCTCAAGATTGTGGTTCCGGTAACGCTGCTGATCATCTTCCTGCTGCTCTACCTCAACTTCCGTTCTTTGACGGAAACCATGATCGTGATGCTGTCGCTGCCGTTCGCGCTGGTCGGCGGGCTATGGCTGATGTGGGCGCTTGGCTTCAATTTGTCGGTCGCCGTCGCCGTCGGCTTCATCGCGCTGGCCGGCGTCGCCGCCGAGACCGGCGTGGTGATGTTGATCTACCTCAACCAGGCACTGGCCGAGATCAAAGCGCGAAGGTTGATCGAGGGCCGGGCCCTCATGCGCACTGACCTCTACGATGCCGTCATGGAGGGCGCGGTCGAACGCGTGCGGCCGAAGATGATGACGGTCGTCGCCATCATGGCCGGCCTGCTGCCGATCATGTGGAGCACCGGCACGGGCTCGGAAATCATGCAGCGAATCGCTGTGCCGATGATCGGCGGCATGATCTCCTCGACGCTGCTGACGCTGATCGTGATCCCGGCGATCTTCGCCCTCGTCAAAGGTTTTAGGCTGCCGAACGGCGTTAATCGATCTACAACGCCGACGACTCCGACGATGCGCGCGGCACGACGGATTCCAGAGCCGGCCGAATGAGGTGAATCATGATGAACGGAATGATGACGTCCGGAATGATGTGGGGCATGGCGTTGGTCTGGCTGCTGGTGGTCGCTGTCCTGGTCCTCTCGATGGCTGCACTGGTGAAGTATCTGTTTTCTGGACACAAGGGAGACCGGCAATGAGCAAATTCGGAATCTTGGTGCTGCTCGCTATCGCATTTCTGTCGCCGGCTCTCGCCGAGCAGGGTAACGCTGCGCGTGGTCGGAAGGATTTCAAAGCTTGCGCGCCATGTCATTCTCTTGAACCCGGCCGCAATATGACGGGGCCCAGTTTGGCCGATCTCTGGGGGCGGAAAGCCGGTGGGGTATTGAGCTTCGACCGCTACTCCGACGCGCTGAAGGCGTCCGGGATTGTCTGGAATGATGACACGCTCGATCAATGGCTGACCGATCCGCAGAACGTGGTGCCGGGTAATGAGATGCCGTTCGACGGCATCAAGGATGTTGGCGCCCGCGCAGACCTGCTGGCGTTCCTCAAGGAGGCTACGAAGCCCGGAGCCGCACCCGCGCGGACCGCACAAAGCCAGATGAAGGGCATGAGCGGCATGATGGACGGCGGCGGCCATGACCCTAATCTGAAAAGCCTTGAGCCCGCCAGACAGGTCAAAACGATTACCTATTGCCGCGACACCTATCGCGTCACTACCGCCGACGGCAAGATGCGCGCGTTCTGGGAACGCAACCTCCGCTTCATGACGGACACAAGCAAGGATGGACCGGAGAAAAATGCGCCCGCGATTATGCCTGCGGGAATGATGGGTGATCGTGCCGCGATAATCTTTGCCGAACCGGAAGAGATCGGCAGGTTTATCGAGCCGCATTGCTAGGTGGTGAGATCGGTCCGTCCCTGGTCGGATTCCCCCCTCGATGCCGGATTTATTATCCGCGAGGCATCATCGTTTGTAACCGAACCGGATTGACCAGCGAATTGATAGAGAAGACGCCAAGCATGATGAGCCACGAGACCGAACTGAAGGCACTTATGCTTGCCAGCCTGGATGGCGACGCGGTCTCGCACCGCGCACTGCTTGATCAATTGAGCCGCTATCTGCGGGCGTTCTACAAACGCCATCTGGACCGCATCGGGCGAGGTCCCGAGGAGGCGGAGGATCTGGTGCAGGAAGCCCTGCTGGCAATCCAGCTCAAGCGTCACACGTTTGACGTCGAGACGCTGCTGACCCCGTGGGTACATGCGATCGCACGCTACAAGCTGATTGACTATCTCCGGCGCAATCGCGCGTTGCTGGCGTATTTGCCGATCGGGGATCACCACGAACTCGCGGCGGCCGACGATCAGATCGCCGTCGAGAGCACGCACGACATCGGGCAGTTGCTGAACCGTCTGCCAACGAAGGTCCGTCATGCGATTGAGAGCGTGAAGCTCGAGGGTCGAAGCGTCGCAGAAACAGCCGTCCGGTACGATATGACGGAATCGGGCGTTAAGATCAGCATCCATCGCGGCATCAAGGCTTTGGCGAAACTGATCGGCAGGGAGACCAGGGCATGAAGACGGAAGAACTGGTCAACGCGCTCAGCAACAACACCGAACCCGTCGACCGCGGACTCGTCGGGCGGATGGTCGGTATCGCCTTGGGCGCCGGTGTTACCGTGGCCTTTGAGGCGCATCGGCGACTCCTGAATGCGAGGCCATTTTGGAAAAGCTAATTGATCACCGAAGAAGCTTCAGCGGCATTCCGCACGTGACATATATCAATATGCTGGTTCAGAATTGCGTCATCATGAGGTGAGTATCTCCGGAACCCACGCGCTTACTTCCGACCACACTAAGTCGAATAGCGAAATAGCCGGAGCAGGTATCCTCCCCCGCCAAAGCCAACAGGAGAACAAGATGACCAATAAGAACGACACATCGCAGCAGTCCGTATCGGCGCATGGTTGCTGCGACGGTCAGGCTTCCAAGGAAAAGGCGGCGCTCGCGGCTGCCAAGCCGGAAGCGGCCCCATCCTCAGCGGCAAAGCGTTCAGCGCCGGCGGAAGCCGCCGGATCTTGCTGCCACGGCGAGGGCTCTTCCGATGCTGATCATAAGAAGCAGCACGAGCATCAATCATAGCCGTCGTGCGAGGTGCGAAGCAATCATCCATGACAACGAGCACGCTCAACGTCGGCGACCGGTTCTCGGTCGTTGATGCCCAGAAATTGTGCGGCCATGACATTTCATGGGCCCGTCCAATCCAGAATTCCGTTTACCGGGAACGGTCGCCTATCTGAACAATTCCGGGCATTCGCGACAACACTTGTTCCACACGATGATGTAAATCAGGTGCAGGGTGCCGAGACCGGCCAAAAAACAGAAGAATGATATGTAGGCAAAACTCAGAAACGTGTAGTCCACAACTGTGATGGCAATAAGCGTCAATCCAAACAGGCGTATGTGCAGGTAGGTCGAGATCATGGTCGGCGTAATGAGCAGAAAAACATAGATCAGATAGGTCAGCCAGCGCGGGATCAGATAATCGAGAAACATGGTGTCTTCATAAGCCAGTGACTGTCGGTTAATCCTGACATTTACCCAATCTGGATGGAAAAGATGTGGGACAAAGAGGATCAGGCCGAAAACAAGCCCTGCCAAGGCAAAGCCCAGCAATGGCAATTTGCGCCGACTGCCTGGAGGTTCCAGAAAATAGATGCTGAACGGGACCCAGACCGGCCAAATCACCCAAGAGAAAAAGATAAAGCCCATGGCGGCCCACCAGATCATGGATTGGTCGGAGTTGTTCACTCCCATCCAGACATGGCCCTCCATCAATTGCTGAAGCCCGGCCAGTGTCGGCATTTGAGAAACCGGAAAGTACCGTTTGTTTATCTTGAAGGCTTTCCAGCCTGCAAACGCACCGCCAACAATCAGGACGCCGCCGGCAGCAAAACTCACGGGTTCGCAAAAGCACATACTCAATTCTCTATCGCCGGTAGGAGTAAGCTTCAATGACCAAGATTACGCTCGAAGTCGGAGATCTGTTCTCGGTCCTCGGCGCACACGGGATCGAACGGCAGGTACAGCGTGTTGCAGGTGTCGGTCACGTATCGGTCAATCCGGTCTCCGGCTCGACGACCGTGATGTTTGACCCGGGGAAGACCAGCCCTGCCGCAATACAGGAAGCGATCAAGGATTGCGGCTTTCATTGTGCGGGCGAAGCCGTGCCGAAGCATATTTGCGAAAAGCCCGCGATGCGGGGTTCTAGTTCGAAGGCCCCGACCAGCCAGCTAAAGCCTGCGGATTCCGAAACGCATCAGGATCATTCGGGGATGGCCGGCATGAAGCCGGCCGACACGATGGCTAAACCCAAGGCGCATGGCGGGGACAAGAGCGATGCTATGGCCCATGAAATGGGCCACGGCGCTGGCATGGACATGCAGGTCATGGTCCGCGACATGCGCAACCGCTTCTGGATCGCGCTTGCCTTCAGCCTGCCGATCTTTCTCTTTTCTCCTATGGGCATGGACTTCATTCAAATTCCGCCACCATTCGGCCTGCGGCTGGATCTGATACTGTTCGTTTTAGCCAGCGCCGCCATCCTCTACCCGGTCTGGCCCTTCGTTGTTGCAGCCTACCGAGCGCTCCGCAGCGGTGTCGCCAATATGGCGGTGCTGGTCGTCCTCAGTGTCGGCACCGGGTACCTGTTCAGCGTCGGGTCCACGTTCTTTTACGGTGGCCAGCAGTTCTACGAAGCGTCTGCAATCCTGCTGGTCTTCATCCTTCTCGGACACTGGCTCGAAATGCGCGCAAGGGCAGGGGCATCTGAAGCCATCCGCGCACTCATGGATCTGGCGCCGCCCAAAGCAACGGTGCTGCGGGATGGCAAGGAACTGGAAGTGGCGACCGCCGAGATCATTTCGGGCGATACGGTCGTGATCAGGCCCGGGAATAAGATCCCGGTCGACGGGACCGTGCTGGAAGGCACATCCCAGGTCGATGAATCCATGCTCACGGGTGAATCGATGCCGGTGGCCAAAAAAGCCGGCGACGCGGTGATCGGCGCGACTATCAACAAGAGCGGTGCGTTTCACTATCGCGCGACCAAGGTCGGCGCTGACACGGCGCTCGCCCAAATCGTCAAGCTGGTCCAAGAAGCGCAGAACTCCAAGGCGCCGTCACAACTGCTTGCGGATCGTGCGTCGCAATGGTTGGTCCTGGCGGCGGTTGCGGTGGGCCTTCTTACGTTCGTCGTCTGGTATTGGTGGATCGGCCAGACGCTGCTGTTCGCGCTCAGCCTCACGATCACCGTCTTCGTGATCGCGTGCCCGGATGCCCTTGGGTTGGCGACCCCAATGGCGATCATGGTCGGAACCGGGCTCGGCGCCATGAACGGAATTTTGTTCAAGAATGCGTCGGCGCTGGAGGACGCGACCAAGTTGAACGTCGTCATCTTCGACAAGACCGGCACGCTGACGATGGGCCATCCCGAGGTGGTGGGTCTGGCGATAGCTGTTGGCGCCACCGAGGAACAGTTGCTATCTGCGGCCGCGGCGGTGGAAGCAGGATCGGACCATCCCTTGGCGCAGGCAATACTGCGCCGGGCCGCCAATGTGAAGGCGCCAAAGACGACCGGTTTCGGGAACATCGAGGGCAAGGGCGCGCAAGCCGAGATCAACGGGAAGATAGTCTTGCTCGGCAACAAGTTGTTGATGTCGGAGAATAACATTGATCTCGGCGAACTTGGCGCGAAATCCGAGGAGTTGCAGGGCGCTGGCCGGACCGTCGTCCACCTCGCAGTGGACCGCAAGCTCGTGGGTTTGATCGCCATCGCCGATGCGGTAAGGCCGACCGCGGTGGAAGCGGTCAAGTCGCTACGCGCGCGGGGTGTCGAGGTCGCAATGCTAACCGGAGACAATCAGGGCACGGCAGAGCGGATCGCGCAGAGTATCGGGATAGATAGAGTGTTCGCCAACGTGTTGCCTGGCGACAAGGCAGGCAAGGTCAAGGAGCTGCAATCGCAAGGTAAGAAAGTCGGCATGGTCGGCGACGGAGTGAATGACGCTCCGGCTCTGACACAGGCCGACGTCGGCTTCGCGATCGGAGCCGGTACGGATGTCGCAATGGAAAGCGCCGACATCGTCCTGATGAAAAGCGACCCATTCGACGTGGTCGGCGCCATCGAACTGTCCCATGCGACGCTCAGAAAAATGCATCAGAATCTTTGGTGGGCAGTCGGCTACAACGTCGTCGCCTTTCCTCTGGCCGCTGGTGTTCTCTATCCGTTTTTGCTCAGCCCAACCATCGCGGCCATTGCCATGTCCGGCAGCTCGGCGCTGGTCGCGGCCAATGCACTGATGCTGAAGCGGACCAAGCTGACGGGTATCCGTCGTCAGCGCCCCACTGCATCTCCTGAGACGTTCACCTCCGTCGTGGCGACGTCGTGATCTTACGCGGCGCATCGGGCGTGCCGCTGAGCACTATGGCCGTCTTGATGGCGTCGGTGTTCACAGTGTCGATTGGCTACGGTGTGGTACTGCCTCTGCTCCCATATCTCATAGAGCGTCTGCTCGGCGCGGCTGCCGATGCGGCGCAAGTATCGCGCTCGACCGGGCTGCTGACAGGCCTCTACACATTGGCTCTCTTTCTCTTTGCTCCGGCTTGGGGACACATGTCTGACCGGTACGGACGTCGCATCATCCTTCTGATCGGTTTGATCGGTTTCAGCGCCACCATGTTGACCTTCGCATTCATCGAGAACCTGACGGCGGTTTACGCCGAGCGTTTCTTGAGCGGTATGTTCGCCGCTGCGGTGACGCCGGGCGCGCTGGCCACGATCGGGGATCTCGCAGCGACAGATGAGGCACGAGCGCGCCGCCTCACCTTCGTCAGCCTAGCGGGAATCAGCGGGTTTCTGCTCGGACCTATGCTTGGCGTCTTCGTTGTGCGGAGCGCAGGGAGCCTGCTCCCGATTGGCGGCGGGGCCGGAGCACTGACCTTGCCACTGGCGGGGACTGCGGTCTTGGCGCTTCTTGTGGCGGCCGCTGCCGCCGTGACCGTACCTGGAGTGAAGCGGGGCGATGCTACCCCCAAGCGCGACCGAGCAGATCTGGCGCCTAGCCGCTGGCTCGTTCCCAAGCTGCTTACCCTCGCATTCGTCGTCTCTGCTGGAGTGGGTGTGTTCGAGGTTGGATTAGCGCTTCGCGGCAAACAGGAACTCGGGCTCACCCAATACCAGATTGCGCTGATGTTCACCGAGTGCAGCTCTGTGATGTTGGTCGTGCAATCGATCGTCTTCTCGCCTTGGATCAAACCCAAGACCACGCGCTGGTTTATTGCGCCGGCTCTCGCCATCTTGGCGGCAGGATTATTCCTTGTCCCACGTGCGCCGGACTTCACGCTGACGCTCGCGGTGATCGGGGCGGTGGCGGCGAGCGCCGGTATTCTCTCTCCGATCCTGACCTACTGGATATCGATCAAGGCCGGCAAGGCGCAGGGAGCGGAACTTGGCAAGCAAACGGCCGCATCAAGCCTTGGTGCTGCCGTGGGGTCCGCAGCCGGAGGACTCCTCTTCGATGTTGCGCCGCTGCCGCACGCCTCGTTTTTGCTGGTAGCTGTGCTAACCGTCCTGGGTGTCCTGTTGAGTCTCGGCCTTCCGAATGCGCTTGTGACGCGGAAACTCGGCGAAGCCGCCTGCAACGGGGAGGGCCGCGCCGTGTCTTAGATTAGGCCTGATCTTCTCGCCCCCTCCCGTTGGAAATTGTATGCCTGACAGGAAAAGCTTGAGTATCGGGCATTTGACTGGTGCGTGATCGAACGCCCCGGCTATGTTCCCGGCACGAATCAGTCCCATCAGAGGCCCCTCGCTGGTGGGTTGGCGGCCGTAGGGCTGGCGACCGGCGCAGGAGCCGTGTTGGCAGCGTCATGCTGCGTGCTGCCCGTTGTCCTTCGTGGCTAGGAACAAGCGTTACGCGGGGCTAGAAGCACCGCGGTTGTTCTGGCCGCAGCATCAATGCTCGTTGTCACCGCAGCAAACTGGGACGCACTAGAACGGACGCTGCTCAAGATCGTGCGAGCGAACCGCCGATGCAGTTGAAATCCACGCTCACTTGTCCGAATTGCGCCTATTAAGCAATCGAGAAGATGCCGACGGACGCCTGCCAGTTTTTCTATGACTGCAAAGGTTGCGGCCAGCGGCTAAAGCCTAGGCAGAGTGATTGTTGCGTGTTTTGCTCTTACGGCTCGGTGCCGTGTCCGCCGATTCAAGAGAACGGAAAGTGCTGCTAACTAGTTCGGAATTATCTGAGGCCTCATCAGATACTCGGCGGCCGCCATAGCCAACACGGCAACAACAATCCAGACCCATCGCGGTGTTGATCCTAAGTTCATGACAAGCCTCCCAGCATACCCAACTTTGAAACCATTCCTGGGCCCCGCTGTGGAGCCATTCCATAAGACGATGGCCGGCACTTCGGCGAGGTTGTGCTCATAACCGAGAACGCTGACTGACGCCGTGCTGAGAAGGAGATGCTGCGCCTGCCTTATCTCCAATCCGATCCAACGCGCGGCCATGACACGCCCGAAATGGCCGTGCGAGATGGCGATATTACCCTTAAACGTCCGGAGTCGAGCAATCAGCCGATCTGCGCGTTCGGAAACTTGGGCGGGCGATTCGCCGCTTGGGCATCCGTCTCGAAAGACGTTCCAGTCCGGCCGTGCCTTGCGAATATCCGCAGGGCGCTGTCCCTCGTAGTCGCGTAGTCCCACTCCGCGAGGTCCGGTTCTGGCCCGAGAGCGACCAAGCGGTTTAGCCGTGTCGCATCAGATAAAGGCGCGAGAGCAAGCTCGGGATGCCCGTCACGTCTTTGCACCCCACCGCCAGTTGCGGATTTCCGGCATGTCTTCGCCATACCTGCGGATGTAGTGCTTATGCTCGGTGAGCTTGTCCTGAAGCTGCTGCTTCAGATAAGCCCCCTTGGCACTCAACTGCGGTAGGCGGTCGATTACATCGATCACCAGATGGAAACGATCCAGATCGTTAAGCACGGTCATGTCGAAGGCGGTGGTGATCGTGCCTTCCTCTTTGTAGCCGCGGACGTGCAAGTTCTCGTGGTTGGTACGGCGGTAGGTCAGCCGGTGGACCAACCATGGGTAACCATGGAACGCAAAAATGACCGGTTTATCCTTGGTGAAGAGTGAATCGAAATCTGTATCGCTCAAACCGTGCGGGTGCTCGTTCTTCGGCTGTAGCTTCAGGAGATCGACGACGTTGACCACCCGGATTTTCAAGTCCGGAAGACGTTGGCGCAGAATCGAGACAGCGGCGAGCGTCTCCAGCGTAGGCACGTCGCCGCAGCAGGCCATTACAACGTCTGGCTCAGAGTCTTGGTCACTGCCAGCCCATTGCCAGATGCCGATGCCTTCTGAGCAATGCGCGGCGGCGGCGTCCATGGTCAACCATTGGGGTGCCGGGTGTTTGCCTGCAATCACGACGTTGACGTAATGGCGGCTACGCAGGCAGTGGTCCGTCACCGACAGAAGGCAGTTGGCGTCGGGCGGAAGGTAAACCCGCACGATCTCGGCCTTTTTGTTCATGACGTGGCCAATAAAACCGGGGTCCTGGTGTGTGTAGCCGTTGTGATCCTGTCGCCAGACATGTGAGGCCAGCAGGTAGTTCAAGGAGGCGATCTTCCGACGCCACGGCAGGTGTGACGTGACCTCCAGCCACTTGGCATGCTGGTTGAACATTGAATCGACGATGTGGATGAACGCTTCGTAGCAATTAAATAGTCCGTGCCGCCCGGTGAGCAGGTAGCCCTCGAGCCAACCCTCACACTGGTGCTCGCTCAGCATTTCCATCACGCGCCCGGTGGGCGCGAGAAAATCGTCGTTCGCCGCGGTCGTCGCGTCCCATTGGCGATTGGTCACCTCAAAGAGCGCTTCCAGACCGTTGGAGAGCGTCTCGTCAGGTCCAAAGACCCGGAAATTCCGTTGTTCGCTGTTCAGCTTGGTCACATCGCGCAGGAAAGGCCCGAGCACCCGGGTGTCGCCGATGCCGCGAACTCCCGGCGAGGGCACGTCCGCTGCGTAGTCGCGGAAATTCGGCATCCGCAGGTCGCGGAGCAAAATGCCGCCGTTAGCGTGAGGATTCGCACCCATGCGTCGTTCGTCCTTGGGCGCAAGTTCAGCCAGCTCCGGCTTTAGGTGTCCGTGCTCATTGAAGAGTTCCTCCGGCCGATAGCTCCTCAGCCAGTCTTCCAGCAGCTTGAGGTGTTCAGGATGGGTGGCCGGGTCAGAAAGCGGCACCTGGTGCGCACGGAAAGTACCTTCAACCTGCAGGCCATCAACGACCTTGGGCCCGGTCCAACCTTTGGGTGAATCAAGGACGATCATCGGCCAGCGTGGACGCGTGACATTGCCGTGGATGCGGGCGTCCTGCTGGATTTGTTTGATCTGCTCCACTGCCATATCGAGCGTTGCGGCCATGGCCTCGTGCATCAGCGCGGGCTCGTGGCCCTCGACAAAGTAGGGCGCCCACCCATAACCCCGAAGCAACTGCTCCAATTCCTCGCGCGTGATGCGGGCGAGGATCGTCGGGTTGGAAATCTTGTAGCCGTTGAGATGCAGGATCGGCAGTACCGCGCCGTCGGTCGCCGGGTTGAGGAACTTGTTGGAATGCCACGCCGTGGCCAGCGGTCCGGTTTCAGCTTCGCCGTCGCCGACGACGCAGGCCACAACGAGATCGGGATTGTCGAACACCGCACCGAAAGAGTGGCTGAGCGAATAACCCAGTTCGCCGCCCTCGTGGATCGAGCCTGGGCACTCCGGCGATGCGTGGCTGGGAATGCCTCCGGGAAACGAAAACTGAGTGAAGAGTTTCCGAAGCCCGGCCTCATCCTGGCTGATGTCGGGATAGATCTCGCTGTAAGTGCCCTCGAGGTAAGTGTTGCCAACCACGGCCGGCCCGCCGTGCCCAGGTCCAGAGACGTAAATCATGTCCAGGTCATATTTCTTGATGACGCGATTCAGGTGGACGTAGATGAAATTCTGCCCGGGGGTCGTGCCCCAGTGGCCCAACAACATGTGCTTCACATCCGCGAGCGTCAGCGGCCGCTTCAGCAACGGATTGTCGTAAAGATAAATTTGCCCGACCGAGAGAAAGTTGGCCGCCCGCCAATAGGCATCCATGTTGTGCAGCAATTCCGGGCTAAGCGTCTTTGAGTCTGCCGTTGTCTTCATCGTTCGACTTCCTTCTGCGCGTCAAGCCAAGGGCGCGTATGACTGAGCTTGCAATTATGATTTCGTCGGTGCGAACGGTGCGCCGTGACTTGAGATAGTCCGGGTAGGCCCGTAACGGACTTCTGCTCGAACCTTGGTAACGGCAACTGGCCGTCACATGTCTCCATGGGCTCTTTCAGCGTCGTCGCCGATTAAAGTTCTAAAAGCTTCACTGGTGGCAGATCCTTCAGCCCATCTGACGGTAGGTGCTTCGGTATGTCGAGTCTCGCCACACCGATCCGGTTGTCTGCCATCCCATAGTAAACGTCGAAGCGATCGGGTGACCCGAGATCGTCTCGCCGATCGATGCCGGTGGGGAATACGACGTTGGCGACGATCCCTTGGCGTTCCTGCGGCAATTCCGGTATCAGCACCGGCTCCGGCGAACGAAAGCGAATAACTTGAGGATGCTCCTCCGAAAGCACCAGCACTCCAGCCGAGTAACACAGCAGCTTGCGTGGAAACCCGGGAGCGGCCGAAAGCTCGCTGACGCCGTGGTAAATTGTCAGCCAACCGTGACGGGTCAGGATGGGTGGGGTACCACCGCCGATTTTAAGCCGTTCCCAGGCAGCCATTGGGGCGGCCAGGCGGTGATGCGAGCCGAAATGACTGAGATGAAAGGGTTCACAGTCTGCCAGGGCCGTCGAGCAATAGGAAATCCAGATGCTTTCGCGGTCGAGATCCACCAAGCCGGACCCAGGACGGCGTAACGTTTCCTCCGGGCGTGTTCCTGGAAACAACGGCCGCTGTAGGATGGCCATTGAGAGCTGTCCCGATGGATCTGGTATAGCGACAGGGAAGACGCTGGCGTCCTTGTTGTCCACGCCTTCGAACTCAATGCCCTCATACGGTCGGAAGGTAGCCAACCCCAGGCGTTGCCAGCGGAACAAGTTTTCGGATATTGCCAGCGCGATCCGTGGGCCGTTCGGGGAATGCGCAGTGTAAGTCATGACGTAACGTCGGAGCGGCTCGACAAACGTGATACGCGGATCTTCGCAGCCGCCGGTACCGTCCGACCGCAGTTCGTAATCCATTTCAGGTTCAAGTGCGATACCGAGTCGCTCGACCCCGACCGGATCACCGATCTCATTGAACAAAACCCGCGCTATACCGATGCGGGAGTGGTTACCCCGCGCGACCAGCCGCGGAAAAAGGTAAAGCTGACCGTCCGGACCACGCGCGGCGGCTGGGTTCAGGACGCCTTCGGCTTCCAGAGGATTACCTGGCTCCGGTTCCATCAACAGTCCAAGACGCCGCAATTGGAAATCACTCATTGCGTCGGCTCACTTGGTCGCGCTTGCTGTCTAAACAAGCAATGATGGCTTCGATAACCCGTTTCGTCTCATTGGGATCCCTGACCTGGATAGAAACAACCCCTGCTTCCTTGGCCGGATAGTCGTTTCCGCCGGGGAACAAGGCATCCCCGATAAAGATCATCTCGCTGATTGCGACGCCCAGAATGTCTCGGAGTTTTTTAATCCCGTAGGCTTTGTCGATGCCCTGCTTGGTGACATCCACGGAAGTCGTTCCACCCAAGCGCACGGAAAACTCGGGAATAGAGTTATCAAGGAATGCTTTTATCTGCTTTCGCTTGGAAAAATCCGGGTCCCACTTCTTCTTCTCTTCCAAGGGAGCCTCCTGACCTAGCGCGGAGAAAGTGATCTGACTTTCTCGGTCCTCAATCGGCTCCCCCCAGACCATTTCGGCGTTGAAGCCCAATGCTCCAACCGCCTGGTGCAAGGAACCAATAATTTTCGTCTTCTCCTCATCGGTGAAGTTTTCCGAATAGAGTTCTTCCCAGGCTGAACCGTATCTGTAGAACTTCGTTCCGCACGTCGGGAGGAGGGATAGGTTCTCAAGATTTGCATCGCGGGGGAGATTCGAAACCAATTGCCTTTCGAATTGTGGCCAGTTTCCGCCGGAAATGACCGCGACTTTGACGATGCTAAGAAGGTCGCGCAGAAGTGCCGACATTTCGTCATCAAGCGACGATTTGCTTTCAGCAATTGTACCATCCAGGTCGAAAACGATCAGCGTTTTCATCGATACTCCGCTTCACCGCTATCACCTAGGCGGTCATGGAGTCTCGCGCGTCCGTCGGCGGGCTCCTTTTCGACAATTTCGCTATCCGCCGCGTTGCCGTTCAATTGAAATACACGGGTAGTACCGCCAAGGAACTCGCAGAGCTTGCCGTCGATACACAAGGAAATCGGTGCCGCTGCATCGTCATGCCCGTGGACCGTGAGTGAGTCGCGCGTCAGCCGCAGATCGAGTGAATGCCCGCGGTACCGGATAGACATGTCGAGGCGCTCTATTTCCTGCGGCAATTCCGGGTTGAGTCGCAGAACATCGCCTCTTACTTCGATACCAGTTGATACGCGCTGCATTAGATCGACAGTTCCCGCCATGGCGCCGAGGTGGATGCCCTCTGCGGTGGTGCCCTGCTGGATGTCACTCACGTCGCTCTGGAGCGCTTCCGCGAAGAAGTCCATGGCGCGCTGCCGGTCGGAACGCGCCAGCACCCAGGCATGCACCACACGGCACAGCGTGGAGCCATGAGACGAGCGCGCGGCGTAATAGGCGACGTTTCGCGGGATGGTTTCATATTCGAACGGATATCCCAGACGCTCGAACAACTCGCCGATTTCCTCGGCAGAAAACAGGTAGAACAACATCAGCACGTCGGCCTGTTTTGAGAGCTTGTAGCGGTTGGCGCTGTCGTTCTCCATTTCGAGGATAAGATCGAGACGCTGAATATTGCCGTACCGGGCTCGGTAGTCCTCCCAATCAAACTCACGCAATTTTTCGTAGCCCTCGAACTGGCTGATGATGCCGTCATCATGGAACGGTACATACATCTTGCGGCTGATATCGCCCCAGCGCGCGATTTCCTCCGCTGATAAACCAAGTTGGGTCGTGAGCTCGGCGCGCCGTACCTTTGACAGCAGATCGTGCACCTCCAGCGCCCGGCACAGCACCCATACGGCCATGATGTTCGAATAAGCGTTGTTGTTGAGGCCGGGCGTTGCCGAATCCGGCGTGCCATCGTGAAACTCGTCGGGACCCATCACGCCGCGGATCTCATAGCGCCCACGCACGTCATCGAAGGTCGCGATACTCGACCAGAAGCAGGCGATATCGAGGATCAACTCCGCGCCGTAGGAATTGAGAAACTCGACGTCGTGAGTGACCTGGAAGTACTGCCAGACGTTATAAGCGATGGCGCTCCCTACGTGACGCTGCAAGTAGGAGTTATCCGGCACCCAGCGCTGCGAGCGTGGATTCAGGTTGAGCGCCTGGGTCTCCTCCTGACCATCGCTTCCACTCTGCCAGGGGAACATCGCGCCCTTGTATCCGGCTGCAATGGCGGCCGCGCGCGCTTCGCCAAGGCGCCGGTAACGGTACATCAGAAGTGATCGGGTGATTTCTGGCATTCGATAATTGAAAAAGGGGAAGATAAACAGTTCATCCCAGAATACATGGCCCTGATACGCCTCGCCGGTCCAGCCCCGCGCGGGCACGCCGATATCGATTCCGATGGAGTTGGGCGATACGGCTTGCAGCAGGTGAAACATGTCCAACCGCAGTAGCATCTGGACGTTCATCCTGAACCCGGGTTCGGCGGGCTGGATATGTACGTCGAAGCGGTGCCAAAGGTGTCTCCATGCGAGCACATGGTCCGCCATCAAGGCATCGAAGCGACCCACGCGCGCAATAGCCTTGCGTGCCTCCAGCGCGCACTCTGAAATGGCTTGATCGCGCGAGGTATAGAAAGAGGCCAGCTTCTCCAGCACCAGCCTTTCGCCTTGTTTGACGTCGATTTTCAGTTCCTGCCCGATGTATCCCGGTTCTTCGATGACCCGGCGTTGGACCGTAAGAATCTGTCCGTCGAGGAACGCTCGCGTTCGTGCCGCCTGCGCGACATGAATATTCGACTGGCAGGTGCGAACCTGCAGGCACATGCTGTCCTCGTCAACAACCTCGCTCGTCAGCGGTTCCAAGTGCTTGTTGTTGAACTTGCGGTATAGCTTCGCGCCCGCGTTGATGACGCGTCCGTCGATCGCCGAACGCACCGTGACGCATGCCGACCAGTTGTCGGCGGTCAGCGTCAGTTCCAGCGCGCCAAGATGCATGCTGCCCATCGATATCAGGCGTCGTTCCTTGAGCGTACTGCGCCGCCCCTCGGCGTCTTCGAAGCCGACGCTTCGCAACAGCATGCCGTTCCGCAGATCAAGCTCCTGGTGGTAGGACAGGAGTTTGACGGTTCGCGCATCGAACCAGTCCTGCTCGGCCATGCGAAACTCGAGCGCGAGCCAGTTCGGGCAATTCACGAGATCCTCGCTCTCGACCACGCGGCTGGCGATGTTGGTGCGTAACCGATTGTAGCCGCCGGCGAGGTAGGTCCCCGGATAGTGAATGTCATTCGCGATCGGCCCGGCGGCGGCGCCTCGCGTCGCGAAATAGCCATTCCCCAAGGTGCATAAGGCTTCGCGGATACCCTCTTGCGCCGGGTCGAAGCCCTCATACGCCAGTGACCACGTGGAAGGGGGTTCCACTGCGACCTGGACTTGCGCCAGATCGGTCACGACAACATCGGCGCCGGCATCGCGCAGCGCCATCGCATGTCCGCTGCGATCCACGCCGATGACGCAGCCGAACCGGCCGGCGTGACCGGCCGCCACACCAACGATGGCGTCCTCCACGACGACGCCACGCGAAGCTTCAGCCCCGACGCGCCGTGCCGCCTCCAGAAAAGCATCCGGTGCCGGCTTACCCGTAAGTTTCAGACGAGTGATGTCCGTCCCGTCCACTCGCGCGTCGAACAGTTGCGTTATACCGGCAGCCTCGAGCACCTCCGCGCAGTTAACGCTGGAGGACACGACAGCAGTCTTGATCTCCAGCGCCCGGAGTTTGCGCACCAGCGCGACCGAGGTTTCATAGGGATCGACGCCGTCCCGCTTAAGGTGTTCCAGGAAATACCGGTCCTTCAGATTGCCGAGTGCGTGGACGCTTTGCACCTCGGCGCCGTCTTCGGGTGTACCCAGCGGCAATTCGATCCGGCGTGATTTGAGGAAGGATGCCACGCCGTCGTAACGCGACTTGCCGTCGACGTAACGTGGGTAATCGGCGTCGATATCAAAGGGGACGAATGGCTCGCCTGACTGGGTGGCGTGCTGCTCGAGAAACCCGTCGAACAGCTTTTTCCAGGCCGATGCATGCACGGTTGCCGTCCTGGTCAGCACTCCATCAAGATCGAATAGAACCGCGTCGTAGTCCCGCGGGGAAAGTGTGATGACGACTTGCATCGTGCCTCCGGCTTGGCGCGCGTTTTGCAGTGCTTTCGGACGGCGGGCGTCCGATACGTCGAACCCGCCAAACTTCGCCTTCCACTTGTAGCGCGCAGTGTCGCTGATACTTTTGCCTGCAGCTCGGCGACGTCACGGCTCAAGTGGAAGATTGGCAAGACCTAGAAGCGCGGGCGATTCCTCTAGAATAAGGAGAGTCGGAATTCTGCGAAGATAGTCTTGGAACCGACCCTTGTCTTCGAAACGGTCCCGAAACGGAGAGGAGGCAAATGCCTCCTTGAAGCGGAGCAGAATCCCACCTGCGATGTAGATGCCACCCGTTGCGCCTATGGTGAGCGCTAGATCGCCGGCCACTGTCCCCAGCATTGAACAGAAAACCTCGAATGCTTTCACGCAGGTCGGATCGCTTCCCCGCATTGCCCGATCGGTCACATCTGCCGGCGATAACGGATCAGGACGTTTGCCTTCTATTGAACAGAGTGCCTGATAGAGATTCACCAGGCCCGCGCCCGAGAGTGCGCGCTCCGCCGAGACATGCGGCCAATGGGTTCGAAGTACTTCAACGATGAGACTTTCCGCTTGCGTAGCCGGCGGCAACGTCGAATGTCCGCCTTCGCCAGGTAGCAAGATCCATCTGCCGGCGTCCGGAACCAGCGCGCTAACCCCGAGACCAGTACCGGGTCCGATGACGCCGACCGGGCCGCTCGTCTTCGATTGAGGCGGTCCTATCGGATAGCAGTCGGCTTCCGGGAGATAAGGAACCGACATTGCGGTAGCGGCGAAATCGTTGACAACGACGAGTGAGCTCATACCCAAGTCGGCCTTGAGTGCGGTTATTGAGAAAGACCAGTTGAGGTTGGTCAGTTTCACCTCATCTCCGGACACAGGACCGGCAACTGCAAGCGCTCCTCTGGTGGGTCGCAGGTCGCGAGGCAGCGCAGCCAAATACTCGCCGAGTGCGTCCTTCAAGGCAGCGTATTTGCTCACGCTCAGATGCTGAAGCTCACTGTACTTTCCGCGTTCTGCGACAGCGAATCGGGCGTAGGTCCCGCCGATGTCGCCGATTACCCGCAAGGCGGTCATGCTTTTCCCCATTCAGCGTGATGTATGCCGCGAGAATGGCGATGACTCCCGTGATCGCGAATGACACGGAGTTCGCGTCTGCATTGGCCATGGTAATCGCTCGTCGCTGCTCGCCGCGGAAAGGAGAGGGAAAGGGAACCATCGGCGTCACACAGTTTGAGGGTCGTTGCGTTTGTATTCATCCTTCAACTGGCTTTCCATCATCGAGACCGAAGAGGCGTACCACTGACCTCGCAATCATGATTTCTTCGTCGGTGCGAATGACACGCACCGCGACCCGACCACCGTCAGTCGAAATCAAGGACGCGTTCTTCGCGTTGCGCTTTTGGTCCAGTTCGATGTCAAGAAAGCCGAGTCCGTCGCATATCCGCTCCCGAATGAGTGCCGCGTTTTCGCCGATGCCTCCTGCGAAGACGAGCGTATCCAATCCACCGAGCGCCGCGGCGAAAGACCCAATCCATTTCTTGGCCTGATAGCAGAACAGCGCCACGGCTTCTGCCGCGCGAACGTCGTCGGATTCCCTTGCGAGCAAATCGCGCAAGTCGGAACTGATCTCGGAAACTCCAAGCAGTCCGGACGCTTGGTTCACCATTTCCCAAAAGTGCGACGCGCTCATTTGTTCGGTGCGCGCCAGGTAGGAGACCAGTCCCGGATCCAGATCCCCCGAGCGGCTACTCATCACCAATCCGGACGTTGGTGTGAAGCCCATGCTAGTGTCGATGCTGTTACCGTCGCGCACGGCGGCCAGGCTCGCGCCGTTGCCGAGATGAGCCAGGATCACGCGACCCTTTGTTGCCGCCGGGTCGCCGAGACGTGCGAGTTCCTCCATGAGAAATTCATAAGACAAACCGTGGAAGCCATAACGTCGAACGCCCGCCGCCTCGTACCGTCGAGGAATTGGCAGCAGACTGGCGACCCGCGGCATGGTGCGGTGAAACGCGGTATCAAAGCACGCCACCTGAGGCAGTGCAGGGTGGTGTTGACGAAAGGCCTCTATCGACTCGATTTCAAGCGGCAGATGGTCCGGGTCATACGGCATGATGCGGTGCAATTCATCAAGCAACTCCGGAGTAACCCGCTCTGGTTCGCTGTGCGTCATCCCGTGTACCACTCGGTGTCCTATGGCTTTGACTGAAGCGAACGCCTGCTGCGTTTCGAGCCAATCCAATAGAAAGCCGACGGCCGAATGGCGATCGCTGGCATCGATGGCGTGACTGTTCTGCGATTGTCCGGTGGCATCCTTGAAGGTAAAATTCGTACCGCTCAGACCGATACGATCCACCTTCCCATCCAGCAGCCGCCGTAGCGGCTCGCCCACATCAAACAGCGCGAACCTGATGCTGGACGAGCCGCCGTTTATCGCTAAAAGAGAATACGGCCCGCGGCGTGCCTCCAAGGCTTTGGTGGGTATGGCCAACTGATGAACCTTTCAACTAACTATCGAGGAGCATGTCGGATCGCCTACCGTCAGCTCAAAGTAATGTTACTCTTCGAACGTCGTTGTTTGGGTTGTCGGTGCAGCGCGCCAACGCTCGCATAATATCTTCGCGTGAAATGATTCCGACCCAGTCGATGATCCGCTTCAATCACCGGAATACTCTTGATACGATGATCGACTATGAGTTGCAGCACCCGCGTAAGCCTGGTTGTCTCGTTAACGTAGATGAATTCTGGCGTCATCACGTCAGCAACTGTTCGATTCATCAATTCGTCATAACGTGGAACCATTTGACCCGGTCTGAACGCAAAGCAACTCAGAAAATCAAATTTCGTGACTAGGCCCAAAACTCGCGCGTGTTCCTCGACCGGATAGGCATTGAAGTCGTTGCTTTCGAACAGGAGGTTGAGTTCGCGCATTGTAACCTGACGCGTCACGGTCTTGACCGGGCACGTCATATAATTCGCGACTAGTCCCTCAAGAAATTCGTACATGAACACGATCAATCGCTGGCTCGTTAGAGCGGCACGTGCAGAGTCTTCGCGCCAACTACCCTGCCTGGTCGCTCGCTCGTACCTTAACTTCTGGCGTGGGGACAAAGTTAATTAAGATCAAGGCGCAACCGGGGAGCCAGCTTTAATTTGCGGGTTGCAGCAGCAAGTTCGAAAGCCAGGTCTGGTTCGCCCCTGATGAGGTGCGCGGTCAAAGAAATTTACCGAGCTCCGAGCACGCACTGGCCGATGGCAGGGACTTGAACCACTAACCTGTTCTGACGGCAGGGATGGTTGACTTGCTACCCACCTGCTCTCATCTTCGAGGAATATCACTCGTTGCGCTTTGCGAATTTACTTCAGCCGTCTCAATTGCTTATGCTTTATGCTGGGCGAGGCTGAACTCTTCGCGGGCGGGGGCTGACTACTTTATTGCGTGGAGTTTCAGAGCAACCTGTGAGCAAGAAGATCAAGAGAAGGAATAGGGGAGGTGACTACAATTCGGCCCTCGTTCGATGCCTCAGCTCCGATCAACGTTTGCGGTTTGCAATCGACCAAGCTGGCGTCGGAACATGGGACTTGGACTTGGCGACGCAGGAACTTTTTTTCTCCGATAGGACAAGAGCCCTTTTCGGTCTGTCTGCCTTCAAAAACCTATTGTTGGATGACTTCCACGCTTCCCTAGGGGCGGGGTATCGAGGCCAAAGCGACCTCCGGTGACTACTTAGGGAATGTGCCTTAAGGTATCGAGCGAAATTTCAATGGATAGTGATCCCAAGTAGAAACAGCCATCCGCCGACGAGGAGATGGCAAATGTTGACCCAACCACTCAGTGCGCCCGTTATTCCCACCAAGTTCAGCAAGATACCCAGCGCTGCGGCCGATGAATTTTGTTCGGTCACCGGCCATGCCGGCCTTGTGGCGACGGAATTCTCCTACAGCAAAGATGCAGAAATATACGGCGAAGAGGAACTTGGCGAGTACGTCTATCAGATAGTCCGCGGCGCCGTTCGAACTTACAAACTGCTTTCCGATGGTCGGCGCCAGATCGGCGCGTTTCATCTGCCTGGCGACTTTTTCGGACTGGAATCAGGTCCGGTCCATCGTCTAACGGCAGAAGCCATCATCGATACCACGGTTCGTCTGGTGACACGTCGAGGGCTAGAAAAGGCAGCGGTTACCGATGTCCAGGTTGCTCGAAGCCTTTGGGCAATGACGTCCTCAGACCTTCGGCATGCCGAAGATCATATGCTTCTTCTCGGACGAAAGAACGCGAAGGAACGCGTCGCCACGTTTCTGCTGGAGATGGACGGTCGTCTCGCTGGCACGGGGATGATGGCGCTTCCAATGTGCCGGCGGGACATAGGCGATTATCTGGGTCTTACCCTTGAAACAGTTTCGCGAACGCTTTCGCAGTTTCATAGTCAGGAGTGCTGGGGTTTTCGGGGGCCCGCCAAATTTTGCTTCGCAACCGCGAGCGTCTCCAGCATATGGATGCGTGAAAATAAGGGGTCGTTCGTGTGCCAGACCGAGAAGCGGCTGTTCCATCAAGAAAGGCTCTACACGACAAGGAACGACACCGCACCGAACGCATCGGCTGGCTGCGCGCAGCGGTGTTAGGCGCGAACGATGGTATCGTTTCGACGGCAAGTCTGGTGCTCGGTGTCGCCGCCGCGCACGGGAGCCGCAGCAACGTGTTGGTCGCCGGGGTCGCCGGCCTGGTCGCAGGGGCCATGGCGATGGCTGCGGGTGAGTACGTATCTGTCCACTCGCAGGCCGACACCGAAAAGGCCGAACTCAAGCGGGAGCTCGCGGAACTCAAAGCTGACGACAAGGGAGAACATGAGGAACTGACTGCGATCTACGTCGCTCGCGGCCTCGATCCTTTGCTCGCGAAGCAGGTCGCCGATCAACTCATGGCCCATGATGCAATAGGCGCGCATGCCCGCGACGAACTTGGGGTCACCGAGACGCTCCGGGCGCGTCCGATTCAAGCTGCGTTCGCGTCGGCTCTTAGCTTCGCTGTTGGAGCAGCCATGCCTCTCTTAACCGCTGCCTCCGTCCCGGAGGCGAGTCTGATTATCCTTGTCCCTGCAACTTCACTAATGTTCCTCGCACTTTTGGGGGCGCTGGCGGCGGGCGCGGGCGGCGCCGGTTTGGCGGTGGGCGCAATACGCGTCACGTTCTGGGGTGCGCTGGCCATGGGACTGACCGCTGGCGTCGGGGCCTTATTCGGAACAGTAGTGTGAGCAGGGCCAACCGAGGACGATACGTTCGTGCTGGGGTGACGAAATCGAGACCTTCGGGGAAGATCTTGGTCTCGCAAATCGGGACGATCACGCCGCTTCCACATCGTTGCATGATCGGCGAAGCCAGATGAAAACGGTCGACAATCCCCTCGCGGAAAAACATACGGACAGCCTCGACAGGTTCTGGACCCAGACGCCAGAAGTTATCTCGACCACGCTTCATTGCGGGTTGGAAGGCTTGAGTTCGAGCGACGCCGAGCAAAGACTCGCTCAATATGGACCCAATAGCGACGCCGAAGCCAAGGCCGACAGTCTGTTGCGCGCAATCTTCCGTCGATTGCTCGAGCCCCTGTCGTTAATCCTGCTCGCTGCGGGCATCATTTCTGTTGTTACCGGCGATGCGATCGGCGGGTCAATCATTGTTGCGATCCTGGCGCTCTCGATCGGGCTCGACACCGTGCAGGAAGGACATGCGGTCAGGACCGCGGATATCCTGCGGCGATCGGTGGCGCTCAAGGCTGAAGTCAAACGCGATGGAACCTTCCATCAGATCGAGGTGGAAAGAGTCGTTCCCGGCGATATCCTGCGCGTGCGGGCCGGGGATATCATTCCGGCTGACGCGCTGATCCTCCAGAGCACGGCCTGCACGACCGGCGAGGCAGCCTTGACTGGAGAACCTTATCCCATCGAGAAGCGCGCTGGCGTAGTCACGGGAACGAACGCAGGCGAAGCATCGAATACATTGTTCCGCGGTGCTGTGGCGCAGACCGGAGAAGCGATCGCGCTTGCAGTCAATACGGGACGCGCGACTGTGTTCGGGGCTGCGGCGTCCGCTCTGGCACAGGCTCAGGCACCTTCCCCTTTTCAGCGCGATTTACACCAATTTGGCCTCGTGATAGCGCGGTTGACCCTCGCTCTGGTAGTCATCGTTCTCGCGACGCGGGTCCTGTTAGGTCGTCCGGTGCTAGATTCGCTGCTATTCGCCGTGGCGCTGGCCGTCGGACTGACACCTGAACTGTTGCCGATGATCACCACGGTCACACTGTCACGCGGCGCGATGCGGATGGCCGGCCGCAAGGTCATCGTCAAGCGGCTCGCCTCGATCCACGATCTAGGTGCCATGACTGTGCTGTGCACCGACAAGACCGGCACCCTGACCTCCGCCGAGATTACTCTCGCCCGCAGCCTCGATGCTTTTGGAGCCGACGATCCTCGCGCTGCCCGACTCGGTGCCATCGCCGCCGACCTCGGCGGTGATCGCGGTTCACTGGACGCGGCGCTGCTCCGCGGTTCGTCGGCGGCGGCGGGGGGCTGGACACTCCTCGGCCGGCACGCGTTCGATTTCACTCGCCGGTTGGGATCGGTCCTCGCGGCAGGCCCGGACGGCCAGTTGCTGATCGTCAAGGGCGCCCCAGAGGCCGTGCTGGCACTCTGCACCAAACAGCGGCGAGGCAAAGACGTGCTGGCGATGGATGGAAGGGCACGGACCGAGGCAATCGACAGGGTACACGCGCTCGCCCAGAATGGACTTCGTGCCGTTGCCGTTGCCTCGCGTCCTTGGTCGGAAAAGGCCCACGAAGTTGAAGTAGCCGACGAAAACGAACTGGTATTTGAAGGGGTTTGCGCCTTCGCCGATCCGCCCAAACCAACCGCGGCGGCGGCGATCGCACGGCTCGCAAGCGCGGGCGTCAGGCTCAAAATCTTGTCGGGCGACGATCCGATCGTCGTGAAGCGGCTGGCCGGCCTTGTCGGGCTCAATGCCGAGAAGGTTCTCTCCGGCAACGATATCGCCAAATTGAGCGATGAGGCGTTGGCGGTGCAGGTTCAATCCGTCGACGCTTACGGGCGCCTGGCGCCCGACCAGAAGTCTCGGATCGTCAAGGCGCTTCAGTCAAAAGGCGCGGTCGTCGGGTTCCTTGGTGACGGCATCAACGATGCGCCGGGCCTGAAGGCTGCGGACATAGGGCTGTCGGTTGAAGGCGCGACGGGTGTGGCACAGGCTGCGGCAGACATGATCCTGCTCGCGTCGGATTTGGAAGTCGTCGCCGACGGCGTCGAAGAAGGAAGGCGAACCTTCGCCAATATCCTCAAATATGTGCGGATGGGAGCGAGCTCCAATTTCGGGAACATGTTGTCGATGGCGGTGGCCTCCATCGCCTTGCCGTTCCTCCCGATGCTACCGACGCAAATCCTTCTCAACAACTTGCTCTATGACCTGTCCGAGCTGGGAATTCCGTTCGATGGGGTGCGCCCAGAGGCGACGGCGCGGCCTCAGGTCTGGGACATGAGCGGCCTCATTCGGTTCGCGGCGATCATGGGACCGCTCTCTTCGCTATTCGATTTTCTAACCTTCGGTGCACTGGTGTTTGTGTTCAATGCCTCGCCGGCTGAATTCCGAACCACGTGGTTTCTCGAATCGATGGCGACGCAGATCCTCGTCATCTTCATTATCCGCACCAACGGCCGGCCATGGCAGGATCTTCCGCGGCCCGCTCTCGCAGCCTCATCACTAGTAGCGCTGATCGTCGCGATGGTGCTGCCTTTCACACCTGTCGGCGGCTGGTTCGGCTTCGAGGCGCCGCCGCTGGCGATGCTCGTCGGGACCGGCATCATCGTCATCGTCTATTTGGTGTTCGCCGAACTACTGAAGCCGCTGGTCGTGCGCTCTCGGCATTGATCAGCGGCGCCGGCCCAATGGCGACTTGCGCTCCCACCGGGCCGCTGTTGCTCGCCGCCTTGTATTTCCAGGGTGACCGACCGCTTATAGCGTAGAGCGGTCGGTCGTCACGCTCACAACCTGATGTTGATAGTTTCAAATCCTATCCCCGCTTTGAACCTATCTCGCGCCCGAGCTGAATGTTCTGCGACCGAACTAGATTTCGTAGCCGGCGGCAGCGAACGTGCTCTCCAGGCGAGATTCCGGGTCGAAACTCCATAAGAAATCAGCGAGCGGCTGATACGAGAAACTGCCGCGATCCCCGCAGACCCTGCGCCAGCGCTGGATTATTTTTGGTTAGTTTGGGGCAGAAAACGGAAACGGTCATTCAGTTGACAGTTTCGGGGACGGCATCGCGATAGAATGCACGGCAGCGGCCCCCGCACGTTACACCGCAGGTGTATCGATTGTGTGCGAAAGAGCCGCGACCACGCGGTCCAGCATTTTGATGGCGTCCGTCGTGCCATCGGCCTCGCCTTTGTCGAAATCGGCTCCGCCTTGTCCCATTGTATTTGTGACATGGGCGAGGCAGAGAAGCTTTGCGCCCGCCGCCTGGGCGAAAGCGTAGAGTGCGGCTGCCTCCATTTCGACGGCCAATATTCCTTTCAGCTTTGCCGCTCTGATCGCTTCGGCCGTCTCGCGAAACGGTGCATCGGTTGTCCAAGTCGATCCGACCACGACCCGAGGCTCGATTCGCGACGTGGCATCGAATGCCTTCGATACCAGCAGAGGGCAGGCTTCGGCAAATTCGGAAGGCGGAGCATAGTGGTAGCTCGTCCCTTCATCGCGCAGCGCGCGATCGATGATGATGAAATAGGGTGTCGGCCCGCAGGGGACGATCTGTCCCGCCGAAGTCAGACTGATCAGCAGGCGACAACCGCTCGCGAACAGTTCTTCCGCCACCAGAACGGCAGACGGTGCGCCGACCACACGTCCAACGATCCCGATTTCACGGCCGGCGAGCATGAACGTATCCAGCTCGGTGTGATAACATGGCCAAGAGGCGAAGCGCTTGGCCTGACCCGTCTGCCGAAGTTTGCCGACGAGGTCTCCGTCGGGATCCAGCAGGCAGACGGGCGGGACCTGAGAAACGGGAAGATTCTTTTGTCGCCGCGATTCGCGTAGCAAAGCCGATGGCAGGAAAACGGAAGGTGAGGAGGTATTCTTATTGTCAAGGATCGGGGGCGTCGCCATCGGTCGCACCTTGGTCGATTGAGAAGGAACGCAGTTCATGGACGAGATCGATCGGCAAGCCCACTGGGAAAACGTGTACCGCACCAAGCGAGAGTATGAAGTCAGCTGGTTTCAGGAGAACCCGGCGCCATCCCTGGAGCTTATTGCACGTGCCGGCTTGTCCAACGAAGCGGAGATCATCGACATCGGTGGCGGCGCCTCACGCCTGGTTGATGGTCTCATCGACCGCCGGTTTCGCCGCATCACTGTGCTCGATCTCTCGGCGGCCGCCCTTGCCGACGCGAAAACACGTCTTGGCCGCGCCGGCGCCGGGGTAGAATGGGTTGTCGCGGATGTTACGCGATGGCACCCGACGCGTACCTACGATCTCTGGCACGACCGGGCTGCGTTCCATTTCCTGACGGACCCGACTGATCGTGAGGCTTACATTGCGTGCCTCAAAAAGGCCGTCGGCCCAAGCGGGCATGTCGTCATCGGCACGTTTGCGCCGGACGGTCCGGAGCGGTGCAGCGGACTGCGGATCATACGCTATGACGCCGATGCTCTTGCCGCCGTGGTCGGAGCGGAATTTACATTGGTCGATTGTCGGCGGCACGATCATTTGACCCCGGGCGGCAATACGCAGCATTTTCAATTCAGCGTCTTCCAAAGAAATTGAGTCGGTATCGTATACTTGTCCAGCATCGTCACGTTGCGTTCCGCCTTGCGGTCGACCGACGATCAAAGCTTGACCATCCGCAGACGCAGCGCGTTGCCGACCACACTCACCGACGATAGCGCCATGGCCGCTGCGGCGATGATCGGCGACAGCAACAGGCCGAACACTGGATACAGCACGCCGGCCGCGATCGGTATTCCGGCGGCGTTGTAGATGAAGGCGAAGAACAGGTTCTGACGGATGTTGGCCATCGTTGCTTCCGATAGGAGGCGAGCGCGAACGATCCCCCCGAGATCGCCCTTCAACAGGGTTACCCCGGCACTCTCCATGGCGACGTCGGTGCCGGTGCCCATCGCGATTCCGACTTCGGCCGCAGCGAGGGCAGGGGCGTCGTTGACGCCGTCCCCCGCCATGGCGACGATCCGGCCAGCCTTCTGTAGCTTGCTTACGACGGCGCTCTTCTGGTCGGGCAGAACTTCCGCCTCGACCTCCGAGATGCCGAGCCGCTTCGCGACCGCATTGGCCGTCGTCCTGTTGTCTCCGGTCAGCATGATGACCTTGATGCCGTCCGCGGCCAGCGCCCTCAAGGCATCAGGCGTCGATGGTTTGATGGGATCGGCGATCGCGAAGAGTCCCGCCAGCTTTCCGTCGACCGCGATATTGATGACGGTGGCGCCGTCGCCGCGGAGCGCTTCAGCCTGCGCTTCCATCGATTGGGTTTCGACGCCCAGCGACTGCAGGTAACCGACGTTGCCGAGCAATATGTTCTTGCCGTCGACCTTACCCGTCACGCCCTTGCCCGTGGGTGAATCGAATTCCTCCACGTTTGCCAGCGACAGATCGCGCTCTTTGGCGGCGCGAACGATGGCGTCGGCCAGCGGATGCTCGCTGGCGCGCTCGACGCTGGCTGCGAAACGCAGCAGGTCGTCCTCCCGGAATCCGGCGGACGCCACGATGGAGACCACCTTGGGTTTGCCTTCGGTCAGGGTGCCCGTCTTGTCGACCACGAGCGTGTCGATTTTTTCCATGCGTTCGAGCGCTTCGGCGTTCTTGATCAGGACGCCGACCTGTGCACCACGCCCGACACCGACCATGATCGACATCGGGGTCGCCAAGCCGAGGGCGCAAGGACAGGCGATGATCAGCACGCTGACGGCTGCCACCAGACCGAACGCCAGACGAGGCTCGGGACCGACCAGGGCCCAGACGGCGAACGCGACAAGCGCGGCACCGATCACCGCGGGGACGAACCAGCCCGCCACCTGATCGGCGAGGCGCTGGATCGGCGCCCGCGACCGCTGCGCCTGCGCCACCATCTGCACGATCTGCGACAATACCGTATCGCGGCCGACCTTCTCGGCCTGCATCACGAAGCTTCCGGATTGATTGAGCGTTCCTGCGATTACCTTGGCATCGATTTCCTTGGTGACGGGCATGGACTCTCCGGTCACCAGGGATTCATCGACCGATGAACGTCCCTCCAGAATGACACCGTCCACCGGTACCTTTTCGCCGGGACGGACGCGCAATCTGTCGCCGACGTTCAGGCCGTCGAGCGGGACTTCGTGATCGGTGCCATCCTCGGCAACGAGGCGCGCCGTCTTCGGCGCGAGATCGAGCAGAGCCTTGATCGCTCCCGACGTTGCCTCGCGGGCACGCAATTCGAGCACCTGGCCCAGCAGCACCAGGACGGTGATCACCGCCGCCGCTTCGAAATAGACAGCGACGGCGCCGTCATGGCCGCGAAACGCGGGTGGAAAGACCTGCGGGGCGACCGTGGCGACGAGGCTGTAGACGTAAGCCACGCCGGTTCCCATCGCGATGAGGGTGAACATGTTGAGGTTGCGGGTCACCAGCGACTGCCAGCCGCGCACGAAGAACGGCCAACCCGCCCAGATCACGACCGGCGTCGCCGAAACGAGTTGAATCCAGTTCGACAGGGTTTGGTCGACCCAGCCGTGGCCGCCGACCAGATGCCCGCCCATTTCGAGGACGACCGCGGGCAAGGCGAGCACGAGGCCGATCCAGAACCGTCGTGTCATGTCCGCCAGTTCGGGATTCGGCGCGGCGTCCAGCGTTGCCACTTCGGGCTCCAGGGCCATGCCGCAGATCGGGCAGCTGCCGGGCCCGATCTGCCTGATTTCCGGATGCATCGGACAGGTGTAGACGGTGCCTTCCGGAACAGGGTCTTTCGGTGTGGCCTTGGACTTGTCGAGATACGTTTCCGGGGCGGCCGCGAACTTCGTGCGACAGCCTGCCGAACAGAAATGGTAGGTGTGACCTTGGTAATCGAACCGGTGCTTGCTCGACGTCGGATCGACGGTCATCCCGCAAACTGGGTCCACGACCTTTCCGTCTCCCGAAACGGGATGGTGGCGATGCTCGTGAGCGTCGTGATCATGGCCGCCATGACCGTCACCGCAACAAGCTGCTTTGGTTTCGTCGGGGCCCGGTGCCGCGCTTGCCTTCGAGGAGCAGCCGCATTCGCCCTTGGAATTAGCCTTTTCAGGACTGGTCATCTAAGTCTCCTGTGGGGCTTGCCATTCATACCCTGTGGGGGTATATAGGGCGGATGCGCAAAGACATCAAGACATCGTGCCAGAAACGTTTGAGCCGGATTGAAGGCCAGGTCCGCGGCCTCGCCAAGATGGTGGAGGAGGACCGCTACTGCATCGATATCGTAACGCAAATCTCCGCCGTTCGTGCCGCCCTGCGCCGCGTCGAGGAAGAGGTGTTGAAGGACCATGTCGCCCATTGCGTCGAGTATGCGATCGCAAGCGGCGATAAGGCGGATCAGCGCCGCAAGATCGCGGAATTGATGGCGGTGGTCGGACGGGCGGAACGATGAACCTCTCGGTTCCTTCTTGGCGGTAGGAGGATTCGCGACTATGATTCCGAATCCGGGTACGGCAAATCGAAAGCATTGACGCGTTTATGTTGCTCGGACTTACCAGGATGCAACGGCGGAGAGCAGGGTGGTTCATCGCTCTGGCTTATCTGTTTTGCGTGATGGCGCCGACGCTGTCCTTCGCTTTGCCCGGCAGTCAGGCCGCTCCTTATTGTCTGACCGACGAGGATCATGTGCCGGGCATGATCCATATGCATCATGAAGGCGTGATGCATGTCCACAAGGGCGGACATGACCAACATCATTCCGGCGTTCAGACCCACGCGGATTCATCCGCCGATCATGATGCGAAGCCGGTCGCGCTGAAGAGCGACGCCGGTCCGGCTAAGGCGCCGCATTCGGCGGATGGAAAGTGCTGCGGACTGAAGTGCGTCACGGCACTTCCCGCGCCGCTCGTCGCCATGACACAACCGTCGGTGCCGAAGGCCGTCCGGGCGTCCGATCAGTATCGGAAACTGACGGACAATGCGCCCCCGCAGCGCTATCGTCCCCCCATTTCCTGACCTGACAACAGCATGACGCTGTGCCGTGCCCCGTGCGGGGCACGCGCGCCTGTGGTCCATCGTCAGTTCAGGAAACTCTTATGTCAGCGCAGCTTGGGGCGACTGTCGCCGCCGTTGGTTCGGTGGTGCGCGGAATATCCGGAAGAAGACTTGGGACATTCGCAGGGATGGTCGCCGCGGCCATAACGCTCGGCGGCTGCGCGCTACCCCCGGCGCCGCTGATCGGCAGGGACCCCGCAGATCCCGGCGCGAGGACCGCCGGCGTCGGTTACCGGTCGAGCATCGCGCCTTACACCAGCTTCCGTCCGACGGCGCCTTCGGGTTGGACCGAACAGAACCAGCGCGTCACGCCGTCACCGAAGTCTGGCCACGAGCATTAGGAGCACGTCATGAAAATTATCCGTGGCTTGCTGTCGCATCAGAACCTCCTCCGAAACAATCGGTCGCCACTGGTGCTGGCCATCTCCCTTGTTCTTTCCGGTTGCGCGACCTTCTCGCCGGATCAAGGAATGGGCGTCGTCGCCGATATCGCCGACGGCACGATCAAGAAGGACGTGATTGCGATCCGCTCCGTTGACGACGCGCGGCAGGCCGACGACAACGTCAAGCGTCTGCTGCACCGGACGCTCACCGTAGATACCGCGGTTCAGGTCGCGTTGCTCAACAATCGCGGGCTTCAGGCGTCGTATAACGAGTTGGCCCTGGCCGAAGCCGATCGTATCCAGGAAAGCCTGCCGCCCAATCCGACCTTCTCGGTCTCGCGCATTTCGGGTAATGGCGCCACCGAGATCGAGCGCCAAGTCGTGGGAGACATCCTCGCGCTTGCGACGCTGCCGTTCCGATCCGAGATCGCGAAGCAGCGTTTCCGGCAAGCGCAGCTTCGTGCTGTACTGGAAACGCTTCGTCTTGCCGCCGATGTCAGACGTGCTTACTACCGCGCGGTAGCCGCAAACGAACTCGTCGCCCTTCTCAGCGGCGCCAAGGCCACCGCGGAATCCACCGCGCAACTGTCGAAGAAACTTGGCGAAACGGGTTCTCTCAACAAGCTCGATCAGGCACGCGAGCAGGTTTTCTACGCGGAAACCACGGCGGATCTTGCGACGCTGCGTCAGGAAGCAACGAGCTCGCGTGAAGCCTTGGCGCGGCTATTGGGCCTGTGGGACGGCGACCTGAATTTCAAGCTGCCGAGCCACCTGCCGACATTGCCGCCACGTCCACGGGCGTTGCCGCGCATTGAGGTCGACGCCGTTGAACACCGTATCGATCTGCAGGTCGCCCGCATCGAACTCGATGCGCTCGCGAAATCCCTGAACCTCACCGAAGCCAACCGATTCGTCACTATGCTCGATATCGCCGGCATCGATCGTAAGACTCGAGAACCGGAAGGAGCGCCATTCCGGGAACGGGGATTTGACATCCAGTTCCAGATTCCGATCTTCGACGGCGGCGAGGCGAGAGTCCGGCAGGCCGCGGAGACTTACAACCAGGCCTTCAATCGTCTGACCGAAAAGGCCGTCAACGTCCGGTCGGAAGCGCGCGACGCTTACCGCACCTATCGCTCCTCCTATGAAATCGCCAGCCAGTATCAGCGCGAGGTCTTGCCGCTGCGCAAAATCATCACGGAAGAGATGCAGTTGCGCTTCTCGAGCATGCAGGTCGACGTCTTCGCGCTGCTGACGGAAGCGCGTCAACGCATTGCCTCGTTACGTGCGGCGATCGAAGCCAAGCGCGCCTTTTGGTTCGCGCAGTCCGACCTGCAAACCGCCGTCAACGGCGGCGGCAGCGGAGAAGGTCAATCGAAATCCCCGACGACCACCGCCCAGGCGGGCGGCAACGGCGGCCATTGAAGGAGACCAACATGCTATCGCGCAGAGGATTCCTCGGCACGGCAGCGCTGGTGAGCGCCAGCGCAGTAAGCGGCCGCGTCCAGGCGGCGAATATTCCCGAAGCTCCGATGATGGACAAGGCGACGATGCAACCGCCGCTGCATCCGTCGAGCGGCCCGGATTACCGCCCGGTGGTGACGTTGAATGGCTGGTCCCTGCCGTGGCGCATGAACGGCGACTGGAAGGAATTTCATCTCGTCGCCGAGCCGGTCGTGCGTGAATTCGCGCCGGGCATGAAGGCCTTCCTGTGGGGCTATAATGGTCAGGCTCCGGGCCCGACCATCGAGGCCGTCGAGGGCGATAAGGTCCGCATCTTCGTTACCAACAAACTACCGGAACATACCACCGTGCATTGGCACGGCATGATCGTGCCAAACGGCATGGACGGGGTCGGCGGTCTCAATCAGCCGCACATCAAACCCGGCCAGACCTTCGTCTACGAATTCGAGATGCGGAACAGCGGGACCTTCATGTACCACCCGCACTCCGACGAGATGGTGCAGATGGCGATGGGCATGATGGGAATGATCGTCGTGCATCCACGCGACGCGACCTTCCGCCCCGTCGACCGCGACTTCGTCTTCATCATGAGCACCTACGACATCGATCCCGGCACCTATCTGCCCAAAGTCTCCGAGATGACCGATTTCAACATGTGGACCTGGAACAGCCGCGTCTTCCCAGGGATCGATGTGTTGCCTGTTCGTCTAGGAGATCGCGTGCGCGTGCGCATGGGCAATCTCTCCATGACAAGCCATCCGATCCATTTGCACGGGCATCATTTCGCGGTCACTTGCACGGACGGAGGGTGGGTTCCTGAAAGCGCGCAGTGGCCGGAATCCACCGTCAATGTCCCCGTTGGCGCCGTCCGCGCCTTCGACGTGGTGGCGGACAATCCGGGCGACTGGGCGTTTCATTGTCACAAGTCGCATCACACCATGAACGCGATGGGACACAATGTTGCGAACATGATCGGCGTGTCCCCCAAGGATTTAGCCAAAGCGGTTGGAAAGCTCGCGCCGGACGCAATGGCGATGGGATCGAGGGGAATGGCGATGGGCGACATGGAGATGCCGATGCCGGACAATACGCTGATGATGATGACCGGAAGAGGACCATTCGGTCCGATCGAAATGGGTGGGATGTTTACCGTTATGAAGATCCGCGAGGGGCTCGCGCGCGACGATTACAGTGATCCCGGTCCCTACGAGTATCCCGAAGGCACGGTCGCGCACTTGGTCGATGCGCCCGCCGGCCAGGCTCCGCGTCAAGGCAACCCAAAAAAGACCGATCAGCCCGATGAGATGAAGGGGATGAAAGGCATGGATATGAAGGGAATGAAGGGCATGTAGACGCCTTCTTTTTTGATTGTCATCAAACGTTCGACAGCTACCAACCAACAATAACTTCATTCATCCGATGCATGTACACGGTGGTCCATTCGAGGTCGTCGCGGTCGATGGCGTGACGCTGAACGAAAGCGCGCGTTATCAGGCGGATACCGTCAACGTCGGCCCGGGCCAGCGCTATGATGTGATCTGGACCGCCCGTAAGCCGAGCAAGTGGCTGGTGCATTGCCCCATTCCGCACCACACCTCGAACAACAACGTCGAGCAGCACGGCGGCGGGCTGATGCTGGTTCTGAATGTCGAGTGAGCGGTGGATTCGGTTTTGCGGCTTTCCGCCGAAGTGGTCGCATCCGCTTCAGGGGAGTCACAAAACAAGCTGCTCTTTTGCAGCCGGTCTCATCAAATGAATTACCGAATTGAAAAGGAGCTGTCTTCGAAATGACCAAATTGGTTGGTGCCGCGATCCTCGCGGTCGTGATCGCGCTGGCGGGAGCCGGAGCCTTCGTGTTTTCGGGCGTCTACGACGTTGGAGCTGATACCCCGCATTGGACGCTGACCAGAAAGATCATGGAAATCGTCCGCGACCGCGCCATCGCTGTTCGTGCGAAAGATATCCAGGTCCCGGACCTAACGGGCGAGCAACTGATCCTGAAAGGCGCGGGACAATATGCGGCGATGTGCGCAGACTGTCACCTCGCGCCCGGCAAGTCGGAGTCGGAAATCCGGCCGGGCCTTTACCCGAAGCCGCCAAAGCTCTCCGAACATCCTTTCGATCCGAAAACCGTGTTCTGGGTCACCAAGCACGGCTTGAAGATGAGCGGAATGCCGGCGTGGGGACTCGGACACAACGATGCTACACTCTGGAGCATCGTCGCGTTTGTCGGGAAATTATCAGGGATGTCGGCCCAGCAATACAAGGACATCGTCGCAAAAGCGCCTCCCGACGAAGAGATGGAATCCATGGGCCAAGGTGACGGTCACACGCACGCCGGCGGACATCACGAACACAACGCAGAGCCATCGAAGGAAGTCAGTCCGAAACCTGACCATCATCACTGACGGTTGGAGGCCGGAGGAACGCAAGAGGATGGAGACATTGAATGAATCCCATCATTCGTGCGCTATAGGCTGCGGGGAGAGGCGCATCCATCTCTCGAAGCGTGATCCGAATTTCGGTAACGGACTGCGCAATGGGTCGTGTGCAGCAGACGTCCAACCGCATAGGCCATGCAAACGTCAACGCATCTTTTCCCTCTCCGCTCGTTTTCGGGTTTGTAGCACCAAACGATATAGCAGTAGTGCTCCCGTCTAATGTGGAGACAGGAACGACATGCCCCCGCCGAAGTCCAAATTCACGTGCCTACCCTGTATAAGTTTTTTACATTTGAAGTGTTGGAGCAGTGAGAGTTAGGCCTCATCCAAGTGAAGGGAGAACGGGTCTGCTGCAGATGGCAAACGGCTGGATCGCGAAAGACATAACCGTTGCGGTTGTACCTAATCTCGAGCGGCATACGCTGAACGGTAATACGCAATGACACTGGCGTTCGTGACGACGGCACAACACCACAGAAGGCTGACGTGAAGCCGAAAATGGCTTGCGAGGGTGACCAGACAGTCTTCAACACCAGATGTATCCGGCGCTTGTCCATTCGTTCGATAAAGTGCTAAGTTTTTAGGAAGCGCTCGGTGAGCTTTGGTGAATTTGCCCCATGGTTCGCACCTCATTTGGTGAGGCTTAAAACACATCACTGCCATGGCCGTCCTCCACGAGAGAACAGAATCACACTCGCGAGGTTTTTGGAATCCCCGTCGCGCTACCATTAATGGGGTGGACTCTAGATAATGCGATCCGCACTGGCCAAGGGGTGCCGGTCGATCAAAAGACCGCATCCCCGCAGGCAGAGTTCTTTCACCCTGATGGCAAACGATACGAGGCGTTCCCCCCGGCCGCCGAGCCCGACGGGGCAACCGCGCTTTATCGCTTCATGTTGCTATTTGACATACCCGAGCCCATGTTGCCGCCCATCATATCCGGATGCTTCTTCATCATGGCCATGCACTTCTTGTTCTTCATCATGGCATCTTCGGACATCGACTGGCATTTCTTCATGATCGTCATGTCGCTCTTCGACGTGGCCGCGTAGGTCGCGCCCGAGGCACTCGTTATAAAGGCAACACCCAAAACTACAGCCGCTAACCGCTTCATCGCAAATCTCCCGATGGATCTGATGGACCACTGGCCGATGTGCCTAGCACCCGGTGTCCTGATAAGCGGCCGCCTGCAAACATGTTCCAAGCCGGCCGGGAAGTCGGTGACGTTATTTTAAGGAGTCTGGCGCGCTGGCGCGGAGGTACGCACCTCTTCCGGCTGCGGACGGCCGGTTCGACCCAACCCGGGTACTTACCTGCCGAACCGGGTACTTACCCGCCGAAGGTCAGCGAAATGACCGACTTCAATATGTGGACCTGGAATAGTCGCGTGTTTCCGGGGATCGATCCGTTGCCGGTGCGGCTTCGCGACAAGGCTTGGGTTCGTATGGGCAATCTCACGATGACCAATCATCCCATTCAACTGCATGGTCACCACTTCGCGGTGAGCTGTACTGACGGCGGCTGGGTGCCTGAGAGCCGATCCAGGAAGAATTTGAGTCAGATGAGTCGGTTGTGATTCCATGTCCCGGAGCGATTCGTGACAGGAGCACACGATGTGGAAGCCTGAACACCGTCTGACGGCCGACCGGCGCAACCTTCGGTATCCCAGTGATTTGAGTGATGCGGAGTGGGTGCTTGTTGCTGCAATGATCCCGCCGGCGCGACGAGGCGGACGCCGCCGTTCGGTCGATGTCCGCGAGCTGTTGAACGCAATCTTCTATGTGCTGTCGACCGGCAGCCAATGGAAGGCGATGCCGAAAGACCTGCCGGCCAAGAGCACGGCGCATTTCTACTTCATGTTATGGGATTGGGACGGCACGTTGAATCGTATTCACGATACACTCTATGTAGCGACACGCGTGAGAGCGGCGGTGCAAAATTAGTCCACGGTAGCGGCGGGATGGTCCCGCTTCGGGCGGCGTAAAAGCCGGCCACCTATTTTCCTTCTGCGACGAATGCAGGAGGGTTGGGGATCTATACCGTGGAATTATATCTGAAGGTTCGTCTGGCCTGTTCTGAAGGAATGAGCCGGCGTCAGGCTGCAAAGCATTTCAACATATCGCGCGATAGCGTGGCCAAGATGATGTCGTATTCGACGCCGCCGGGCTATCAGCGTCAGTCACCGATCCGGCGGCCTAAGCTGGATGCGTTTGTTTCGACGATCGATCACTGGCTTGATGAGGACATGAAGGTGCCGCGCAAGCAGCGCCATACGGCCAAGCGGGTGTTCGACCGTCTTTGGGGCGAGTGCGGGTTCACGGGCGGCTACACGATCATCAAGGATTACATGCGCGAGCGGGATCAGCGTCGCCAGGAGGTGTTCGTGCCGCTGGCGCATCCGCCAGGGCATGCGCAGGCCGATTTCGGCGAGGCGATGGTGGTGATCGATGGCGTGGAGCGGAAGGCGCACTTCTTCGTGTTGGATCTGCCGCATAGCGACGGCTGCTATGTACGGGCCTATCCGGCGGCAGTGTCGGAGGCCTGGGTCGATGGCCACATCCATGCGTTCGCCTTCTTCGGGGCCGTGCCGCAGTCGATCGTCTACGACAACGACCGGTGCCTTGTGGCAAAGATCCTGGCTGACGGCACGCGCAAGCGGGCGACGCTGTTCAGCGGGTTTCTGTCCCACTACCTGATCCGGGACCGCTATGGCCGTCCGGGGAAAGGCAACGACAAGGGGAACGTTGAGGGGCTTGTTGGCTATGCCCGTCGCAACTTCATGGTGCCTATCCCGCAGTTTGCGACATGGGATGCGTTCAACACCTGGCTGGAGGCTCAGGTATCCCCTCATTCACACGCATGAGAACGTTTGATTTAGCGCGGCGTGTTGATTGATGTATTCGCTAAACCGCGCGACAAGCGGGCGCAGGCGGACATCCGGCATGTTTGGGATCAACTCGTAGAGCATGCATCCCTGGCGGAACAGCGAATGAGTTCGGCGCTTGGCGGTGGCGACCTTGAGATGGCGATCCATACCGAGACTCTCGCCCGCTGCGCCGAGCAGCGTCAAAAGCACGATGGCGAAGGCGTTCAAAAGAAGAAGCCTGTCGCGGCGTTGCGGATCGGCGATGCGAAGAACGCCTAACCCCATGCCGAAGCGAAGGTCCTTGGTGTCGCGAAACCCCGGCTCGATCGTCCAGCGCCGGGCGTAATGGTTGGTGATTTCGCGCGCCGTCGCTTCAGCGTTGCTGGCGGCCAGACACCAGGCCGCTTTCATGTCCCTGGCGTGCACACAGACGACCGCCCCAACCGGCGCGAGTACGTGCAGGTCCTGCGTCTCATGGAAAGCTTCGAGCTTGCCGATCTGCATGCGGCGGTGAAGCAGGCCCTCCAACTCGGTGCGATCGGCTTCGACGCCGTCAAGCATTTGATCCTGTGCAGGGTGGAACGACGGCCGCCGCGACGGACCTGTCCATCTACCCATACCTGCCGAGGGCGACGGTCGAGACGACATCGGCGAAGGCCTATATGCGACTGCTTTCCGCGCATGGGGAGGAAGCGGCATGAGCACTGATGTGCCCGAGATCCTGCTCTCCCATTATCTCAAAACCCTCAAGCTTCCGACCTTCCAGCGCGAGTACCAGAAGCTGGCTCGGCTATGCGCCACCGAGGGCGTCGATCATGTCGGATACCTCACCCGGCTTTCCGAACGGGAGATGATCGAACGGGACCGCCGCAAGGTCGAGCGCCGCATCAAGGCGGCAAGGTTCCCGGTCGTCAAAAGCCTGGACAGCTTCGACTTCACCGCCATCCCAAAGCTCAACAAGATGCAGGTGCTGGAACTGGCGCGTTGCGAATGGATCGAGCGGCGCGAGAATGTCATTGCGCTTGGTCCCAGCGAGCCGGCTTCATAATGCTCACCTGTCCATGTCGTTAAAGTTCAAGAGTTTTTTGCAGCGGGTTACTGGACGGCGGACGTCTCAGACGGCGGGCTGTCGCCGCGCCCTTCACGTCGTTTCGGTCCAAGTCGGCGGCGTGGATGATCCAAGGCGCTCCCTTACAGAGCTGATTCGCCGAGAGTTGACCATCTTTGATCAGACGGCGCACGGTCGACGGACTAACGGATAGAGCTGCCGCAGCCTCGTCGAGCGTGACCTCGCCGCGCTCCCGACGCTCGCCTTCCCGATAGGTTGGAATCGTATTGTGACTACGCAGGCTGCACACCCGCGATTGCGTCCAGCCGTTGCCGCGTCCCGTCGTTTTGCCGGCCCGATTGAGCACCGAGGCGATCGCCTTGTCCGGCATCTGTCGTGCCAGCACGCGCACGAGATCGATGGTCTCGCCTTCGACGCTCCAGCGGTGTTGGCCCGTGCGGTTCTTCTTGACCTTAAGAGCCGAATGGTCGCCTCCGTGCCAGCGGATGACGAGATCGAGCGCGTTGTCCTCGACGCGGACGACGATCTCGTCGATCACCGTCCGCACGATGCGTTTCTTTGCCTCTGGTGTCACGCCGGCGCTCGTCCATGCCCTTTGCAGATCGGCACCGAGCATCATCAGCCGCTCGCGATCGGCAGGCGCCGGCTCGGCAGCGGGTGATGCCGTCAGTTCCTCAAGCTCCGCCTCCAAATCGCGGGCGATAGTCAGTCGCTCATTCCATCGCGTCTCCAACTCCGAGGCGACCAGGCGGTTGTCGGGATCAACGGCATCATACTGGCGACGCGCGCGGCCGACCTCGTAGCGAGCCTGCTCCAATGCCAGCGCGATCTGTCGTCGCTTGTCCTCGTTTGCGCGACTGCGGAGTGCCTGTGCCGCGAGCGCGGCCTCGATTCCGAGCGGTTGCAAACGCACGATGACTTCAGCACCGATATCCCGGTCAATGCGCATGTCTCCGAACGAGATGCAGCGATCACCGCCGTGATTGATAAAGCCACCCTGACAGTGATAGCGGCCCGTATTGCCATTGGCGCCAGAGTAAGCGACGTGCAGCTTGCGTCCGCAATGACCACAACGCAGCAGGCCGGCGAGCAGCGCCTCACCCCGGCGCAGCGCACCGCGGCTCATGGGGTTCTTACCATTGGCGTTGTCCGCAATCAGGCCCAGGTTCCTCTCGTAGTCTGCCCAGCTCAGATAACCCTCGTGGTGGTTCGGAATCAATACCTCCCAATCCTTGCGTTCCTTCTTGAAGCCGCGCACCACTCTTTTGCGGCCGGCTTCAATGCTAACGCGGCTGCCGGTGCGCCCAAAGGCATAGGCGCCAGCGTAGATCGGGTTGGTCAGGATATGCAGAATCGTGTTGTACACCGGCAACTTCCATTCGATCAGGCGGCCCTCCGCACCATAGGTGACAGCGGGCAACGGGATGCGCTCTTGCCTGAGCCAGAGGTGCACCTGACGCACCGATTGCATCTCGGCGAACCTGGCGAAGGTGAGCGCAATCGCCTCCGTAATGCGCCGATCCGGATCCTTCTCAATGCGATTGTTGCCGATCCGCACGTAGCCGATGGCAACCGTCATGAACAACTCGCCGCGGCTCGCCTTCTGCTTCAGGGCCTCAAGCGAGCGCTGGCGCAGGACTGACAGCTCCATCTCGCTCATGGTTCCCTTCATGCCGAGGAGCAGTCGGTCGTTGGGATGGCGAGGATCGTAGACGCCGTCCTCGCCGAGAATGAGCGTGCCGACGAGACCACAGAACTCCAGCAACGTGTGCCAGTCGCGGCCATTGCGAGCGAGTCTCGATGCCTCGATCGAGACCACGGCGCCGACTCGTCCTTCGCAGATGGCTGCCAACAGCTTCTCGAAGCCGGGCCGCGCGACGCCACCGCCGGAGCGGCCGAGGTCGTCATCAATGACGGCGACATCGTTCCAGCCGAGCTGTCGCGCCCAATCGGCAAGACCGTACTGGCGACGCTGACTCTCCAGGTTGTTGGCGAGCTGGCCGGCGGTCGACTGACGAATGTAGACGATGGCCTGACCTAACGCTTTCAGCGAAGGAGCTTCGTCCGAATCGCCGTGGCAATGGCATGAGCTTTGCTGACTGCACCAAGCTTCGCGCGCGCCGCCATGATATGCTTGGTCACGGTTGATCTTGAGATTCCAAGAATCGCCGAAGTTTCCCAGTTCGTCTTTCCCTCGCCCGCCCAAAGCAGACAATCCCATTCCCGTGCGGTCAGATTGCTACTGACGCGTTGCCAGGTCGCAATGCGATGGAGATGCCGGCCCAAGGCGTAGCTGGCCGCAAAGTTCAGCACTGAGAGATCGGCCGAAACCGGAAGCGTTCCCGGTCCGCCGAACGACAAAGACGCAATCTCACCGTCTATTGTCGAAATCGGCACAACGTAACCGTCGCGTAGTCCGAATTCCGCGGCTTCGCCTCGTATTAGCCTAACATTCCTACGCTGAGGGCAGCTCTCGTAGCCCTCGTGCCAGGTGAACGGCGCCCGTTCATGAAAAAGGTGCTGAATGATCGGATCGCGAAATACGTATCCCTTCCTGCTGTAGCGATCTAACCATTGCGCTGGAAAGCGCTGGAACAGGATTCGTGAGCGAAGTTCAGCCAGTGGCGCTGGGCGTGTCGGCACGATGCCCCCGAAGAGACCGGTAAAGCCGAACCCCGCCGCGAGCCCCAGAAGGCAATCTTCGATTTCGGCCGCAGTTCTCGTCTGCTCCACGGCCTCGATAAAGCGGACGGTTTGGCTTAAGCGGTCCGACAATCGCTAAGGTCTCCTTCCTTGATTCACGGACGGAGCCATCGACACCCCGCTCTGCGAGCGTGAGTAGAGTCGGCGCCGCCGTGTCGACCCTTGCGGGAGCAGCCCGCCGAGCGGCCAGTCGCTATCATCGAACAATACACGCTCGGCACCTCCGTCGAGATCGTCGTAGGTATTTGTCTGACCAGGAGCTGCTGAGTGGCATACGTCGCACGCGGTCATCCCCAAAGGACACTAGTCAAAGGGACATCGGACGTATATCTTATCAGACTATGGGATGCAATGCCGCACAGATGCGCTTTGGCCTGGCGCCGCGACTTGGGGATCAGGAGTCTCGTCGATCTCTCGAGGGAATCCCACTGCGAAGGCGACGGACAGGTTGACCCTCGCACCTTTATCGCGGGAATATGAGGATGTCGGCCCGGAGCCCGCCGAATAACGAATAAGGTGAACCATGATGCACGATATGGCGCCAGGGATGATGTGGGGAATGGGACTCATCGGGCTGTTGGTGGTGATCGTCTTGCTGCTCGCAGCGGCAGTTCTTGTCAAATACCTGCTCTCGTCCAACAAGGGAGGAGATCGATGAAGGGACTGTAGATGTTGGTTTTCGCTGGCGTCGCCGTTGCTTCGGGAGCGGTTGCGCAGTTCGGTGACGTCGTTCGGCGCATGGTCTCCGCGCTGGGTCTCAAGCCAGTGCGATGTGGATTGCTGGGTGCAAAATGCCCAGCGCACCGACGATTGCAATAACCGCCACTCCCAAAATGATCTCGAGAACACTGTTGCGCGTGAGCCGACGGAGCGCATCGATCTGCATGTCAGTGCGCGAGAGGGGAGCAAGTTGCGGCATCAACCAAAACCGATTTGCCGCCGCCAGCAACAGCATGACTGCGAACAAGGCAGTTTTGAGAATCACGAGACGACCGTATTCAGTGGCCTGCAGCGCGTAGAATGAGCCGACGAGAATGCATGCATTGACGACGCCGGTGATCAGCAAGACCCCGACACTCAGGAGGCCCAGTGTTGAAAAACGTTGCGTTGCGTGGCGCGCAAGAGATGTCCAGACGAAGTCTTGGCGGCGTCGAGCCACGGCGAGTAGCATGGCAAGCGGCACGAGCGCCCCAATCCACGCCGCGGCGGCCGTGAGATGCAGCACGTCGGCCGTCAGATGGAGCAAGCCTATCAGACCTACGCTGGACCCCGCATGTCCGGCCCATGCCAGCGCTGCGATCAAGCCGAATGCCGAGGTCAGCGCAGGCCAGCGCGTCCACGGCATCCGGGAGCAGGCCAAACAAGCGGCAAGAGTGCTGGCAAGCGCCAGACGGATTTCCGAGACCAGCCCGAATTGGGTCTCGTTCAACACCGTCGACAGGATGTCGGCCGTCATGGCTTCGCTGAGGGAAAGACCGCTCATGGCCGCGGCCTCCAACAGAACCCAGATCGCGCCTGAGACCGCGGCAATTGCCAGGCCGATCCATGCGACACTGAGGCTTTGCATCCGCGCAGCAGTGGCGGGCGCACCCGAACCCAATGCAGGCTCTGCCACGGCAACCCGGAAAAGCATGCTTCCGGCAGTCACGGCCGTGGCGGTGAAGTGTATCGCGCGTACGACGATCAACGGATCGTTTACGGTCTCGAGCCAATCCATCAGGTCGCCATACCCTACGGGCTGACCTTGAACGTGAAGTCGCCGTCCGCCCTATGCGTGTCGACTGAAAGGACGCGCCATTTGACACGGTATGTCCCGGCCCCAGTGGGACGCAGCGAAATTGCCATCCGATTGCCGCTGACCCGGGTTTTGCCGGTATCGACGCGTTGACCGGCGGAGTTGGTGACAGTGATCGTGCTGAAAGCCGTCTCCAGCTTTTGGGTAAACCAGAGCGTAACCTCGCGCGGAGCCGTCGCGACTGTGTTGCCGACGCGCGGTTCGGCATGATCGAGAGAAGCATGTGCGCTGGCGTCTCCTGTCGCAAGCAGGATCAACAAGGGAACCATTGCGGTGAGAGCAGTGCGACGCATGATCAATTTCCTCCGAACGGTCTGGCGGGTTGCGCGGCATTGCCGAAGATCGGCTTGCCAATGCCACGCGGATCGAGGTCGTCGAGATAAAAGTGCAGTTGAGCAATCGCGCCAACCGTCGACCCGCTCTGTCGGTTGATCGGGATCAATGCCTCGACGCCAATCTGAAAGGTATTCCCGACCCAGATGAATCCCGGGTTGATCGTCCCCGTCGTCCCCGTCGCGGATGTGAAGGTATTCCCCACCGGGGTCTGGAACGTCGCCTCGACAAGCGGGATGAACCGATTGATAAAATCCGGCAATCCAAGATCGACGACTGCGGATTTGAGGTACGGCATGCTGTATTGCACCGTTCCGCCCCATGCCAACACGCGCGGGTGGAATTCGGTATCGACCCTTTGCTCGCCGGTGTCAGGATCGATTCCCAGGACGGTCGTGGAACGTTTGCCCGGGATCGCGTAGCCGACCTGCCCGGTAACTGCGATCGGCCGCAGCCACGACATCGTATCGGGAAGATCGCCGAAGCCTTTGCCGAAATACAAAGTCGGGGTGTAGGTGTTGAACTGCTCCGCGCCGACGCTTTGGGCACTGGTGCGGCCCCATTCTACGCCAAGACCCACCGACATCACGAACTCATGGGCAGGGTCCTTGAAAAGGCGGTATTTGAACGCGGTCTCCAGATTCTGAAACCCGCTTGCACCCATCCCGGTTGGCCAGCCTGGCGCTCCAAGGTGCGTGTATGTGGAGCCGAATGACACCGCGAACGCCTCGGTAATTCGTTTGGAAAACTCGCCGGAGAAATCGCGTTGTTTGATTGAGGGATCGTCGCCGGTCTTGAAAGCCGATACCGTCGGCAACGACAGTTCGTCGTTGACGCCTGGATCATCGGTGCCGAGCGTTGCTGGAAAAAAGCGGTTGCCGACGATTTCATGGGCAATGCTCCCGGTCGGAGGGACGAGCGCAATTGCGAGCCCCGGCAGGGCTGCACGCAAAAGATGGGAAGACATTGATATTTCCCTGCTAACGTTGAAACAATGCATGGGGCGCGGTAGCCAGCCGGTGTACAGAATAATCACTTTTTGTGTTATTCGGTCGCATAAACGGTTGGCACCGTCCCATCCTTGGCGACGGCATAAATCGTAAACGGTCCTCTCTTCTGGCCTACCATGCCTGGAGACCCGGTCGGCATGGCCGGCAGCGTGATGCCAGCGATCGTGGGCCTTTCGGTCAGCAGTTTCCGGATCGTTTTGATCGGCACATGTCCATCAACGACGTAACCATCGATGAACATGGTATGACAACCCTGCAGGTTCTCCGGAATCCCGGCGTTGAGACTGATCTGGGCGAGGTCATTGGTGGGCTTGACGTCGACTGCAAATCCATTGTCGCGCAGGTAGGTGGCGTAGCCTTCGCAGCAGCTGCAATCGGGATTTTTGTACAAGGTGGCGTGGAGCGTCTCCGCACGAGACGCAAGCGGCAATCCGGCGAGCGTCGCGGCCGTCGCCAGGCAAAACAGTCGTCTGTTCATGGTCGTTCTCCTTGACCTTCACTCTTTCAACTCTCCCTTTCATAAGCGCGGGTGTTCCGCGCCGTGACGGGGAGGGGAGGTGTCTTGTCAAGCACCTCCCCTTGGCGGCGGACAGGATCCAATCCGTCCCGTCAGGGCGCCGGCGTGATCGACTGGACGCTATAGGTGCCGCCGGAGCCGCTCAGGGTGAAATTCACCTTGTCGCCGGTCGTCACCTTTGCGAGATCGACGGACGGTGCAACTGCGAACTCCATCTTCATGGCGGGCCAGTAGATAATAGTTGTATGTCCTTGCCCTTGAGCCACGTTGTCAGATCGTCCGCGACGTAACTCGATCCGTTGTTGTCGAGCAGATGCGGGGTGACCTATTTTCAATAGTCCTCGGGATAGTACGAAGTCGGATTTCGGCCGCACGTCCCGCCAATTCCCGATGCTGATGTCCTACATTGCTGAAGGGTTGCAAATTGGCAATTGCCTGGAAAGCCCCATTCTCCACCCTTTAAGCAGTAGGCGCCGTTTTGAGCCAATGCCGGTGCGCGACGGACGTCCGGCGAGACGTCGTGCGTCGAAGAATGCGGCATCTCCGCAAGCGCGGCGGACGCGAGCAGCGCGGTCGTTGCAAAGGTGATGAAGAGCTTCAACATTGTCGTTATCCTTCTCATTGTCGTTATCCTTCTCAAACGCACATCGGAAGGCGGCCAGTATGCCTTGCGATCCGATCATGCCTGCCGCGTGCGTCAAGGCGCCGGTGTGATCGACTGGACGGTGTAGGTGCCGCCGGATCCGCTCAGGGTGAAATTGACCTTGTCGCCCGTCTTCACCTTTGCGAGATCAACAGAAGGAGCAGTCGCGAATTCCATCTTCATGGCTGGCCAGTTGATGGCGGGGATTGGACCATGATCGAATGTGATCTTGAGGTTCGCTGCGTCGATGGCCGTGACTATGCCAGTGCCGGTTCCGGTCGCAGTCGTTGCCTTTTTCGTATCGCTCATCGCCGGCATTTTCTTCATATCGGACATGCCCGCGCCGTTTTGAGCGAACGCGACGCCCGTCGGCAGCGCCAGTGCCGCGCCGAGCAGCGCGGCGGTCAGAACTCCAGCAGGGCTGGCCCAGTGATAGCTGTCGATGAAATGCATGGATACTCTCCTGTTTTGGTGTGACGGTTGTTGAGCGCAGGGCTCGGGGCGATTGAACCGATCCCACCAGGATCGTCTTCGCGCCCATTGCCGCCGTTTCCGGCGCGCAATTCTTATGTTGCCGCTCGGCGTCACTGCACGTTCTCCGCACGATGCAGGTCGAGCTTCGGCGTCGAATCCCGCCGCCCGCCGCCTTTCTCTTCGCCGTCCTGCGGCGCCGCGGGCAACCCGAACCCCTTGACGACCGCAAAAATGGCGGGAATGACCACGAGGGTCAGCACGGTTGATGAGGCCATGCCGCCGATCATCGGGACGGCGATCCGCTGCATGACCTCCGAACCGGTGCCTGTGCTCCAGAGAATCGGCAACAACCCCGCCATGATGGCGACAACGGTCATCATCTTGGGCCGCACCCGGTCGACCGCGCCGAGCATGATCGCGTCGTACAGGTCGGCACGCGTGAACGGCCGTCCCGCGGCCGCGCGTTCCGCCTTCAATTCGGCCATGGCCTGCTCGAGGTAGATCAGCATGACGACGCCGGTCTCGGCCGCGACGCCCGCCAGCGCGATGAAGCCGACGGCGACCGCGACCGACATGTTGAATCCGAGCCACCACATCAGCCAGATGCCGCCGACCAGCGAGAACGGCAACGACAGCATCACGATCAGGGTGTCGGCCAACTTTCGGAAATTCAGGTAGAGCAGTAGGAAGATGATCAGCAACGTCACCGGCACGACGATCTTGAGCCGCGCTTCGGCGCGTTGCAGGTACTCGAACTGTCCGCTCCAGGAGACGTAATATCCCGGTGGAAACTTTACCTTCTGCGCGACCGCGTGCTGTGCCTCCGCGACATAGCCGCCCAGATCGCGACCGGTAATGTCGACGTAGATGTAAACCGCAAGTTGCCCGTTCTCGGTGCGGATCGACGTCGCGCCGCGGGTCAATTTTACGCTGGCGACCTGGCCGAGCGGGACGCTTCCGCCGGACGCCAGCGGCACCTGGACGTCGGTGCTGATCGTTTGCGGGTTGGAGCGCAGGGCGCGCGGATACCGGATGTTGACGGAATAACGTTCCCGGCCTTCGACCGTCGTGGTGACGGTTTCGCCGCCGAGTGCCGTCGAGATCACGTCCTGGACGTCGCTGATCGTCAATCCGTAGCGTCCGAGCGCCATCCGATCGGGGATAATCTCGAGATAGTATCCGCCGATCACGCGCTCGGCGTAAGCGCTTGAGGTACCCGGCACCGATCTGACCACCCCTTCGACTTCGCGGGCGATCTTCTCCATTTCCGCAAGATCCTTGCCGAAAATCTTGATCCCGACGGGGGTGCGGATTCCGGTCGACAGCATGTCGATGCGGGCGCGGATCGGCATCGTCCAGGCGTTCGAGACCCCCGGAAACTGGAGCGCCTTGTCCATCTCGGCCTTGAGGCTGTCAATCGTTACGCCAGGCCGCCATTCCGACTTCGGCTTTAGATTGATGATGGTCTCGAACATTTCGGTGGGCGCCGGATCGGTCGCGGTCGAGGCGCGGCCCGCCTTGCCATAGACCGATGCAACTTCGGGAAATGACTTGATGATGCGATCCTGGGTCTGCAACAACTCCGCGGCCTTGGTGATGGACAGGCCGGGCAGCGTCGTCGGCATGTACATCAAGGTGCCTTCATTTAGGCTCGGCATGAACTCGCTGCCGAGTTGGCGGGCGGGCCAGACCGTCACCGCAAGCGCAACCAACGCAAGCATGATCGTCAATGTCTTGGCGTTGAGAACCCACCGGATCACCGGTCGGTACACCCAGATCAGGAACCGGTTCACGGGATTCTTGTGTTCCGAGATGATCCGCCCGCGGACGAAGACGACCATCAGGGCAGGTACCAACGTGATCGAGAGCAGGGCGGCCGCGGCCATCGAAAATGTCTTGGTGTAGGCGAGCGGCCCGAACATGCGTCCTTCCTGGTCCTCCAGGGTAAAGATCGGCAGGAACGCGACGGTGATCACCAACAGACTGAAGAACAGCGCCGGTCCGACCTCGCTCGCCGCATCGATGAGGATTTGTGTTCGCGGCGTTCCGGGCTCCGCGCGCTCCAGGTGCTTGTGCGCATTTTCGATCATGACGATCGCGGCGTCGATCATGGCGCCGACCGCGATGGCGATACCGCCAAGGCTCATGATGTTGGCGCCCAGCCCCATGAATTTCATGGCGGCGAAGGCCATCAGGATACCGACGGGAAGCATCAGGATGGCGACGAGCGCACTGCGCAGGTGAAGCAGGAAGACAAAGCAAACCAAGGCAACGATGATGCTCTCTTCGAGCAGGGTTCCTTTGAGCGTCTCGATGGCCGCCTTGATCAGTTCGGAGCGATCATAAACCGTGACGATGTCGACGCCCTTGGGCAGGCTTGAGGCGATCTCTGAAAGACGCGCCTTGACATTGTCGATGACGGTGAGGGCGTTGGCGCCGAACCGCTGCAGTGCGATGCCGCTGACGACCTCGCCGTCGCCGTTGAGTTCGGTAATTCCTCGCCGCTCGTCGGGGCCGAGTTCGACGCGAGCAACGTCCCGCAATCGAAGCGGAGTCCCCGCGTCGGTCTTCAGCACGATGTTCTCGATGTCCTCGATGCCCCTGAGGTAGCCGCGGCCGCGGACGACGAATTCAAACTCGGACAGTTCTACGGTGCGCCCGCCGACATCCATGTTGCTGGCCCGGACGGCACTGCGGAGCTTGTCCAGGGAAATGCCCTGGGCGCGCAGTTTTTGCGGATCGACGACGATGTTGTACTGCTTGACGAAGCCGCCGACGCTGGCCACTTCCGCGACGCCTTCGGCTTTGGAAATGCCGTACCGGATGATCCAGTCCTGGACCGACCGCAGTTCGGCGAGGGTCATGTTCTTGGCCACGACGGCGTATTGATAGACCCAGCCCACGCCGGTTGCGTCGGGCCCAAGAGTGGGTGTCACGCCGGTAGGAAGCCGGCGCGCTACGGTGTTGAGATATTCCAGCACGCGACTTCGGGCCCAATAGGGGTCGGTGCCGTCCTCGAAGATGACGTAGACGAAGGACACGCCGAAAAATGAGAAGCCCCGCACCACCTTCGATTTCGGCACCGTCAGCATCGCCGTGGTCAACGGATAGGTCACTTGATCTTCGACGACCTGCGGCGCTTGCCCAGGATATTCTGTGTAGACGATCACCTGCACGTCGGAGAGGTCGGGGATGGCATCGAGCGGCAGGGTGCGCAGCGCATAGATGCCCGCCGCGATCGCGAACACTGCCCCGATCAGGACGAGCATCAAATTCCGCGCCGACCAGGCGATCAGGCGGGCGATCATTTCGCCTTCTCCCCGTCTGTAAATGCCTGCAAGGCGGATTTCAGGTTGCTTTCGGCATCGATCAGGAAGTTGGCGGCAACGACGACGAGGTCGCCTTCGCCGACGCCCTCGCGGATCTCAGTGTAGTCCTCGCCGTGCGTGCCGACCTTGACTTCACGAGGTTCAAAACGGCCTTCCCCTTTGTCGATGAAGACGATCTGCCGCGCACCCGTATCAATCACCGCACCATTGGGCACCGCGACCACGGGCTTTTCCGCACCGGACGCGATTTCAACGTCGGCGAACATATCGGGAAGAAGCACGCCGTCGGGATTCGGAAGTTCGATACGTGCCTTGGTGGTGCGGGTTTCGGTGTTGACCTGGGGATAGATCAAGGCGACCGATCCCTTGAATTCCCGCCCCGGCAGGCTGCGCAGCTTGATGGTTGCCGCCGCGCCAACCCTCACCGCGTCGATATCCTGTTCGGCGACGTCGGCGAGCACCCAAATAACGGACGTGTCGGCCATCCGAAACAGCACGTCGCCCGGCATTGCGCGCATGCCCTCGACCGCCGTCCTTTCCAGAACCACGCCATCGCGAGGTGCTGCCCATGTAATGGTCAGTGGCACCGTCTTGGTGCGCTCGATATCGGCGATCACGTCGGCAGGCACCGCAAGGTTCTCGAGCCGCTGCCGCGCGCCCTCGGCCAGTTGTTTGCGTCCCGCGAGGCTGGCTGTTCGACCATCGTCTCTGATGATGGATAAATACTGGGCGCTCGCGGAGGCGACGTCCGGCGAATAAAGCTTGAACAAGGGTTGTCCCTTGGTGACATGATCGCCTGTCGTGACGTTCGCGACGCTTTCGATGAAGGCCTGCGCCCGCAGTGAAACCACGACCACGCGCCGCTCATCGAGCTTGATCGTGCCGGGGGCGCGGATCGGTCGTATCACGACCCGGCGCGAGGCAGGTTCGGAACGCACACCGGTGCGCTGCAATTTCGCCGGCGAAATCTGGATCGTGGAGGCGTCCTCATCGCCCGCATAAACGGCGATGTAGTCCATCCCCATCGAATCCTTTTTCGGGACGGAGGAGGTGTCGGGAAGGCCCATCGGATTGCGGTAGAAGAGAATTCGCTTGGCTCCGGAATTGGCGTCCTGGGCTGGCGCCGCAGTTTCCGGAGCATTGTCGAAGCTGACATCTTCGCTGGCATGGACGGCGACATACGGGCGCCTGTCCGGCGTTATCCTGGCGTCCTTGGAATAGAGCGCCTTGCCGTCGGGGTCGCGGTAGTAAATGACCGGACCGGTGGCTCTGGGCTTGACCGGTTGAATACCGAGGGCCGTTGCGAGGCGAGGCGGCACCCAATCAGGCAACACTTGACTGGTGTGGCCGAGCCGATAGCCGATCCCCAATGTTGCCGCGAGCGCGCTTATCGCGAACACAATGAGCGCGACCCGTTTCGCGGTCGATCTTCCGGCTCGGGCGCGGCGCGTTAGATGTCCATCTTCGAATGGACGGTCATCCGTAAACTTGTCCATCAATAGTCTGCCCCTGACGCTGCTTGCGCGGAAGAATGCAATTGGACCCCATGGCGACGCCCGACGAAAATCGCCTCGGGGAGGCGGTCGCGAGCCGTCGCCTATGTCCAGGATGATCTGGCGATTCTTCAATTCCGATGAATCGTTGCCCGGACTCGAGGCCGTTCGCCGGCAAGACGAGCTTGCAGACGGACCATCGGTTAGTTCGCGCCGAATACCGAACCGGTTACAGGCTCACGCCGATGTGAAAGACCCACTTGAATGGTCGTTCGATGCCCCGAAAGCCGATTGATGCCGAGGCCGAACGATTCATGGGCGCCCTTCCGAATGCGCAAAGTTCATCGATCGGCATGATAATCGGACGGCGGCTGTTTCAGCCGTGACGGTCTTTTTGTTTCGGTGCATTTTGCTTGTCGTGACGCTCGTTGCTGGCCTTCATCATTTGATTGCAGCTTTCCATCATCTGCTTCATTTGACTCATCATGCCCATCATTTCCTGCATGCCTTGTGAGCCGTTGCCCATCATGGGTTGATTGGTTTCCGTCGGCGTCTTCGGTGGCGTGGACGTTTCGTCCGCCTGGACGGCGGCGGAAGCCGCTAACGACGCAATCAATGCGAGCGGGATGAGAGTGGTGATCTTCATTTGGTTGCCTTTCAAAGAATGGCGCGCGTCGGTGGTCAACGCGTGCTGCGGTGCGGTTTGGAGCAGACTGCGACGCTTGGGCGCTCACCCAGGAAAGCGAGCGTCATCTGTTAGTTCGGGAAGAGAGTATGTTCGGTTACAAGCTCACGATCTCGTGAAATCAGGCGGTCGACAGGAAAAGTCCATCGGCGTCGACGAACCCGAGGTCAGGTATCGTCTTCGGCACTTACGTCCGCTGGTGGCACGCACGGCTTTCCGTCTCGAGATGAAGCCGAGCTGGAATCCAAACACGCGGTCGAGGGTTTCCGCGGGTCGGATTCGCGCCGCCTTCGCGAGTTCCGCGACCTGACGAGTGGTCAGTCGGTCTACCAACGCAGCAATTTGGGCCCGAGTACGGCGCCGGCGACCGTACATAAAACGATTGTTCCACCATACCAGAGCGCAATGAAGGGAAGCAGGTCATCCATGCAATGCAGAGCGTAGGCGGTTGCGCTGACGCCGCCCGCGACGAGTCCTGCAAGCGCGCCGGTGCGGACCAGGTCGGTAGGCGCGGCGAGGCGAACCGCCGACATGATGGCGGCGAACGGCACGACCGCGACCGTCGGGATGGCGATCAGACACTCAAGCCAATAGCTGCCGAACACCATGGTTTCCCAGTGCGACCGCGGTGCCGTGGCCAGGCTGATGGCCGCGAGGATCATGACCGCGAGAAACGGCAGGACGGTGAGGGCGAACCGGACCCGAAATTCGCCGCCGGGACGGATGTACTTGACCAGGTAATGCGAGGCCAAAATCACGACCGACAGGCTGAAGGCGAGTTTTGCGACCAGGAAGACTTGGGCGTGCATCTCGTTGAGGTCGGTGCGAACGCCGAGGACAAAAACCACCGCCAGCAGGGATGCCGCGGCGCCAACCAAGATTGCAATCCGGACGTTTCGGACAACTTCTCGCGTATCGACCGGGTCGACCTGCGAACTGAGCATGGAAATCAATTCATTGGTTTTCACGCTTTGGTCTCCCGTGCAATCAATGCGGTGAGGATCTTCAGCCCACGGTGAATGTTGACCTTGACGGCGGATGGCGACATCCCGCTACGATCGGCGGCCTCGGTCACGCTCAGGCCGTCGAGCTTCACGTATTGGAGCGAAAGTCTCATTCGTTCCGGTAACCTTTCAAAGAGCTTGGCGAGATCGAGCTGGCTTTCGGCGGCGGCGTTGTCGTTGGATGCCAGCATGTATTCGGCGTTTTCCAAGGGCACGTCCGCCGTCGTGCTCCTGGTGCGTCGCAAATGGTCGATAAGCTTATAGCGGGCAATGGCATACACCCACGGCGTCAGCGGTTGCTCCGGATCGTAAGTGTGACGTTGCGTATGGATGACGATTAATGCCTCCTGCACAAGGTCTTCAGCTTCCTCGGCCGTGCGTCCGGCTCGTGCGAGCTTGTTTTTGTAATAGCTTCGCAGGTGTCCGCTCAAAGCCGTGAGTAGTGATCGATGCGCATTGGAGTCGCCTTCAAGACTTGCCGCCATCAGCGCTTTGAGGTCAGACTCCTTGGTCATTTCTCCCTCTTTGAATTCGAATGAAGAATGCCCACGGTTACACTCTCACGAGATCGTGAGGCCCGCGCGGCGCGAAAGCCATGCCCAATCGCGAAGTGGGGATCGGATGGAAATGCGTCCATTGATCAAACCGTTCGGACTTCAAAAACTCTGCTGGGAGTATAGCTTGCATCTGACTGCGCGGGGGTTGCGGATTCGCAATGTCTCGGGCCGTCAGATGAACCGTTAGCGACCTACGTTAACACTATCTTCCATCTCACAGGCCAAGTCAGGCGACTACGTGGCGCCCGACCGACTTCGGCACCGACGAAAGCTGCTGATCCGGCGTCAGTCGGGAGGCGGGTTGAATGCAGGTGTGGATGCGAAGTCGGCCGGAAATGATACCGTTCCGTCCGATCTCCCAACCTCTTTCCTTTCCCGCAACTTCCGTCTGCGCGGCGAGGAATTCAACCGCGCTCACATAGTCGTGACCTGTAACCGGCGCAGCTTCGTTTCCGAATTCATTCATGTGCGGTCCATTTAGGATCGGACGGCTGAGGAATCGTGGGAGGTAAAAATGCGCAGATCAAGCCTGGTTGCATTGTTGTCGTTGTTATTGGTCGCTTCAGCATCGCCAAGCTTTGCGCGCGCGACCGGGACCGAGGCACGCTTGGGTCCTCAGAGGACCTCGACCGCGGAGCGGATGGCACCTGTGGTGCCCCGCACCGATCGGGCCGCTGCTCCACGTCCGCGCCCGAAAACTTGCAACTATCGCGGAGGACCCAAAACGGGTATCTGGTCGTGCGAATAATTTTCCCGGCCTCACAAGGGCAAGGCCACCCGCAGCACGGGGCGGGCTGCCTGACTGTTCCGGGAAGAGCGATCGATCGGTGCGATCCCGACCAAAAGACCCGCGTCTTTTTTGAGAGCATGCCGCAACACCGCGCAGGGTATCAAACCAAAGCGATGGGATCATCGCACTCGGGTCTTAATGATCGAGAACCCGATTCAACGTCCGCTCTTTCGCGCAACCACTCGTGGCGTAATCATCTGATTTTGAACGGGATGATGATGTCGCCGCCGAACGTGAATTGCGAACGCTTCGTTCCGGCGCCAAATGGCGTCGTTCCGTTCAGCGAGGTATCGTAACGAATTTCGGGCCTGACAACCAGGCCGTCGAGTTCTTTGGGCACGGGGGGCTTGATCGCGAGTCCGACCGTCAAGGCGCCGTAGGTGGTCGCGCCGCCGCCGATCGCCGTACCCAACGGATTGCCATGCTCGAGCCTGACAAAGTCCAGGTTGCCGGGGAATGCGGCAACGAAGAAACCACTGTTGTCGCGCCAGACTTCTCCGCGTCCGGTGATCTTGAGCCAATCGTTGAGGGCATAGGTGACGTATTGCGCGACGCCGCCCCCGGCCGCGTTGAAGCCTTCCTCACGAATATAGTTCAGGTCGGTGGTGAGCGTGAGCTTGTCGGTTGCCTTCCAGACGATCGTCACATCGTTGAGATAACGCAGAGCCCTATTCGGATTGACACCCGCAAGCACGGCCGACGAGACATTGGGATTTTCCGGGCCGATGTGGGTCGTCGCCAGCACGGTCAGCGCGCCGTCCATCAAATTGAGTCCGATCCCACCGTGGAATGCCGCGGCCATGTTGTTGTCGCCGCCATTGAAGCGGTCGAACCTGTTGCCGAAGGTCGTATTCACGCCGGTGTCGATGCCAGCATAAACATCGAGGATGGGGGTTACATGCGTGGTTGTCATGATCCCGGTGTGCTTGAACGGAATGCCGAAATTGAAGATGTAGGAGTGCGAGTAGAGCGCATTGTCCGGCGCGTAAATAACTTCGGCGCCTTCCAGGGTTACGTATTGTCCGACCTTCACATCCACGCCACCCGACGTGAGCCACGGCAAATGAAACAGAGCGTGGGCCTCGACGATGTCAAACTGATTGCGGCCGCTGATCGATTGATCGAACTCACCCAGAAAATGCGTGTACCGGGCATCCGAGCCGTACATCGCCTGGAACTTGAATCCGAAATCGTATCCGCTCGCTTTGGGATCGAGCGGACGCTGAACCGTCAGCAGCGCCTGGTTCATCAACAGGGAATTGGCCTTATCGGTGAAGAGGTGGCCAAAATTAATGCCGCCGGAAGGCCCCTCATTGAAGGTGATCCCCGCTTGCACATGGCCGGTTATGGTGACGGTATCCCACCAGGACGGCAACGCGGGTACGGAAGTGCGCGCCTTCGTCGTCAAATCTGCACCCGCCGCGCCGCCGGCCGAAAACACCAAAACGACCAGTCCGAGCAGTACACCCTTCCGCATTGTAGGCTCCCCGCGCGACTACTTGCAATTTCGTCCTGTCTTGGAATTCAACAAAGCTTATCACGCTCCTTTTACGCGGGGCGGTGATGGATCACCCAGAGCTCGACCGCGCCAATGGCTGCGACGACGATCCCCACCACGAGATGCACCTGCATCGCCATGGTATCGTCGTTGAAGTTGAGGACCCACGGGCATATTGCCAACCACGATCCGATCGTCAGATTGATCCATTCTTCCGATTCGAAAAACGCCGGAATTGAAACGGTGTCAAAAAGGTCGGCAATCGAAAAGATTGCGACGACGCCAATGGCGGCGCCGGCCATCCATGATGTGTGCCATCCGAGTTGCGATTTGAATCCGAGTAACCAGGGCGACAAGATCAGAAAGCCGCCCAATGCGAGATTGATGAAATCGACGAAAGCTTCGGTTTTCCGGTTTCGCTGGAACATGGCGACCTCGCTTCGTGAAGGCCACATCACACTATTGTAACGACAGTATAGTCTCGTTCGACGGAAATGTGCCAGCGGTTTCCGCTTAGGAGCCCAGAGGACAACGCCATATAGCATGCTCCATGGCCTAATCGTTCGCGGGGCTGGAGAGGCCGGCATGAGCCAAGCCGGCGCGGGGCGTTCCTGCGATGACGGGTTTGAAGCCGATGTTCAAAGAATCCGACGACGCCCTGTAACCATGCGTTCGCTCTGTTCGAACTAACTTAATAACAGGCGCGCGAGGAGCGATCGAGGTTCGCGAAAAGACGGGCCGCGAGCGGTGAGGACGCATAGCTTTGTCGTTTCGGGCGGGAGCCGAGAAAAGAAACGATATGCACTGCTTCTATTGTTCCGACTCATTGATTGAAACGCGAGGTCGGGCATCGCGTTGAGGCCATCGGATGGCCGTCCATAAACGCGGCGATTGCAGAGACAAACGCGCGCGTCAGGAGACGGGGCGTTTTGGCCGATCAAGAATCGGTATCGGTACGAGGCAGATAAATGAACGAAAATATACTCTGGGGAGGTGCCACGATTTCAATCGTTGTCGTATCGTGGTGTTTCTACCGCCTTGTCGTGCCGAAGGGCTGGCGGGAGTGGACTCGCGCTGGAATCGTGCAGGCATTCGTCATCGCATTTTATGCCGAGATGTATGGATTTCCCCTCACGATTTACCTATTAGCCCGAGTCTTCAATCTGGACGTCGCGGGAAATCTTTGGGATGGCAATCTCTGGGTTTATCTGACGGGCAGTTGGTGGGTAATGCCAGCTTCCATGGCTCTCGGTTACACTGTTGTCTTTTTTGGAGCCGCTCTGATCATCGCCGGCTGGCGTGAAGTGTATCGAGCGAGAGCGAGAGGGCGGCTCGCCAGGGGTGGCCCTTACAGCTTGATGCGCCATCCACAATACGCTGGCATCTTTCTGGCGCTGTTTGGCGAAAGTGTTGTGCATTGGCCAACGCTATTCTCACTGACGGCCTTCCCTATCATCGTCGGCGCGTACTGGCTCCTGGCCAGAATGGAGGAGAAGCAGATGATCCAACAGTACGGTGATAAATATCGGAGCTACCAAAGACGGGTGCCGATGTTCTGGCCGGATCACCGCGGTTGGCGCGTAGCCTTTAGAAACTACTCGTTTCGACGGATGCTTTGAAGGCGGCAAAGGACCGCTCAATCTGACCAGTGTTGTCGTCCAATGGAGCGTCGAGGCCGAGAACCAGCACCCTGACCTTCCAATTGTTGGAGAGATTACATTGTCCTCTTGAAAGGAGATGAAACAATGGAACTGAATAGAAATCTGACGACCCGATCTTCTGGCTCTCCGGCGGCAGGCAGAAAGCGAGGTTGGCTCAGTGGATGGAGCGGGCTTGCGGTCTGCGCGGTCGTTTTCGTCGGTGCGATCCTTGTGTTCAGTGGCGCGTTCGGCACGCAGAGCGCTGGAAAACTGCTGCCACTGCTGTTCTTGCTGCCGTGTGCAATCATGATGTTCATGTGCATGAAAAATATGGGTGGCAATCAGAACGACACGGGCAGTTCAAATGTCAAAACTGGTGTTCACAAAACCGATTCTGACGACAGACATTGACCCTGAGGCTCAGGAAAAACGTTGCCGGGTAAATTGTGGCTGTCGGTCCGGAGAGAAGGCGTCGTTTCTCGTGAACGCGCGATCCTAGTGTCGTTTGCGACATTACCTTTCCACCCGACCGAGCATCAATCATTGCGTAACCAACCTGCGAGAAATTGTTCGCGATTTTATCAGCGCAGAGCAATGAAGCCGCCGTTGCCGGCGATCAGTAGGATATCACGGCCAGCTATTGACACTTCAAGTGAACGTTTTTGCGACTGCCGATCCCCACGTACCCGCCGTTCTTACCTTTCGTAAGAAAAGTCGGGTCGCTCCAGGCAAGTACGGTTTTGGAGCGCACTTCAGCATCATCGCTGTCAGCGGTCTCGATCACATCGCTCCCGGAGTGCCCTAAAAATACGAGCGATCGTGGCTTATCGAACGTCTTGGACCAAGACGCGAAGTACGCAATTGCCGTCATTATCGAAAGTCCAGCTACACTGACGAGGATTTGTGCCAACACGGTCTGCGAGCCTGACTCCAATACGAAATGGGCCAAGAATGACAGGATAATTCCTGAACAAAAGACATGGAGAGACTGTTCTCCGCATTTGATCAGAGGTTGAAGAATACTGCATTGCAAGCCGCTCCAGTTCACGGGCAGAAGCCGTGTCGCCAACAGTGCAATGAACGCAAAATGGATCACGCGGTAAGGAGCGAGGTCGGTCTTGTCATTTGGATTGAATGCGTCAAAGAGCCATTTTGGAAATTCATTCGCCAGATTCGGGATATGACCGGCCATCGTCATTGCGAATGAAAATAGCAAATAGACGACTCCAACATAAAGAAGACTTCGTGAACGAATGAGACGGCGTGATCGCTTTGCGCCGCCCACAGCAAACCATGCGCCAAGAACGAACAGCAGCTGCCACGTAAAGGGATTGAAATACCATGCTCCTTCGGGGTAGGCGGACAAATTCCAGCCGAAATGTCGCGCAGCGAGGTAGAGATACAATGATCCCAACATCGTAGCATCGGGCAACCGCAACATGAGCCATAAAATTGGCAAGATACCTGCCAAAAGGACAATGTAGAGGGGGAGAACGTCCATGTTAAGGGGCTTGAAACGGAGGAGCAAGCCCTGGGTAAGGACGTCGAAAGGGTTGCTCACCAAACCGGCAATATTGAATTCATTTATGAGCGCAGGATTATCGTAACTTTGTGCGATATGGCCGATCATGGCCGCATACAACACAAACAAGAAAATGTGAGCGACGTAAAGCTGCCAGACGCGCTTCATCAACCAGGACATTCCCGCAACAAAGCCGCGCCGCCGCATAATATTCGTGCAAACCAGCGATGTCATATATCCTGACATAAAGATGAAAAGCTCAGCCGCATCACTGAAGCCGTAGTTTCTGATCGTGATCCACGCGACAACGTTGTTTGGAATATGATCAAGAAAGATCGCCCAGTTAGCGATGCCGCGAAACAGATCAAGACGATGATCGCGTCCGCTGATTGGAAGAGTGTTGTTTGCTGGCGTGTGTACCATTTTAACTTCCGACTGCTTGCGTGCGGGGGCCCTGTTTGCGCTCGAAGGACTATTCGAAGAAGCGGAATGCATTTGGAGAACCGATGTCGGGGATCCGGGCGCGTTGTGGAGGGATCGTTTTGTAAGTAGGTCGGTGTAGCCCGAAAATTGTGTTTGGCTCGATGACGATAGCCCCGTTATCCAGAGTGATAACCTTATGCACCCGCTGGAAGGCTAACCCTCACAGCGGTCTCGCGATGTAGTCTGTCAGCGCGGTGATTTGACAATCCCCACAAGGAAGTTCGAAGAGATCACCGTGTTGGTTACAAGTTCACGCTGATGTGAGCGGCAGGGCGACTCTCTCAGCGGAAAGTGGTGGTGATAAATTGATGTCCTGGAATTGTCTCGAATGACGGGACACTCGATCAGCGGGCGACCGATCCGCAGCATCTGGTGCCCGGGTAATGAAAAGCCGTTCGACGGCAGCAAGGAGGATGGGTGATCGTGTCGCGGTGATCTTCGCCGAGCCGGGAAAGACCGACAGGCTTATCGAGCAGCATTGCTAGACCAGATGGTGAGGTCGGGCTCCCGTCGATGCCCAGCTTTTTGTCAGGAAGGCACCGCCGTTTTGCAATCGCGCCGGATTGTTCCGCGAAATGATAGAAGAGATGTTGCGCATGACGCCGCGTCACAAGACCGATTCCGACATCAGTCAAGAGGTAGGGCTTCGTCGCGAGACGATCGTAAGCGCCCTCGAGAGGCACACATTGGCGAAAGTTGGATTATGCCGCCCCGGACGTTCAGCGTTTCGGCGCCGAAGGAAAGCCGGCGCTGGTCGTCGCATTCGTCAGATCGTTGACCTCTGCCCGCGCATCATCGAACACAACGATTGCGGTTTTTTCCTTAAACGAAACGGTGACTTTTGAGACGCCGGAAACCTTCTCGATGGTCTTCTTGATCATGTAAGGACAGGCTTCGCAGTACATGTTGTCCACCGCCAGGGTGACGGTTCGTTGCTCCGCCATTGCCCCGCCGGAGGAAATGATAAGCAACCCGAGCGCGAGCGAAGTGGGGAACTTCGTCATTGATCTCTCCATCATGATGTCAGCACGGGCCAAAGGACGTTGAACGCGATCGCAGCGACAACCAATATCGTCGCGACGACGAGCGCGGGATTTACGAATTTGCTCGCCGATCGAATTGAACATGCTGCATCTCTTTTTTGGTTCGATGAGCGATGCCACAGCCAGTATCCACACCCAAGACAGGCAACAGCTAGGGCAATGAAGTAGGGCTGATAAGGGGCGAGCCGAACCAGCGTGCCTATCCATGGAGCGCTGGCTCCCAGGGTAAAAAGAAGCAGCGGCAACATGCAGCACGACGACGCCGCGACAGCGCCCAGGACACCACCCGCCGCGGCGGCATTTTGCAGGCGCGTTACGTCGCGAGAACTATCGGATTCTCTGCTCGTCATGAAGCCAGCCTGTCAGACCGCCAGTTCGGGAATCCAGATGTACACCGCGTTCAACATGTAGAAGCCCATTGCTATCAGGAGCACGCCACCAGCAATCTCGAAACCTCGCCGGTATCGGGCAAAGTGGCTGAGGTTTTCAAGCCAACTGACGGCGAAGGCGCCGATGGCGATGGGCACGGCGCGGCCGAGAGCGAACGCAAGAAGCAACACCACTCCAAGCCAGACCGACCCGATTCCCGCCGTGACACCGAGCAAAACCACCAAGGTTGGCGTGCAGATTGGGCACACCGCGATGGCGAACGGGATTCCGAGAAGGAAAGCTCCCCACGCGGCGGCTGGGCGGCTTGCTCGAAAACCGAACGATGGCAGCGGTATCCGAAGCCAACCGACCCACATCAGGCCCAGGATGATCAACAACGGTCCGAGAAAAAGCCCCCAGCCTCGTCCAGCAATATCCGCGGCCCATTTCCCGCCCAATCCTGCGATCAGGCCGAGAAGCACATGGGTGAGAACCATGCCCAGGATGAACATGGCACCGAATAGGAATGCCTGGTCCTTGTTCCGACCCTTGGTGACGTAGGCGAGCGAGACTGGGATCGAAGCCAAAGCAACGGGATTAAAGCTGAATACAAGCCCGGTCAGAAACGCGACGCCCGCGGCGGCGATGCCCGCATGCTCCACTGCCAGCCGTAGCGATTCCGTATCCATCATTCGCGCCCTTTACTTCGCTCGATCAGCGCCGTGCGCAGTTGCGCTACAGTCGGCATTGACGTGAAAATGAGTTTTCCGTCGACCGCGATGGATGGGAGCGTCAGCACGCCGAGTTCGACCGCATAATCGAGTTCATCGAGAACATTCAATTCTCGCCACACCAGATTCTTCACCGCTTCCTGAGCGGTTGTCCGGAGCCTGGCGTGCGCAGCGACGCATTCGGAGCAGCCGGGGCTATAGAACATCTCGACTTTCATGGATTAATGCACCGGTGTCTTGACGTTGGCTCGTTCCAGAGCGGCGATAATCGTGCACTCGTTTACTGGCTGGGTTTCGTTCGCGCAGTCGGCAATCAGTTCATCGAGCGCCTTGGACATCGCCTTCATCGCGCGAATCTTGCTTTCGATCTGCAATTTTTTTTCGACGGCTCGGGTGCGGACGTCGCCGCAACAGGCCTTGTCGCGTCCCCGCAAGACGAGGAGATCGCGTATCTCCGCGAGCGTGAAGCCGCAGTTCTGGGCATGCTTGATGAAGCGGATGCGCCGTGCTGAGTCCTTGTCGTACAGCCTATAACCAGCGGGACTTTTCCCTGCAGGCTCGACCAAGCCTTCCTGTTCGTAATAGCGCAACGTGTCGTTGCTAACGCTTGTGAGGGAAGCCAATTTGCCGATGGTGAACATGCAGTCTCTCCAGCGTGTGTTCTAGACCCCGGAGTATACTCCAGGGTCAAGCGCATCATTGAGGCATCAGCCGCCTGCCGCGCGTCGGTCTGGATATGGTATCCAGGCCAGCCTGCATCACCCTTGGGTGGATATCGTTGGGCGGGCGGACGGGACCTCGGAACGGAACAACGCCAAGGACAACAAGGCGAGGATCATCTCGACGACTGCGAACACGCCCAACGCGGCCGCGAAGTTGTAACGGAGCAGTTCGCCGAAGATGAGGCTTCCGAGTCCGAATCCGACGAAGAGCATGAAGACATTCAATCCCATCGCCTGTCCGGCACGTTTGCCGCCGAGCGAGGTAACAATTCCCGCGAAAAGTGGTTGGGTCATGTCGTAGCCCAGGGACAGCACCATCGCGACGACAGGGGCGAGGACCATTGGGAAGCCGAGCATCAGTGCCGCCGCCGCAAGAGTACTCAGCAACAGACCAATGGGTATCAGTCTGGCGCGGCCGAAGCGATCCGCCGCCCGACCGATCAGCGGCCCGAAGAGGAGGCCGGGCACGCCATAACCGAGGAGCGCGAGGCCAATTCCGATGGGCCCGACGCCGTATCGCTGCTCGAAGTACACGCCAAGCCAGGTGAAGACGCCGGAATGGAATATCGAGTTGATGAGGACATAACCATAGGTGCGCTGCCCACGCGGCGTGCCGAGGAGATCCTTGTAGCCGCGGACCAAATCCCGGAGCGTGCCGGTCACCGATTGAGCCGTGGCAGCAATGACGGATCGATAGGGCAGAAGGACAAGCAGTAGCACCGCGCCGACAGCCCCGACCACGACGAACAAGCCTTGCCAGCCGACGAACGGCACAATCATCGCGCCCAGTGGCGAACCGAAGGCCATGCCGCCAGCCATCGCGCCGAACAGCCAACCGAGCGGTCGGCCCCGCTGTTCGTAGGGATACAGCCGTCCTACCAGTGCTAACGCAAGCGGAACGACGCCGCTCGCGCCGATTCCAGTCACGGTCCGCCACAGTGCGAGCTGCTCAACGGACTGCGCGGTCGCCGTCAGCATGGTGAGCGCCGAGAAAGCCATCAAGGACACGAACATCACGCATGGATAACCGAGCCGATCCGCCAGAATGCCGTACGCGAGGGTCGCGATCCCATAGGGGATCAGGTAGGCGGGCACGATGAGCCCGACGGTTTGGACCGAGGTTCCGAAGGCATTCGACAGGGCGGGTATAATCGGCGCCACCATGTAGGCCTGAAAGAAGATGATGAAGGTTGCCGCGGCGAGCATCCGCAGGAGGCGCTCGCGCCGGTGATCGTCGATCGCGCCCGGCGCCGTTTGCCGCACTCTCACAAGATCATCCTGTGCCATGTCACGCCGCCTGCGATGTTGTGCGAGCAATCGGACGCCCGACACTCCGGATTGCATCAAAAAAGAGCCGCGGCGTTCCCCATAGCGAGTTGATGAAAATCGCAGTGACGCTGACGGCCATCGCCACCATCGCCCACACCGGATGGATCAGGCCGGTGGCAGCAAGTGGAATGCCGAGGCCGTTGAAGAGAAAGGCGAGGGCGACGTTCTGAACCATCTTGCTGTAGCTCCGGCGGCTGATATCGCGGGCGACCGGAAGCGCATCGAGACGATTGGACAGGATGATGATGTCCGCCGACTCGATCGCAATATCGGTGCCGCTACCCATGGCGATGCCGATATCAGCTTGCATGAGAGCGGGGGCGTCGTTGATGCCATCGCCGACCATCGCGACCCGGGCGTTGATCTGAAGCTCTCGGACGATTCTGGCCTTGTCCTGGGGCAAGACCCCTGCGTGAATCTCGTCGATGCCAACGTCCCGACCGACCCGCTGTGCCGCGCGCTCATTGTCACCAGTGACGAGGATCGTCCTGAGGCCTGCTTTGCGCAGCGCGGCGATGGCCGAGACGGCGTCCGGTCGGAGTGCATCGCCCAAGGCGACAATGCCCAGCGCGTGTCCATCCCGAGCGACGGCGATCACGGTGCGTCCGGCGGCCTCCAGGCTGTCAATGGCCTCACGAAGAGGCGTGAGGTCAATATCGCGGTCGGCGAGGAAGCGCGGACTGCCGACGAAGACTTCGCGGGCGTCGATGCGTGCAACGATACCCTTTCCGGGGAACGCCTCGAATGACTCAACGTCCCGAGGCGTTGCGCCGTAATCGAAAGCCGCCTTGATCACCGCCCGTGCCAGCGGATGCTCCGAGGATGCTTCGGCGGCAGCGGCAATGGCAAGAAGCTCCTGCTCACCTACATCCATGGCTCTGATCTCGCGCACCGTTGGACGACCCTCGGTGAGCGTGCCTGTCTTGTCGAGGATGATTTTCGTCACCGTTCGGAAGCCCTGGAAGGCTTCGCCAGTCCGCATCAGGATGCCACGCTCGGCGGCCTGACCAGCACCACGTACGATGGAGAGCGGCGCTGAAATGCCGATGGCGCAGGGATATCCCATCACCAGGACACTCAGACCAGCAAACACGGCACGTTCTACGTCCACATAGCCTGTGCCGAGCCAGGAGCCGATGAGCCAGCCGATGAAAGCAAGGGCGGCGATCAAAAGAACGGTCGGCGTGTAAACACGCAGCACGCGATCAACGAGATGAAGAAGGCCGGGCTTCAGCGCCCGTGCGTCCTCGACGTGACGGATCACCTGATGCAGGAAGCTGCCTTCTCCGATCGCCGTGATCCTCAGCAGGAGGGTGCCCGTGCTGTTGATCGAGCCGCCGATGACGGAATCCCCCTCGGTCTTCTCGATCGGGACAGCCTCGCCGGTCACCAATGATTGGTCAACGCCGGAATGACCGTCGACCACCGTACCATCTGCGGGGATGCGCTCGCCGGGGCGAATCCGCACAAGATCTCCGATCCTCACCTCATCAATCGGCAGTTCCAGTTCCTCGGTGCCGCGCACGACGCGCGCGGTCTCAGGCTGCAGGTCCAGCAGGCGCTTCACCGCCTGGGAACTTCGCGTCTTCACGATGAGCGAAAGCCACTCCGAGAAAATATGATAGGTGCCGACCATCACCGAAACGGCGAAGAAGGCCGCGGTGGGATAGCCGGGCCGATCGAGGATCAGCCCGATGATACCACCAGCTATCCCTGCGAACGCGCCGATCTCGAGAAGCACGTGCTGATTAAGGATGCCACGGCGAAGCGCCTGAACGGCCATGTAGAGAATGTGCCGCCCCACTCCGAAGACAAGCATCAGAGCCAAGGCACCCGCAAGCCAAGGTGCTGCGTCCGTCAGATATCCTTGCAGATTGAGGTAAAGCAGGCTCAGTGCCATGACCGTTAGGCCCAACGCGGCGCCGATGGCGGTCCACAATCCGCTTGATCGCAACACCAGGAAGACAAACCCTCCAAGACTGAGGCACACCATGGCCGGTAGAAATCCGATCCAGCCCACAGCCGGATCGGCAATGATGGGAATCGCCGCGACACTGAGAACAACCGCGAGAACGAAACGCCGGGCCTCGCGCAGTAGGTCGTGCTCTTCCTCTTCAAAGGCCCTGAGCTTGCGAGGGTCGGAAATCGTGTAGCCGATGTCGCGCAACGTTTGGAGCAGATGTTCGGGACGCGCAATTGTTGGATCGTACTCAACCAGCGCCTGTTCATGCGTCAGGCTCACGGCCACCTTGTCGACGCCGGGCATGCGGCCGAGCGCTTTCTCGATGGTGCCGGTGCAAAGCGAGCAATGCAGCCCCCCGATCCGGGCGCGAATCTTTCTGCGATTTGGTCGCGTTGATGGTTCCTCCGTCCAAAGCGCGAATGGGGAGTCGGTTGCCGTTGAAAGAGCCATCGGAGTCTCCGTGAGTGCGCGAGCACGCGCTGAAATGGGAAAGCGAGACGGGGCCGCGATGACAATTATCCGCGTGCTACGACCCGAAAGCCGGGTTTTTGAATCGTATCGACGAGCCGTTCCTCCTCGACGGATTGGGGATCGTAGAGGATGCGTGCCGACCCCTCGTCGAACGACACCTCGGCCACTCGTACCCCAGGTTCCTTTTCCACGAGCTTCTTGATCGTGTTGGCGCAGGCGTCGCAGTTCATGCCTTCGATTTTGAATGTCGTCGTTTTCATCGGGTGCTCCAATTTGAAATATTGCAGGATTGGAGCGATGCTAACCCTTGGAGGTACCTCCTAGGTCAAGCGACTAAAGCTCGATCTTCTCGATCGGCTGACCTGTGGTCACAGCGCGTGGCCCAATGATAGCGCTTGACCCCGTCGATCCAGGTTTGCGGCGAGGCCAAGGCGTCGACAGTCAAGAATCGTGCGACGCCGCCCAGCACGACCCAAATTTGGAACCGATAGATTTTCGACGAAGACGGCTAAGCCCGCTTCCGGGAAGCCTTTGGTTGCCGTGCGGAGCGCTTCTTCGGAGATGCCTTTTTGGAAGCGGTTTCGCAGTCACACGAGGCCCCGGTTGCGTTCGGAATGCCGCACAGTTCGGGATGTCCATTGCAGCAATCGTCGATGAGAAACGAGATCAGTGACTGCATGCCTTTGACGTCCGAACGGTAGATGATGGTTCGACCGTCACGCGAACTGCGAAGAAGTCCGGCCCTGACCAGGATGGCAAGGTGGGTAGACAACGTGTTGTGCGGTGCGCCAACCGTTTCGGCGATGACGCCTGCGGTAATTCCGACCGGTTCATGTTTCACGAGCAACCGAAAGATCGCAAGCCGGGTTGGTTGAGCGAGTGCCGCCAGCGCCGATATCGCGTGCGGTTCCGACAGGTCTTGCCCCGGACTAACGCGCGTCGCGTGACTTGCGACCGCGAGCATTGCGTTCCTCATCAAATCATCCTGCTGCAGTGCATCCAATCCTCCTCACCTTTTTATATGACAGGCAGGTGACAAGCTAGAACGTTTCCATTATTAAATATGTCGAGACGTCTCGACATATCGTAATCATATTTCGAATGTGATCGGTAACAACGAGTGGGACGCTCGGGCGGTAGGCGTACCGACCCAACCTCGAGGAAACCCCACCGGTAGGCGTATCGGTGCGTTCCAGGAGAACGGCAATGTCTCACTGCGATCATTTGGTCGATGTTGGGCGCCGCAAATTTCTGAGCGGAGCCGGTCTCGCTGCCGCGGGTGCTGCAGCTGCGACCATGGTACCAGTTCATGCTAAAGCCGCGCCTGGTTCTGCGCGCGTCGATTACCCTTCAAACCGTCTTGCCAACATCGGCGAGTTGAAGCCCAACGAGGCATTCAACGTGGCATACCCCGACGCGGATGCGCCCGGGGTCCTTCTCAAGCTGGGCAAGCGCGTTCCGGGCGGTGCCGGACCGGACGGCGACATCGTGGGGTTTTCCACGATTTGCCCGCACAAGGGTTTTCCCCTCAATTACAATGGCGTCGACAAGACACTGAATTGCCCTGGCCATTACTCGCGCTTCGATTGCGAATCCGGCGGCCAGCAAGTGTGGGGCCACGCCACGCAAAACCTCCCGCAGTACATGCTTCGCATCGACGGCAAAGGCGACATCTACGCCGAGGGTGTGGACGAGCTTTTGTACGGTCGTCTGTCCAACGTGTTGTGAGGGAGAAATATCATGGCCTACAAGCGTCAGATCGATCGTCTCCCGATCATCCCGAAGGATGCGAAGGAATTCAACGTCACTTGTCATTACTGCATCGTTGGCTGTGGCTACAAAGCCTACACTTGGCCGACGAACAAGCAGGGCGGCACGGCGGCGGACCAGAACAAGTTCGGCGTCGACCTAGCCAAGCAGCAGGGCGCGGATACACCCAACTGGTATGCGCCTTCGATGTACAACATCGTGCGCCAGAACGGCGAAGACATGCACATTGTCATCAAGCCGGACCAGGATTGCGTGGTGAATTCCGGGCTCGGGTCGGTGCGTGGCGCCCGCATCGCCGAGATGAGCTATTCGCAGGCACGCAACACCCAGCTTCAGCGCCTCACCGACCCGATGGTCTGGCGCTACGGCCAGATGCAGCCGACGGGGTGGGAGGATGCGCTTGACCTTGTCGCGCGCGTAACCGTCGCAGTCATCAATGACATGGGCGAGGATGGACTCTTCGTCTCCGCGTATGACCATGGCGGCGCCGGCGGCGGTTATGAAAATACTTGGGGCACCGGAAAGCTCTATTTCGGAGCCATGAAGGTCAAGAACATCCGGATCCATAACCGACCCGCCTACAATTCCGAGGTTCACGCCACGCGCGACATGGGCGTCGGTGAACTCAACAACTGCTATGAGGATGCCGAACTCGCCGACACCATCGTCGCCGTCGGAACCAATGCACTCGAAACCCAAACCAACTATTTTCTCAATCATTGGGTGCCGAACCTGCGCGGCAGCTCCGTCGACAAGAAAAAGGCCGAGTTCGGCGCGGAGCCAGTCGATCGCGGACGCATCATCGTCGTCGATCCCAGGCGTACAGTCACCATCAATGCCTGCGAAGCCGAAGCAGGCAAGGACGGCGTGATGCATCTCGCCGTCAACTCCGGCACCGACCTCATTCTCTTCAATGCATGGCTGACCTATATCGCCAGCAAGGGTTGGATCGACAAAGCTTTCATCGACGCTTCCACCAAGAACTTCGACAAGGCGCGGACCGCAAACAATGTCAGTCTGGATGAGGCGGCGAGGGTCACGGGCCTCACCGCCGACCAGATCAGGCAATCGGCAGAATGGATCGCGCAGCCAAAATCCGGCAACGCACGTCGGCGGACGATGTTCGCTTATGAAAAGGGCTTGATCTGGGGCAACGACAACTACCGGACGAACGCAGCTCTAGTGAACCTGGCGCTCGCGACAGGAAACGTCGGACGCCCCGGCGGTGGCTGCGTGCGGATGGGAGGCCACCAAGAAGGCTATTCGCGACCCTCGGACGCGCATGTCGGCCGTCCGGCAGCCTATGTGGATAAACTGCTGATGGAAGGTAAAGGCGGCGTACATCACATCTGGGGATGCGATCATTACAAGACCACGCTCAACGCCTTCAAATTCAAGCAGACCTACAAGAGGCGCACCGACATGGTGAAAGACGCCATGATGACGGCGTCATACGGCGACCGTGCCGCGATGGTGAATGCCATCGTCGATGCAATCAAGAAAGGCGGGCTATTCGCGGTCGATGTCGACATCGTGCCAACCAAGATCGGCGAGGCGTGTCACGTCTGGTTGCCTGCCGCCACGTCCGGTGAAGCCAATCTCACCTCCATGAATGGCGAACGGCGCATGCGGCTGACCGAAAAATACATGGACCCTCCCGGCCAAGCAATGCCCGATAGCCTGATCGCGGCACGGATCGCGAACCACATGGAGCGCGTCCTGCACGAGCAGGGCAAAGGCAAATACGCCGACCAGTTCAAGGGGTTCAACTGGAAGACGGAGGAAGACGCCTTCATGGACGGCTATCATGGTCACGAAAAGGGCGGGGAGTTCGTCACCTATGAGCGTCTACGCGTGATGGGAAACAACGGCTTCCAGGAGCCCGCCACGGCCTTCAGGGACGGCAAGATCGTTGGGACCAAGCGACTGTTTGCCGACGGGAAGTTCAATTCCAAGGACGGCAAGGCGACGTTCATGGAAACCCAATGGCGCGGATTGCAGGCAGCAGGAAAGGAAGAGGAGCGCAAGAAGTGGCCGTTCCTCATCAACAACGGACGCGCTAACGTCGTGTGGCAAAGCGCCTATCTCGATCAGAAGAACGAATTCGTCATGGATCGCATGCCGTACCCGTTCATTCAGATGAATCCGCAGGACATGGCGGACCTCAAGCTCAATCAAGGCGATCTGGTTGAGGTCTACAACGACAACGGCTCCACGCAGGCCATGGTCTATCCGACAGCCAGTGCGAAACGAAAACAAACGTTCATGCTGTTCGGTTATCCGACTGGGGTTGTTGGCAACGTCGTGTCCGCCGGGGTCAACGAGTTCATCGTCCCGAACTATAAGCAGACCTGGGGTGGTATCAGGAAGATCGCGGATGCTCCGGAGGGCGTGAAGCACCTGAGCTTCAAGTCCGACGAATACACGGCCTGAACGATCCTCCCGCATCCTTGCCTGAGCGGAACGCCGCTCGGGCATTTTTTTGAAGCTCAATGCCAAAAATCAAGCAACGTGTCATGTTCGACCCCGTTGTCGCGGGTGCTCGAGTCATAAAACATAGCCTCAAGCCGTTGGTAGGAGGGGATTTGCGGAGCTTAGAACGCGCTCGTCCGCCTGCCCATTCCAGTCCTAAAGTGCTTGATCGAGACTCATGCGCTTTACAAGCTTTTCGGCCGTTTCCTTGCGTTCGCTGTAGCGGTCCGTGAGATATCCGGAAACGCCCCGCGTCAACAGCGTGAACTTCACAAGCTCCTCTATGACGTCGACGATCCGATCGTAGTAGGGCGATGGCTTCATCCGCCCGTCCTCATCGAATTGTTCATAGGCCTTGGCGACCGACGACTGATTGGGAATCGTGATCATGCGCATCCATCGGCCGAGGACACGGAGTTGGTTGATAGCGTTGAACGATTGAGAACCGCCGCACACCTGCATGACGGCCAGTGTCTTGCCTTGCGTCGGCCGCACCGCGCCGAGCGACAACGGAATCCAGTCGATCTGGGCCTTCATGATGCCGGTCATCGCGCCGTGGCGTTCCGGACTGCACCAGACCTGACCTTCCGACCAGGCCGACAATTCGCGAAGCTCCTGGACCTTCTCGTGGGTCGCCGGGGCGTCGTCCGGAAGAGGGAGGCCAGAAGGATCAAAAATCCTGGTTTCCGCACCGAAGGTTTGAAGAAGACGGGCGGCTTCCACCGTGGCGAAACGGCTGAACGATCGCTCGCGCAGTGATCCGTACAGTAGAAGAATGCGCGGACGGTGCGTTGGCATTGGACGATGCAATAATCCGGCATCGGGAAGGGAGAAGGCTTCGTCATTGACGTTTGGCAAATCTTGCATCTCAGTTCGCATTGATGATCTCACCGTCTTCCTTCACGAACCGTCCGATGTGCGGGTTCGGAAGAATGGAAAGCACCTCTTCGGAGGGGCGACAGAGCTTGACCCCCTTGGGCGTCACGACGACAGGGCGGTTGATCAGAATGGGATGCGCAATCATGAAGTCGATCAGTTCGTCGTCGGTCCACCTAAGATCCGCCAGTTCGAGATCGTCGTAGGGCGTACCCTTTTGGCGAAGCAGGTCGCGAGGGGAAATACCCATTCGGGTCATCAACTCGATCAGCTTTTCGCGCGACGGCGGTTGCTTCAGGTATTCGATGATTTCCGGCTCGATGCCGCTTTGGCGGATCATCGCCAAGGTGTTGCGGGACGTTCCGCAATCCGGATTGTGATAGATGGTGATGGTCAAAGGATCGCCTCCTGGGCGAGTTGGGGTTTGGTTTCGTCCGCACGCAGGAGCCAGCCGATAAGAGCCATGCCGACCAAGGCGCCGCACAGCTCCGCGATGATGAAGCCTGGAAGATCAGTCGGGCGGATGCCGGAAAACGTGTTCGTGAACGCGCGGGAGATTGCCACCGCAGGATTTGCGAACGACGTCGAGGCCGTGAACCAATAGGCCGCCGTGATGTAGAGGCCGACCAGCCACGGGACGGCGGTGCGCTGGAAGCGGATTCCAGCGACAATGGTCGCGACAAGACCGAACGTGGCGACGCCTTCGGCGAGCCATTGCCCACCGCCCGTGCGGACCTTGGTCGAGGCTTCCAGCAAGGGCAGCGCGAACATGGCGTGTGCCACGATGGTGCCCAGGACACCGCCGACGATCTGGGCTCCGACGTAGCAGACACCGTCGCGCGCACTCATTTCCCGCTTCAACGCAAAGACCAGCGTTACCGCCGGATTGAAATGCGCTCCCGAAATGGGGCTGAGGATCGTGATCAGCACGACGAGGATCGCTCCGGTCGGCAGGGTGTTTCCGAGAAGCGCCAGTGCCGTGTCCTTGGTCAACGTCTCCGCCATGACGCCGGAGCCGACGACTGTTGCCACCAGAAGCCCGGTCCCGAGCGCTTCCGCAACCGCTCTGCGCGACAGGCTGTAGGTTTCCATCAGATCACCTTTCCTTGTCCGAATGTCGAACCGTCCAAACGCCCGATCTCGCGCAACTTCGTACCGAGCGAAAGCTGATCGATGCTTGCCAGCGGAAGATTGGTGAACAGGCTGATGCGGTTTTTCAGATAACGAAACGCGGCAACGAACGCGGCTTCTTTCTGGATGTCGGTGCCCTCGATAGCCGCAGGATCTTCGATCCCCCAATGCGCAGTCATCGGTTGTCCCGGCCAGACTGGGCAACTCTCGCCAGCGGCGCTGTCGCAAACCGTGAACACGAAATCCATCACCGGGGCGTCCGGCACCGCGAACTCTTCCCAGCTTTTGGAACGCGCACCATCGGACGGATAACCGAAACTGTTCAGTACGCTCAACGCAAATGGATTGACCTTGCCCTTGGGCTGGCTGCCCGCTGAGAACGCGCGGAAACGGCCGTTGCCGTCCTTGCTCATGATCGATTCCGCGAGGATTGAGCGGGCACTGTTTCCGGTGCACAGGAACAGCACGTTGTATATCTTGTCCGACATTTGAGGGTTCCTTCGTTTCGGGAGAGGGGCCAGATCTTCGATCAGCGGTGCACAGACCTCCGTGCGCCCGCCGCAGCAATCCTTGAGCAGGAAGAGCGTGACTTTCCGGAATGCTTCGAGATTGGCGCGGTACACGATCGAACGGCTTCGGCGCTCCCCGCGCACCAGTCCAGCCCGCGACAGGGTTGCCAGGTGGGTCGACATCGTGTTCTGCGGCACGCCCGCGAGGCGTGCGAGTTCCCCAGCGGCCGCGCCACCCGGTTCGCGCTCCACCAGCAGGCGGAAAACGTCCAGACGGGTCGCCTGGGCGAGGGCGGAAAGTGCCGCGATCGCAAACGAGGTATCCATATGTCGAAATTTCTAGAAATAACGAGGAATGTCAAGCGGGATCGTAGATATTTTGATAATTCTAGAAATACGGTTGACTCGGTCGTCGGAGACTATAACGTGTCCCCATGAAACTTGATGATGCCGCAACGCGCCTCGAAGCCCTCGGCAATCCGACACGGCTCAAGATCTACCGCGCACTCGTTCGCGCCGGAACGGTCGGCATGCCCGTCGGTCGCCTGCAGGAAAAGTTGAAGGTCGCCCCTTCGACCTTGTCACATCACATCAAGTCGTTGGTCAGCGTCGGCCTCATTCGCCAGGTCCGTGAGAGCACGACGCTCGTTTGTCATGCCGAATACGACGCGATGCACGCTCTGGTGGATTTCCTTGTCGCTGAGTGCTGTGCCGACGAAGCGGGATGCAAGGACGCGAAAACGGCCGCATGAGTTTTTTTGATCTATAATTTCTATTATTCTAGAAATATGGAGAATGAGAGTGACATCCTCGAAAATCGTTGCTGTCATCGGGGGAGGCCCCGTCGGCCTTGCCGCCGCTGCTCACCTGATGGAACGCGGCATGACGCCGATCGTGCTGGAGGCCGGAGAACAAGCTGCTCACGCGGTCCGGCAGTGGCGGCATGTGCAGTTGTTCTCGCCGTGGAAATACAACATTGACGGTGCTGCCGCCCGTCTGTTGGCCGCTACGGGGTGGAATTCACCTGATCCAGAGGCCTACCCGACGGGAGGCGAGTTGATCGAGCGCTACCTCGATCCTCTGGCAACCAAGACACCCTTGAGGGACGTCATCAGGACGTCAAGCCGGGTTACGGCTATCAGTCGTGTCGGATTCGACAAGGCAAAGACGAAGGGACGCGAGAGCGCGCCATTCGAAATCCGCTTTCAGAACGGCAAGGGACCTGAAACCCTGCGTGCCGATGCCGTGATCGACGCTTCCGGAACGTGGTCTTCTCCAAATCCGGCAGGCGTGAATGGGCTTGCCGCCATCGGTGAGAGGGAATGTGCGGCTCGGATCACCTATGGGATGCCGGACGTCCGCGGGACGGAGCGGGAGCGCTATGAGGGCCAGACTGTTGCGGTGGTGGGGGCAGGTCATTCTGCAATCGGAACGCTGATCGAATTGGCCCGACTTCGCGACAATGCGCCTCCAACCAATGTCATTTGGCTTCTCCGCGGCACCGATCCGTCAAAGGCATTCGGCGGGGGCGCCAACGACAAGCTCGTCGCTCGCGGCGAACTGGGAGCGGCTTTCGCCGATCTCGTATCGAAGGGAGCGATCCAGGTGGAGACAGGTTTTGGCATCACGCATGTTTCCGCTTCCGGAGAGCGGCTACGCATCGGAGCCGGTTCGGCATGCTGCGGCCGCCACGTCGTCGTCGATGAGTTGATCGTGGCCACGGGATTCCGGCCTGATCTCTGGTTCCTAAGTGAGATGCGGTTGCGTCTGGATTCCGCGATCGAGGCACCTGTCGATCTGGCGCCGCTGGTCGACCCGAACGAACACAGCTGCGGGACTGTGCGCCCCCATGGGGCGCGAGAACTTCGGCAGGATGAGCCCGGTCTCTATCTGGCTGGCATGAAATCCTACGGACGCGCGCCGACGTTCCTGATGATTACCGGGTACGAACAAGTCCGCTCCATTGCGGCAGAGATCGCCGGTGACCATGAAGCGGCTGCACGGGTCGAACTCGATCTGCCGGAAACAGGCGTTTGCACCCGGGGTGGCGTAGAGGTCGGGACCGCGTCGGCGGGATGTTGTGGCGGTCCGGCGCCCGTCGGTGCGGATGCCTGCTGCGCTGAGGATGCCGATGCGAAGACTGCGGGGAGATCCGGGTGCAGTTGCTCGTGAGGATGACCGCGTGAGCGGCCGCCAGCTTCCGGTCATCTTCGCGCTTGGGACAACGCAAACCCTCGCGTGGGCCTCCAGCTATTATCTTCCGGCGATTTTGGCTGATCCAATCGCGCGAGACCTCGGCATCTCGAGCAACTGGTTCTTTGCCGCGTTTTCCGCCGCCTTGGTCATCTCCGGATTGCTCGGGCCGCGTGTCGGACGTCAGATCGATCTGATCGGGGGACGGCCAGTCCTTTCCGGATCGAATTTGATCTTCGCTGCTGGTCTGGCGTTGCTTGGGGCATCGACGTCGGGTTGGATGCTCGGAGCGGCTTGGTTTCTGCTCGGCATCGGAATGGGAACGGGGCTTTACGATGCGGCATTCGGTGCGCTGGGGCGCATCTATGGCAACGATGCCCGACGCGCGATCACGGGAATTACGCTGATCGCGGGATTTGCCAGTACGGTTGGCTGGCCGCTCAGTTCGTTCGGGCTTGAGGCGATCGGATGGCGAGCCACGTGTTACGCCTGGGCCGTCGCGCACCTTCTGGTCGGGTTTCCTCTCAACCTCCTCTTTCTGCCGAGGGTTACGACGGCAAAGCGTAACGAGGCATCGACCGTCAAACCGCACATGCCGATCGACCGCACCATGATCCTGCTGTCCTTGGCGTTCGCGGCAGCATGGACGGTCACCTCCGCGATGGCGGCACACCTGCCGCGTATCGTCGAGGCGTTCGGTGCAACGCCAGCGCAGGCTGTTTTTGCGGGGATGATGATCGGCCCCGCCCAGGTGGCGGCGCGTGTCCTGGAAGCGGGCACGCTGGGCAGATTCCATCCGTTGTTCTCGACCCGGCTTGCCTGCATCACACATCCCATCGGCGCCTGCATAATCGGAATCTTCGGAGGCGGTGCCGCGGCGGCATTCGCCTTGCTTCACGGGGCAGGCAACGGTTTGCTCACGATTGCTCGAGGTACACTGCCGTTGGAAATCTTCGGTCCCGAAAACTACGGATATCGCCTCGGGCTGCTCGGTGCGCCGTCCCGCGTTTGTCAGGCCCTGGCTCCTCTGGGCTTTAGTCTGCTGATTGATCCACTCGGGGGAGCGGTTCTGATTGTATCGTCGTTGCTGAGTCTGGTCGCGTTCGGTGCGCTGTTATTGCTGCCAAGGCATGCAACCAAGGACACCGTGGCCGAAGAGGCGAAAAGCTGATGGCATTGCGACCCCGCCGTCAATAACGTCGGGCGCTGGTAAGCAGGTTAGAAATTTGATTCGCATAAGATGGATTATGGAATATATTCCTAAATTAAAAAAATGTCAGAACATGTCGGAACAGCCATTCCCGCAGACCCGGGGCAACACTTCGTGGGCTCGCGCTGAGCAGGAAAAGATCGTTCGCGAGCTAGAAATGGCATCTTTCAATCTATCAAAGGGCAACGGATGGCCTAACGCTTCAGCGAAGGAGCTTTGTCCGAATCGCCATGGCAATGGCATGAGCTTTGCTGACTGCACCAAGTTTCGCGCGCGCCGCCATGATATGCTTGGTCACAGTTGATTTTGAGATTCCAAGAATCGCCGAGATTTCCCAGTTCGTCTTTCCCTCGCCCGCCCAAAGCAGACAATCCCATTCCCGTGCCGTCAGATTGCTATTGACGCGCCGCCAGGTCGCAATACGATGGAGATGTCGACCCAAAGCGTAGCTGGCCGCAAAGTTCAGCACTGATAGATCGGCCGAAGCCGGAAGTGTTCCCGGTCCGCCGAACGACAAAGACACAATCTCACCGTCTATTGTCGAAATCGGCACGACGTAACCGTCGCGTAGTCCGAATTCCGCGGCTTCGCCTTGTATCAGCCTGACATTGCTTCGCTGAGGGCAGCTCTTGTAGCCCTCATGCCATGTGAACGGCGTTCGTTCATGAAAAAGGTGCTGAATGATCGGATCGCGAAATACGTATCCCTTTCTGCTGTAGCGATCTAACCATTGCGCTGGAAAGCGCTGGAATAGGATTCGTGAGCGAAGTTCAGCCAGTGGCGCTGGGCGCGTCGGCACGATGCCACCGAAGAGACCGGTAAAGCCGAATTCCGCCGCGAGCCCCAAAAGGCAATCTTCTATTTCGGCTGCGGTTCTCGTCTGCTCCACGGCCTCCATAAAGCGAAAGGTTTGGCTTAAGCGGTCCGACAAAGGCTTAAGTCCTTCTTTGCCTAATTGGGGGCCGTGCTCGTCCTAGCGGCATTGGACAGACGGAAGTTGGGTGGACGTCGCGATCGGCATCGTTCCGCTCATGGTGGTTGCTGTGAAAGCGTTGACCAAAAGAATGAATCCTTGTGGCAAGAATGCGGCCTGTCTGTCGGCCTCATGTTTCACGAAGTGACTGAAGCGACGCCGTGTTTCTGTATCTTCGTCAACCGGGCGCGGTGGCAACCGAACCTGAGTGATACGCGTTCATCAGCGGTCATTATATCATGTGACCGGCTGTCATCAGCCCGATCCGACTGCCGAATGGATCGTCCGCGCTTGAAGAGGTGCGCGGGCTTGGGCACTTCGAAAACGCCAAGCATCTCCGCTTAGATGTGCGAGAGCTATATTCGCTCCAGCAGGCATCGCGACCTGCACATCACCTAACCGATCGTTCCACATTGCGTGCCGCTCCAAACTCGATGACGATGAACATCGCTACCGCAAAAGCGGTTTCTGCGCATCAAAAGTCGAGGTGTTTACGGTTTCGTGTCATCGCCAAAGGAGCGGTGCAATAATGCGAGAGTGTCGGCTGCCTCACGCGTTTTGGATCCAGATGAGGTATCCAAGACACGCATCATGGCGGAGAACTCTTCGTCCTGGCGAGCCTCGGCAGACTTCAGGATATTGCGAACGTCACAGCTTTCTCCCGGCGGAGCGGGTGGCGCGATACCAAGTGACAGAGATTTCGATTCAGGCTTTGCCGTTCGTCGCGCGACCAGCGTGAGCGGCGCGGCCGGGGCTTGAGGCCGTTCTGTTGCCGTCGCCTTGTTGGATGCCGATTTTGGAGGGCGCCGCGACTTTGTCTTTCGTGGAGTTGGTGAGTTCATTTCCATTGGGGCTGGGCCGGCATCCGCCAGTTTTTTCGTTTGGTCGGGCATCGGATTGATCGCGCCGCCGAGAGACTCGTCCTGCCAGTCTCGCAACGCCGGCAAGACTGGCGGCGATCCCTTGGCCTTCTCGTAGAAGGCCCTGTATGGCTTATCGAGATAATGCCGGATTTTCGTCAATTCAAACGATCGTGAGTTCTTCACCATCAGGATCGAGAGCCGCGCTGACATTTCCCGAAGCTCGAGCGGACTGCGAAGCGGCCGGGGCGTATAATGCGGCGCCCAGACGCGCGGTGCGAAGATCCCCTGCCCTGGCCGCTGGATCGGCGTCTTATAGACTTGCGTAGTCTCCCCGAGCATCTCGGACACGAAGTCTGAGGTTTCGAGGTCGTTGATCTGGATGAAGAGTTTGATCTGCGAGCCGGATACCGTGGTGATGCGTGTATTCTTGCCGTAGAGTTCATCGAGCTGCGCGATATCCTGCATGACAATCGCCATGCGAAAGCCGTAGCCGGCGCTGATCGTGATCTTGGAGATCAGAGAATCCATCCGCCCGACATGGTAGAATTCGTCGAGCATCAGCAGCACCTGGTGTGGTTCGTCCGCGCCTGGAATCTTCACCATCATCAGGTCGTGGATCTGCTGGAACAGAATCCGGATCAGCGGCCGGAAGATCGAGAGCTCCGCGATGGTGCAGCCGATGAAGATGGTCATCGGCTGACGGCGCAGTTCGCGGATGTCGAAGTCGGAGGTCTCAGTCGCCGCCGAAATCAGCCCGTTGTTCCACAGCGACGTCGCCATATTGACGTTGAACACCGCACTGTTGCGGGTCTCCGGCTCGAGCGCGATATACTGGTTAAAGCTGTCGACGACCCAGGTCGGGAGATGCTGACATTCGGTTTTCACGATGGCGCGCAAGACCGATGAAATGTCCTTGCCCGTTGTGGTCATTCGCGCGACGGTGCGCATATGCTGTGCGCCGGCAATCAAGGGCGACGACAGGACGTAGCCAATCAGCGCCGAGAGCAGGAGACGGCCGGCGCCCGCCCAGGTATCGTCGGCCTTCTCAGGGATCACGAACGACGCCACCACCAGGCAGTCCGTCGCCATCCGCGCGTCCCGCCGGACAAAGTCGAGGGGATTGTAGCGATGGGTGTCGTTCGAGCCGGGCGAGAACATGAACACCTTGTTGCCCATGGCCGCACGATGATTGGCCAGCGCGTCGAAGTTCTCGCGCTTGGGATCGAAGAACACGGCCGAGCCCTGCCAGAGGTAGCCATTCGGAAGGACGAAGCCAGTGCCTTTGCCCGACCGTGAGGGGCCGACGACGAGAATGTGTGCCGGTTCGTCCGAGCGGATGGTCGCCCCACCCAATGTCCCCAGGACGATGCCCTGCTTCGCCGTGAGGCCTTGCCTGGCTGCCTCCATCAGCGTGCCGAAGCGGGCTTCGCCGTAGGGCATCTGCCGGCGATTGATGACCGCAAACATGACCCCGGCGATGGCGAGCGCGCCAACCGCGGCCACGGCATAGCCGGCGCGGATCAGCGCTTCGAGGCGCATGCTTGGAAACAGCAGCCGGTCATAGAAATGACGCCAAGCGATCAGAAAGAAGTCGACGGAGCGATCGGTGTTCTGCATCCGGAACAAAGCCCAGCGGGATGCGCCTTCGCTGGGAAACCGGCTCGGCGCCCAGCGAAGAGCCACGACAACCTCGTAGGCCATGCTCCACAACAGCCAGAAGGCGAGCAGCAGCAGGACCGCGATGCCGATCCTATAGGCGACGACGCGCGCCATGACGGCCTTTCCCTCCGGTCCGCTGCTCCCGCCATTCCGCCATGCGCGAGAAATGCACCGCCGACGTGCCGCGCCAGCCGCCGACCTTGGTCTGCTGGATCACGATTGGCAGCACCGACTTGATGTAGCCGACGATCTCGTCGCGCCGCAGGCCTAATCCCGCCTGCATCACCATCAGCGCGAGTTGCTCGAACGCGCCCGCTGGGCTGTCGGCATGCACCGTGGTGATGCTGCCGGGATGGCCGGTGTTGATGGCGCGCAGAAATGAATAGGCCTCGGCGCCGCGGATCTCGCCGAGAAAGATGCGGTCGGGCCGAAGCCGCATCGAGGCCTGCAGCAAGGTTTCGACCGTGACACGCGCCTCGCCCTGGTCTCCTTTGGAGGCGACCAGCGGCAGGTAGTTTTTCTGAATCGGATTGACCTCCCGCGTATCCTCGATGGTGATGATGCGTTCGTCGACCGGCACTTCCTTAAGAATTGCGTTCAAAAATGTTGTCTTGCCGGAACTCGTCCCGCCCGACAGAAGGATCGAATAGCGGTTGGCGACCGCCAAGCGGATGAAGTCCTCGATCCGGCCAGCATCGAGGTGTTCGCACAGCCGACGGTCGGTTTCGGAGAGGGCGCCCTCGCCCGCTGTCGACACTTTTTCGAAGGAGCCGAGCTTGCGGTAATCGTCGAGCCGCATCTCCTTGATCACCTGCTTGCGGATCGCGAACGCGCCCCCGGCGGTGGTCGCCGGCGGCATCACGCCCTGGAAGCGCTCGCCGGTCGGCAAGGCGGCCGACAGCAGCGGATGCTCCTCATTGACGCTCTGACCGGAATGGCCGGCGACGCGCTCCGCGAGGTGGCGCAGCGCGTGCTCCGTCAGATGTGGGACGTCATGGCGTTCCATCGCCGACTGGCCAAACCGCTCGACCCAGACCTCACCCGGCCCATTGGCGCAGATCTCGACGACCTGATCATCCTTGAGCCACGGCCGGATCGGTTCAAGGGCCCGATCAATGAAGACCGTCAGGCTTCGCGCCAATGCGTTCACGTTTCAGCTCCCTCAAGGCTTCCTTGACCGGGTCGGAATAGAGCGCGGAGAAGTCGAGGTCGCGCCGCACGAAAACAATGATCTGGGTACCCTGGTCGAGGTAGATGGTGGGCGGGATGTTGATCGAGTTTCGCAGCGCCTGCTGGGCAATATTGGTGAGGGTCTGCGACACGTTCTGCGCGGCGATCGCGCGCGCCTGCAGGCTGAGCTGGCTTTGATTTACGCCGGTTTGCGTCTGCGTGACGATCCCGGTCACCGGGTCGGTCGTTGTAATGATGGAGCCGTTGCCGTTGGTGTTGGTGTTCTGGCCATAGGCGCTAAGGAATTGCGACACCCCACCAACGACCGACAGCATGATCGCCGAACCGAAGCGCTCCAGATAATGGTTGTCGACGAAGCCGGCGTTGCCCGCGCGGCCGAGATCGTCCGCCCCGTTGGAGCCGAGCTGCACCGAGACGCCGTCCGACCGCAGCATGCGTGTCCACACGACGAACACGCGGGTCTGACCCTGGGCGATGCCCGACTTATATTCGCCGACGAGACGGCTGCCGGCCGGGATCAGCACGCGGCGACCGTCGAAGGACCAGACGTTCTCGCTGACGACCGCACGGACCATGCCGGGCAGATCGCTCTGGAGCGCCGTCTCCAGTACGCCGCGGATCATCGTGCCCTGCGCGACCAGCGCATCGATCCGATTGTTCTTGGTGGCGCGCGAGACCTCGACGCCGGCAGCTGACACCGAGGCCAGAAACCGGCGATTGGGATCATCGTCCGGACCCGCTGCCGCCTTGCTCCCGTCCTCGGGATTTCGTGCGGCGGCCGCCGCCGCATTGTCGGCGATCACCTGGGGCGCGCGCAGGCGTTCCCATTTCCGCCTCTCTTCCTGACGCAGGCGCTCGAGTTCGGCGAGACGGCGCGCCTCGTCGTCGTTCGGGGGCGCTGCGGCGCGCGGCGGTTCAGGTGGCGGTGGTGCCGGAAGCGCCAAGGGAGGTGCAACCGGGGGAGAAGGTGGTTCGGCCGGCGCCTGTGGGATGACGATCATGCCCTGGTTGGTTTGCGTCCGCGGCGACGACAGCGAGGGTGCGGGAAACTGTGTCGTTGTGAACTCCTCCTTGTCGGGCGTTGTCAGCGTCGGCGCGCGTCGCGCCACCGAGCCGTAAATTATCCAGGCCGCCACCATGAGCGCGCCGATCGGCACCCCAAATTTCAGGAAGCTGCCGAGCGCGGTGCGGCCGCGCGCGACGGAGGTCGCGGCCGCCGCCTCCAGTTCGAACGAGCGATAGTCGTCGGCGCTCGGCATTGCGCGTCAACCTCCCAGATTCGTTGCCGAGCCCACACGCTGCGGCGCATAGGGCTCGAGCCCGTTCGGCTCATGCACATTGTTCAGACGGCGGTTGAAGACGCAGGTCGATTCCTGGCCGTTGCGCAGCGTCCACTGCGGCGACACCTTGTCGACGATGACGTAAGGCCCCTCGGTCCGGAAATTGACGAGGCTTTCATTGCGGTCACCATCGACGATGTAGATCGCCGGCGTCTCGCCCTCGAAGCGGAACCAGGTCTTGGTCCCATCGTCGAACGCGGCAACCGGCTTGTTCACTGACGAGCCCTTGTAGCCGTAATCGCTGTTGGCGTTGGCGATGTTGAGATCCTTGAGATTCGGATTGGCGGCGCGCTCCTTGGCTTCAGCCAAGAGCTTCGCGCTGGCCTCGTCATCCGGAAACCGGAATCGCACCGCGTAGATCTGCCCTGCCGGCGGCCGCGTGTTCGAGCGCAGCAGGAACGAATAGATGCGCTTGTCGGTGACGACGTTGAGGTTCGACTGGGCGTTCTTTTCAACCGGCTTGACGAAGATGACGTCACCCTTGCGGTTCGGTTCGACCTTCCAGGCGATTGAATCCCCGAGCGCCAGCGTTTCGATCTTCTCGTCGGGCTGTAGCTCGATCATCGTCGAGGTGCCATAGCTCGCATCGATCGCGGTTACGTTGTCCTTGTTGTAGACGACGTCCCGCACTCGCGAATCGACGCGACCCGGCCGCGGCAGCGCCTCCGCGAAGGCGGCGCCGGCCGTGATGCAGAGTACGACAGTTAAGACGGCACAACCCTTGATCATTGCTGCGCACCTACCGTTCCCGGTGAGGGCGCGGTCTCCTGATCGCGGCGATACTCGAGCACCTGGAAACCGAGGGGATTGTCGAACCGCCATTCGTTACGCATCGGCGCGGAGGTATAGCGGAAGCGCACCAGCGACACCCAGTTGCGGGTGATGATGTTGGTCGAGGACTTCTCCTCGGTGGAGAAACGCGCGAGCGCCGTGCGGTTGTTCGGAAAGGTCACGGACTTGATGTTGACGGCGATCACGGTGTTCGAACCGAAGACTTTCACAGGGTTGCTGGGATTGGCGGGCGAATAGATTTCGGTCAGTTCACGGCTCGCATCGCCACTGGCCAATAATTGCGCCAGATCGAAATTATCTTTCAGCGCCTTCGGGTCATAGGTCTCGCGCGCCTTGATGTAGCGGACGACATTGAATGTCGTGACGGCCTCGTCCTGGGTCAGCGGACCCTCCGCCATCGGCCGCTTCACCTCGACGAAGCCGGTGGTCTTGTCGACCACGACCATGTACGGCTCGTAGGTCTTGAGCGGGACCAGCAAAGCCAAGGTGCCGAGTGCGCCGACGGCCACGATTGTCATGACCGCGGCGACGATCCAGGCAAGCGCCCGCGAATTGCGATTTCGGCGCGCGATATCCCGCTCCCATGTCGCGCCGTCGGCGTAATAGCGCGAATCGACCCGCGCGGACTCTGAGGCTGTTGTCTCCGTCATGGCCGGCCACTCCCGCTCGACGCCGGCGGAACGTTGGGATTGCGGAGCTGGTCGGCCAGGCGCCGGAATTCCGCCGACTGCGCCCAGGAGGCTGCGCGCAAGCCAACACGCGCGCGTTGACGTGACGCCAACTCCTCACGCCGCGACGTCGAGGCGGGATTGAGCGGATTGCGGAAGGCGAGGCGCGCTCGGTTTGCGGCCGCGCCAAGCCGATAGCCGGTTGCGGTCGCAAGCACCGCGCCGATGCGAGGCGCGAAGATCGGAACGCCACCGGCGATAGCCGCCGCCATATTGTTGATTTGGCTCAGCAGTAGGATGCCGATAATCGCGAGCAGCACGACCGGGCCGATGGTTGCCCAGGTCGCCGACTTGGAATTGGCGACGCTGTTGAGCGTGTCGATCGTCTGCTGGATCAGCGAGACGTAGAAGGCCAGAAATGCATAGACGAGGACCTGCACCAGGAAATACTGGACCAGCGCGCTCAGCCACCCACTGAAGAACCGCGTCGTGACGCCGAACAGCAGCAGGATGATGAACAAGGGTGCCAGCGCTAAAAGCAGCCACATGAACATCTTCGACAGCACGATGAGGAAGATTGCGAAGCCGATCAGGATGGCCATCACCACGTAGAAGACGGCCGCGAAGATGTAGGGTCCCCAATTGGTGATGCCGGCGTTTTGCAGGAATGCCTCTGTGGCGCTGTTCGTGGTATCCCACATGTTCTGCAGCGCCGACTGCACGCCATTGACCGAGTTCAGATTCGCAGACGTGCCGGTGTTGTTCGCCGACGTGACCGCGCTCAAGAGCGCATTGCCGATCGCCGACGGGCCGTCGTTGAGAGCGTTATAGGCCAGTGTCTGGAAGTCACCCCACTTCGTCGCCATGGTGTAAATCAGCACCGCGCGGAACAGCCGGAAGGCATGATCGGCGGGACCGCCGGTTGATGTGCCTTGCCAGATGCCAATACCCCAGAAAATCATGTAGAGCGTGAGCAGCGAGCCGGCGACGCTGGTCGCGCCGCCCGAGGTCGCCGCATTCGCCAAGGCCTGGTAGGCGGTCGATACATAGTTCTGACCGAGCTGGTCGACCGATTGCAGAAGCGAGGTAATGCTGAAGCTGTTTCCCATCGCCCCTCTCAGATCGGCCGCATCGGCCCGCAGCGGTCGAGGCTCTTGAACGCTTCGGGTTGCGTGGGCGCCTGCATGTCGGCGTAGCCCAGCGGCGTGCCGCCCTCATCCGGCGAGCAGGGCGCCTTCAGCGGCTTGTATGCGCATCCTGAGAGCGCCGCGGCGACGAGCACCAGAAGTGCGAGAGCGGCGGTTCTCACTGTGCGGGCGCCTTCGGTTGTGTGAACGTCATGGCCCGTGACGCGGCTTTCGCCGCCGCGCTCTGATCTCCGGTGGTGCCGGACTCGGCGGACGGCGTCGGGCCGCGCGAAACCACGAAGCGGCCGATCGCGAAAGCGGCAACGGCGACGACGATGATCAGAATCAGATTGCGCTTCGACACGCTTCGCCCTCCCTTGCGGTTCACTGCTGCGTGAATTTCATGGCGCGCGCCGCCGACGACTCTGCTGCGATCCGGTCGAGGTTGGCCTGATTGGCCGCGGCTGCCGCGTTGTTGACGACGCCATTGAGCTCGTTGATCGTCTGCCCCGTCTGAATCTGCACCTGGGTGTTCTGGTCGACGCTGCCTTTCAGGTCCTGGGCCTTGCCGATCTGCTGGCCTCCCTGCGTGAACGCCGAGGACCTCTGCTGCACCGCGCCCTGCGTCGAGTTGATGAGCCCCGACAGCGTCGCCGCGACGTTGACGGAGTTCTTGTAGGCTGTGTCCGCGGGATGGCTCTGGCCGTTGACCAGCCCCGTGATCGTCTGCACGAGCTGCAGGCCATTGATGAGCGTCGAGACGATGTTCTGCGACGCCGAACCCATACCGGCGAAGGACAGCGCGCCGCCGGAGATCACGGAGCCGAGCGATGGCGCCTGCGCCATCGAGAAGCCGCCACCGAGCGCCATCTGTGCGAGAGTGCCTTGCGCCTGCGACGACCTATCCCCGGTCACCGCCTGCAACGTCTTCTGGGTGAACTGCAGGATCTGCTTGTCCGCAGTCAGGATCTGCTGCGTGCTCGTGGCGATCTGCTGCGCCTTTGCGAGGTTGGCGTTATCGAGGACCGGGACCTGCGCGGCAGCTGGCGGCACGCCGGTGGCGATCAGCGCGGCCAAAACGAGGAGTACGAATTTCAGGCGCATGAGGACCTCCCTAGCGGCTGTTTGAGGCGATTGCGGCGAGCCCCGCCGCGACATCGTCGGCAGTGAAGGCGTTCAGGCTTCCGGCAGCATTCGCTGCGCTCTGTGCCTGAGACAGGTAGAAGACGACGTTGCCGTCGCTGTCGACGTAGCGCGCAACGATGCACGCGGGATCAGTCGGGGAGCCGGCCGGCGTCGTCGAGCATGTCGACGGCGCGCGGCAGGGGTTGGCCGCGGTGCCCGCCCCGATCATGCCAAGCGGACAGGCAGGGCCTTGTCGGGGCGTCGCGCCGGCTGTCGCCGTGGCGCGCATACCGAGTGCAGCGCGGCTCGTGTCGCTGGTCAGCGCGAGGTTGAGCGCGTTCAAGGCCGTGACCCAAAGGTTGGCGGAGCCGATCGCGCTATTCCACGCCAGGTTATTCTGAAGCCGCGCGGCGCTGTTCATGTCGATCGCCGCCATCACGGTTGTGGCCGTCCCGACCTGCTGGCCTGCCGTTTTGAACGCCGTCTGCGCGGCGCTCAGGGTCTGGCGAGACGCATCAAGCCCGGCGACGACGTCGCCGCTCGATTTGAAAAGCGTCTGGTTGTTGAGAGCGGCGCCTTGCGCCGCCGTATCGGGGGCCGCCGGCTGGTCGGGCGCGTAGGACTGGATCGCCTTGCTGCCTGCACCGCTCTGCGGCTGGGCGGTTGGGTCGGTGACGCTCGCCTTCTTGCCGGTCGTCACCGCGCACTTGACGCCACTGTTGGCGTCCTGGCGCTGCGTCGTCACGGGCACCAGCTTCACGGTCGTGCTGGCGGTCTGCGAGTGCTGCGTCAGCTGCGCTGCGTCGTTCACCGGAATGCTGGCAAGCACGGGGGCGGTCATCGCTAAGAGCACCACTGTAGTGGCGGCGATTGCGCATCTCATCCCTGGGCCCTCCCCATGAAGATCGGTAGCCACGCCGCCGGGTCGTCGCCGACGCGCGCCCGCAACGCATCGAGTTCGGCGACTGTCTCCGTGCGCCCGGACAGCACTTTGATCAGGTCCGGCATGTTGGCGAGGTTGAGCTTCGCCACGACACTGTCGCGCCCATGCTTGATCAGGAAGGAGCGGCTCTCCGGTACCGTGCCTCTGATCCACGCAACCTCCCGGCCGGAGAGGCGGAAAGCCTGCTTGTAACTCTCGTCGTCCGCTTTCGGGTTTGGGAAAAAGATGTTGGTGCTGGTCTGCTCGATCAGCGTATTCGACGCCTTCGAGCGCACGATATCGGCCGCCGACTGTGTGCCGAAGCCGACGATGCCGTTCTGCTTACGAATCGTCTTGAGCTTGTCGCGAATAAAAAACGCGAACACCTCGTCGTCGAGCAGCCGCCACCCTTCGTCGAGGAAGATCATTACGGGGTCGCCTGTCAGCAACTCGTCCGTCCGGTGGAAAATATACATCAGAGCTGCGGTGCGGACGACGGGGTCGTCGAGCACGCGCGTCATGTCGAAACCGAACACGCTGGAGAGCGAAAACCTGTCCTCGTCATTGTTGAAGAGCCAGCCGCGCTGGTCGGGGCGCATCCAGCTCTCGAGGCGTGCGAGAAGGTCGCCCTCGCCTGCCCGGATGCGGCCGCGCAGCAGCGTCGAGAAAGCCTTCAGCGTGCGGCCTGCCGGCCCTGCCGCGAGCGCCGACGCGATCGCGTTGCGGATCACCTGCTCCTCCGAGGCGCTGAGCTCGCCCCCTTTGCCGGGTCGCAGCATGAAGGCGAAGAGCTGGTAGAGGAACTCTCGGTTCGGCGCCGAGTCCGGTAGCGAGAGCGGATTGAAGCCGGTCTGTTCTCCGGGCACGAGTGTCTCATATTGGCCTCCCAGCGCACGGATGAAAATCTCGGCGCCGCGGTCCTTGTCGACGAACAGGAGCTTGGGCCGCGGCTGAATGCGTTGTGTCTGGGCGGCGATGAATGACAAGAAGACGGTCTTGCCGGACCCGGTCGGGCCGACGACGGTGAAGTTGCCGATGTCGCGGACGTGATGATTATAATAGTAGGCCGTCTGCGACGTTGTCTCGAACACGGAAATCGCCGGGCCCCAGTGATTGCCAGCCGGCCGGCCGCTCGGGTAGTTGTGCAGCGAGGTGAAGCCCGCGAAATTCTTCGACGAGATGACGCCCTTGCGCGCGATGTAGGTGAAGTTGCCCGGCAGCTGCGCCCAGAACGCGGGTTCGCAATTGAGATCCTCGCGCGTCCAGATTACGGAGCGATCGGTCAGCGCGGCGCCTACCGCCGTGACCGCTGCGCCGACCTCCGCAAGGTCGCGGCCGAGGCACATCACGGTCATGTGGTGCTCGCCGTAGATCGCTTCCGACGCGAGCAGCTCGTCGCGAGCGTCGTCGAGATGCTCCGAGACAATCGAGCCCGCCTCATCGGACATATCGACTTGGCGCGATACACGGTCGATCTGCTTGGCCGCCTCCGGGCGGTCGACGATCGCGAAGCTCTGCGTCGCGATGAACTCGTGCGGCACGCGCAGGAGGTTGTCGAAGGAGCCGGGTCCCGTCTGAGCCGGGTACTCGCGGATCGACACCATCGCCCCGAAGCGCGTGTCCTCGGGACCGGCTCCCCGCACCTCGATGGCGTTGTGTCCGAAGAAGATGCGCTTCATCGACAGCGCGTCCGCGAGGTTCATGCGTGGCAGATGCATCGGACGAGGAAGGCCGCCGTTAAGCAGCAGCGTGAGGAACTCGAGCGGCTCAGAGAACCAGACACCGTCGCGACGCACGACGCCGAGCTGCCGTGCGCCATAGCCGGCGAGGTTCTCGCGCACCGCGGTCGCCGCGTCGCGGAGCTCCGCCAACGCGGTCTGCATGGCGACTGATTCGCCGGCTACGTCCTTGCGACCGAGAAGTCGCGTCAGCATCGCATCGAACGTGCCGGCTTGCCCCTGCAGCGGTCGACGTATGATGGTGAGATAGATGTCGTTGACGAACATGCGCCGTTTGGAGAGCGCGGCGTTGTATCGTTCGTCGAGCTCCCGGCACAGCGCGTTGTCGAAGGTCGACACGATCCGTGGCTGGACCTCGCGCCGGACGATGTGGGAGACGAGCGCGAAGCGGGAGTTCGCGAGCGTGCGAACGACGTCGTTGCGGCCGAGAAGGCGCGCGTTGACCTCGCTCATGTCGGATGTCTCGAAGGAATACCCGTCGAGTTTGAGGGTTGTGAGGACGAGGCCGTCGCGCGTCTTGATGATATGGTCGTCGACGTGGCGGGTGTAGGGGACGTGGGAGGCGACGGGGCGCTCGCGCCGCGACACGGCACCGAATGTCAGTTCGTCGAGTAATGCGCGCGCCACCATTTCCGAGTCCTCACGCCGAATAGCTGTCGGCAGCCCAGAAGGCGCGCGAGCGCGGCGGGCACTTCGTCGACTTTACGAAGAGGATCTCAAAGATTCGATCGTCGCGGAGCGTCATGACATAGCCGAACAGGTGGAGTGGGATCGCGACGAGGAGCATGAACAGGTTATGCGTCACCAGGAAGCAGACGCTCGAGACCACGCCATTGAACATGAAGTACATGTACGGCACGCCCATCAGTGTCGGCGCGCGTGTGAGCGCCTTGACGAGCGGGCTGATGAGCGGGTCTTCGAGTTCGTCTCCTGTCATTGCCCAACCGCCGACTGGAAGAACTGCACGATCTGGGCCGAGCCGAACACGAGCACGATGCCGAAAATGACGCTGCCCGCGATGCCCCAGGTCAGGCGCCCGGACCACGCGAAGAATCCGCAGGCGATCACGGCGAGGGTTGCGAGCGCTGTTGCAATCGGGCCGGTGAGTGCGGAGACCAGTTGCGTCAGCGTCGACTGAACCGGCTGCAGCGTGCCGCCGCTCGACTGCGCGGCTGCCTCAACAGCACTCAGAGCGAGAAGCACTCCGGCGAGCGGCGTTCGTGAGAGCATTGTCTTCATCCAGTCCTCCGTTCTTAGTCGACGTGCATGACAAAGCCGTTATCCCACCGCGTGCGGTCTTTGGGGGCTGGCTTCGGTGTCTTGGGCGGCGCGGTGGCCTCTCGCGGCTCGATCAAGTCGGGCGCCTCTAGCGTCCGGGACGCAGATCGAAGCGGGCCGCGTGCCGCGGCTGGGCCGAGCGCTGGCCACGCGTAGAAGTCGTTGAGGACCTGTGCGACGAAGCGCACCGTCTCGGGATAAGGAGGAACGCCTCGGCTTTGCTCGACGGCGCCCTCTCCGGCGTTGTAGGCGGCCAGGATGAAGAGCGGATTGCGATATTTCTCGTGCAGCGCGCGAAGGAAGCGGATGCCGCCGCGGATGTTTCCGACGGGATCGCAAAGGTCGACCTTGAAGCGCTGCGCCGTCTCCGGCTCGAGCTGCATCAGCCCGAAGGCACCCTTGTCCGAGAGCGCTACGGAATTGAACTGGCTCTCCGCCTTTGCGACGGACAGTACGAAGTCTGGATAGAAGGCCTCTTCCGTCGCGATGCGTGTGACGAGCGCGCGGGCCTCCTCCGGGACCATCGCCACGGCGTCGGGGCAAGGCGAGGCGACCTGGGACACCTGGGCAGCGCCGATCCGCTCTACCGAAACGGGCGCGGCGCCGAGCGGCAGCACGTGTCCTGAGGCGTCGACAGCAGCCAGCGTCTGCGGCCTCGCGTCTTGCGCCGCTGCGCCCGCGAGACTCGCCAGGACGCCGAACCCGATCGCTGCGACGCGAATCAACATGCCACCCCATTTCCATTTTCCAATAGACAATATATTGAATGTTGATATCTTGGCAACTGAATTGGACTCGGGTCGTCCACAGGCTGGCTGCGGAGGATGGATGATGCGTCGTGGGGCGCTCGTGATAGCGGTGGTGGGCCTCGGGTCAGGGCTCGACATGCCGCCCCCCGCGACCGCGCAGGACGCCTCGTTCGGCTGCAAGGTGCTTCTGTGCGCCGCGGCGCCCGCGCCCGCGCCCGGCTGGGCTGGGATTCCCTATTGCGTGCCGGTGATGCAGACGCTTTTTCGGCAGCTGGCAAAAGGCGGCGGATGGCCATCTTGCGCGGAAGGCAACACCAGCGGCCATGGCTACGAGCCCTACCAGGCCTGCCCGTCTGAGCTAACGCCGGTTCAACTAGCGGCTGATGGCGGTGCCGGCCTCGAGCGCGCTTCGAACGGCGGCCTCTGCGCCGACCTGTCGAGGCCGCAGCAAGTGTGCTCCGGCGGAGACGGCGGCTGCACCGCGAGCTATCCAACCACGCCGCGCGAAGCGCGCAGCGACCCCTATTTCGTCGACATCACAACCGCGAACCGAAGCCAGCGGTTCTACTTCTCCCTGCAGGGCTATTAGCGTGCGCTGGTCCCACGCCCTTGCCGTCGCGCTCGCGCCGCTCGCGGTGCTCAACGGCGCGTCGGCGCAGACCGCACCCTCGCGCTGGTTCCCGGTCCCCGCGAGTGCGGTCTACCTGACGGGCGACAGCTGGTCGGACGCCGGCACCATCTACCGGCTGTACGGGGTGCAGTCGTGTCTGCGCGGGACCAGTTTCACCAATGCGCACGGGATGCGGCGGGACTGCGGGGAGGCGTCGCTCGCGATGCTGGTCGCGCTGACGCGGGATCTGCAGCCGCGATGCTACGACGCGGCCGAGCAACCGCAGACGCAGACGGTCTTCGTTTTCTGCGTCGCCACCCGAACTGTTGGTTCGGGCCAGGGCTCACGCATCGACCTCGGCACGGCGCTGATCGCGACGGGCTTTGGTTTTGCCGCGTTGAAGCCGGATGGGCAGCCCGTGCATGCGCCGTACTTCGTGGCGCAACTCGTCGCTCAGCGCGCCAAGGCAGGCCTTTGGGCCTTCGCCGACATGCCGGAGCCGAACGCCATCATCTTGCGCACTTTGCGCGAGGGAACGCCCTCGCCCACGCCGGCGGCGCCGCAACTCGCGACGCCATGAGAACGACTCACAACACAGGAGAGAGCGAATGAGAACCACCAACCTTTTTATCCTGCGAGGCCGCGTCGGGCAGGCGCCGAAGGCCTTCAACAAGGCCGCCAAGATCAATGTCGCGACGGACCGCGCCTGGACCGACGGCAAGGGCGAGCGGCGCGAGGAGACGGATTGGGTGACCGTTACCATCCTCAACGAGAAGGCGGCGGAGTGGGCAATCGCAAATGTCGCCAAGGGAGACGCCGTCTACGCCGAGTGCCGCATTGCGGACGGATCGTACAAGAAGGACGGCGAGACGGTTTACACGACCGACGTCATCGCCAACGTCTTCCACAAGCTCGATCTCGGGCAGCGCAACGATGCCGCCGCCTAGCGTCGTGCTCGGGGTGGTTTCGGCGCTGGCAGTGCTGAGCGCGTCAATGGCGCTCGCTCAGACTGGCAACGCGCCGCCGGGCGTCTACGAGCCGAAGGCCGTGGTCCAGTCGCCGCCGCTGCGCGTCGAGGTGATCGATGGGACGCGCTTCCGCGACGTGGAGAGCAAAGAGGTTTATCAGCTATATGGCATCGACACCTGCGCGCCTGGTCAGACGGCGCGACTCAAGCGACAGCCATGGCCGTGCGGAACCATGGCGACAGCCTGGCTCGTGACCGCCACCCTCAACGCCTGGCTCGCATGCAGGACGCTGCGCGACGAGGCAAGCGAGCACCTCGCTCGCTGCTCCTCGGCCGGTCACCCTGATATCGCCGCCGACATGGTCCGCGACGGGATCGCGGTAGCGCGCCTGCCGACGCCTGAGGACCCGGGCGTGCGTGCTTACGCCGCTGCCGAGCAGGATGCGCGCAAGGCCTACCGGGGCCTGTGGTCGAGCACATTCCAGATGCCCTGGGATTGGCGCGCGAAGACCGATCCATCACGAGCCGCCCAACGCGGAGCAACACCGTGATCCGCCGCGCTTACTCACTTGTCGCGCCGCTCCTCGCTGTCCTCGCCGGCTGCGCCGCACCGACCGCGCCGGTTGTTGACGTGGTGACGCCGGCATCGGAGCCGCTCTACAGTCCGGGGCGCGTCAAGCCGGGGCGGCTCGAGTATGCGCCGGACCGTTCGACGTTCGCGCCCGTGCTGACCGAGCGCTTCACCTACCCCACGCAGCCGGAGGCGAACGCGGCTTACCGCAGGCTTGTCGCCAGCGCACCCGCGCAAGGGCACTACCCCGCATCCGTCTGGCTATTCGGCTGCAAGCCCGGCGGCCTGGACGAGGAGACGGCACGTGTCACGCGTTATCGCAGCCCCGTGGTGCATTGCGCCACGGACTACCTCGACGCTGCAGGCGGAAGGCTGCGGCGCGAGACGGCGAACTTCTATTATTACGGCGTCGTCTGGAACATGCAGCCGGTCCACCCTCCTTTGACCGCGGCGCCTTGGTTTAATCGGGAGGCTTCACCGAAAGATTTTTGGTGGTGGGTGCCGGGCCGACCCCGTTACGAGTAGGGTCGCGCCGTGGAAGCATCGGTGGCATCGACACATCAAATACAATATATTAGATGTTGGGAGGCAGCAGCGAGTGCCCTGCCCGCCCGCCGGGCCCTTTGCTCTGTTGCCGCGAGCCTGATGATGATGATGATCGAGATCGTCGGCGCCGTCGAGGCGCGGCCATTGACACCAGACCCCGGCGCCTGGCGGCCGATGGCTTACGCCGACCTGCAGCGGCCTTCCGCGCAGGCCGCCACCTACCTCGACATCTGGAAGGACGCCGTCGACTCCAACAACCGCGCCTATGCGGCGGCGGGAGACCGACGCTTCACCGCGGGCAACGCGCCGGCGACGGAAGCTCATTTTGTGATTTGGAGCACGCGCCGCTCGGTTGTCCTCAGCGTCCTCGATACAGCGCCTGGATGCACGGTGAAGCAGGTGGGCGTCCACGCGCACGCGACCGTCAAACTCTGTCCGACGCGGGTCGCGATCTACGAGGGCATTCAGGTCCGCACGATGGACGCGGGCCGCTCGTGCTTCCTGGAGCTCGCACCGGGTGCGCCGCCTGACCCCGCCGCGTCGGTTGCCTACGCGTCTTACGATGTCGCAGCCAGAACGCTTAAAACCGGGATGATCCTTGACCACCGGGCTGTGGAGGGGTGTTCACTCGACATCCCGCTCCATCGCCAATGACTCGCCTCGAAGAGGGAAAGCCGCAAATGCAGTGCCGCCGCCTCCGTTTTCTCACCGCCTGCTTCCTCGCCCTCGCCTACGCCGCGCCCGCAACGGCTGCCGAAGCCGCGTTCGCCTACAAGACGTCTTACCGGAACGTCGCCGAGGACCCGGACCATGTCTGGACGGGCACCGCGCTCGCCCCCACGGCGAAGGGAACGGTGACCATCCACGAGTACCAGCTGCGCACGGCCCATGGCGACTGGCTGATCTCGCAGATCTGGAACGAGGACTGTTCGTCGGGCGCTTGCCCCACGCGGCTCGTCAGGATCGGAGAGGACGGCCATCGAACCGTTGCCGTTGACGACATGATGCACCAGGTCGTGCCGCCCGATGACCCGCGCTTCGCGACTACGCCGATGTCGGACGCGCAGAAGACGTTCGCGCGGCGACCCTTCGCGCTAAGCGAGGACGGCAAGACGCTTGTAAACGGCGACTATAAGTTCGAGGTCGCAGGGGCAAAGCCATGACGATCCGCGCGGCCGTTCGCCAAACGCTCTTTGACGCCGCGCTCATTCTCTGCCTTTCCGCCGCCGCGGCCTTCGCAGGACAGTCTGCCGCGAGCCTGACGGCCGCTGGCATCCCCTCAAATTGCGCGGACTTCGCAGCGAAGGTATCGAGCAGCGAGGGCAATTTCGGCACCACCAATCAGTATGGCTGCCTCGGTGCGTTTCAATTCTGCCCGGGCACCTTCGAGCGCTATTACAACGACAGCGCGCAGAGCTTTCTCAACAGCCCATCCGCGCAGACCGCTGCATGGACGCAGTACGAACAAAACTCGTGGAGCCAGGCGCAGAAGAACGGTCTGACCTCGCTTGTCGGCCAACAGGTCTGTTCAGGGGGAAAGTGCGCCACCATCGATCAATCGGCGATCCTCATGGCATGCCAATTCGGCTGCGGCCCGAAAGGCAAGCTCGCCAACTACGCCGCGGGCGGCGATTGTAGCGCGCGCAACGTCAAGGACGGCAATGGCGTGAGCGTCTGCACCTACCTGATGCGCGGCGCCGGCTATGACGCTTCGTGTTTTACCGGACAGCAGTCGACCGTCTGTGTGCAGTCTCCCAGCGGTCCCGGCGACTTCCCGACTACGACGGGAATCGCCGCGAATCCGCCGGCCGCCGACAGCGCCTCCGTCGTAGTGTCGCCGAGCGACGTCTAGCTGTTCAAATAACACGCCGGTGTTCGCTGCCTCAACATGGCGCTATACGATTAGGCCGAAGGACTGAGACGAAAGTCGGCGACGCTTGTTTCGGCGGGCTGGGACGTTGCGCCGGCGAAGCCCGTTGAAGCGCTGGCCGACCGGGTGATTGCGAACTTGCTGATATCGACGCAGCTCGAACGCGATACGCCGAGACCGGTCGGCTTCGCCCCCCCCCGGCGGCACTGATGACGCCTAACGAGCGGCTCGCCGCTACGAAGGGCACGATCCGCTCTCGATCAAGATCGAGAGCCTTAACGTAGTTATATTGGCGTCCACAATGACGATGATCGCCTTGCGCCAAAAGCTGACCTTGCAGAGTTGCTACTCAAATATCGCATTAGGGCCGGGAGCAGACAGTCCGGTCATGGAGAAATCTGGCGGTAAGCGGCCATTCTCCAATCGACCTAATCTGGGTCATTCCACGCCTACTCAGCCTTTCCTGGAAGCGGCCTTCCGTTCATATGGCACACGCCCGTGCGAACGACTGAGTGTGGGACTTAGTGCTCGGTCGGCTTTGGAGCGATAGGGTGAGGATATCAGACACCGGGCAGCCGTGTAACGCGTCGTCCGCAGCTGCCAACGTTGTTGACGTTCATGGCCCCCTATCCGATCGTCGGAACCGGTCTTTCGTTCATGTGGATTTCGCACACTTGAATGCCCAGACTTGTCTGGGAGGCTGGCAGGTTTGGCCATGCAGCATCGAGAAATCGGCCATTCGCCTGCGATGAATTCCAAATAAGATCTGCTATCCTCCGATCCCGCCGCTCATCCAGTTCGGCGGACCATGTCCAAAAGGCGTTCAAAGAACTCAGGAAGCGCCTCATCAGGGGCGAGGGCGTCGGAGACGATGGGCGAGATTCCGCGGCGCGCCCCGGCTCCGCAATGGATCGAGCAAATTTCGTCTTCGGTCGCTTCCTTGAATGGCGGAACGGCAGGTTGATTTCGGAATGCGCGGCCCAGATCGGGCGAGATAATGCCGCGTACATGAAAAAGTCCTCAAATCGGATCGTACGATAAGACAAATACAACTTGAGAGGGCGACGAATATCGTTCAATTTCTCATCCGAGCGGGGGGAATAAGGGCACGATGGCATTCAATGAAGATCGTCTCATCCTGAATCTGACGGATAGCGAGCTCGAAGACCTGATCAAGAAGTGGGTTGCATGCCTCAAGGACAGCTATGTCGGGTTCGAACGCCCCACGCAATCTGCAGACATGGGCCGAGATGCTGTCGGCTTTCTGTCACCGCAGCGGTACGATGGCGAATGGCATAATTATCAGTGTAAGCACCTCAAGGCACCGCTTGGAAAGGCGGACTTCACGATCGAGCTCGGCAAAATCTTCCACTATGCTTGCCGAGGAGAGTTCACGCCCCCGACGAAATACATCTTCGTTTGCCCCAACTCTGCGGTGAGAGACGTCAAGAAGGTCATCGACAGGCCATCCTTGATCGCCGATTTCGTGGTGGAGCACTGGGATAAGTATTGCCTCAACGGCATATCAAAAACCGCCTCCCCGCTGACTCCGGAGATAGAGGCCGCCATCCGAGCATACGCGTTCGAACACGTCGAACTATGGAAGGCGAGCGAGCTTGTTGAGCAACCGCGGATGCGGGCGGTGCTCAACGAACACCTGGACATTGATCCGGGCGAGGCTCCCCGTGTTCATGTCGACGAGGTTCCGGAAGAGGTCGCCGACGAAGAGATGGCCTATGTCACCCAACTCGTGGCGGTGTTCGCTGCTGAAAGTGGGACTGCGTTGGCGGACTATGCGGCGGTTGTGGTGCACGCCACTTATGGTCCGCAAATCGTCAATGCCCGCCGTCGCTATCTTGAACGCAAGGCGTTTCGGCGCCATTTCCGTGACAATCTTCCTGCAAACCAGATCGACAATGTCGACGAGGATGTGCACGAGACCGTGATCGATCGATATCACGCGTTGGAAAGAGCGCGGCTCTTCGAGAGGCTTAATGAAGTTATGAGTGCGGCCTCCACAGTACAGATTACAGGCCCCCTCGGCCGGCACAATCGCGTAACCCCAAGCGTAAAGCAGGGCGTCTGCCATCATTTTGCGAACGTAGGTAGAATGCCTTGGGCATGAGTGTGCTCGTGACCCCGCCGCAGTTGTTCAACACGCCCCTCGAAGCCGGCGTTCGAGCGCTGCTGGTCCTCGATGCCTTCGCGCCGCAAGCTTTCGACCTCGCCACTCTGTCACTGCTTGACTATTATGTAGTTCACACCGGAGATGCCGGCGGGCCTCCTAGCATTCATCCCGAAAATGCGGCGCGCGCGGGCGAATATTTCGTCCGGCGTCATCTCGTCGAAGAAGGGCTGCTCCTCATGGCTCGGGCATCGCTGGTGGAGCAGGTATTCGGAAACGACGGCATCACATTTCAAGCCCATGAAACCGCGACCGCGATGATCGACTTGTTCGGGAGCTCCTACAATCGCCGCCTAGCCGAAGCGGCACGTTGGCTGGCCGAAGAGGCCACTGCCCAAGGAAACGACTGGTTTTTCCAAAAACTCAGGGACAGCCTAGAGCGTTGGTCACATGAGATTGTCGGAGGGGCCAGCGACAATGGCTGACCGTCGCCGAATTATCATCGACAAACTCGCCTTCACGGGCCCTGAGCGCGGGCCGATAGAGGTGTCATTCCAGTCTGGAGTCAACATCATTTGGGGGGCGTCCAACAGCGGGAAGTCGTTCGTACGGAAGTCGATCGACTACCTTCTGGGAGGCGACCTTCCGACACTCCCTCCTGAAGGCCAGGGGGTGGACAACTACCTTTTGTGGCTGACGCTTCCCGGTGGCCGGCCGGTCACGCTGCGCGCCTCGGCACTGGGCGGCGACATCTACAAAGCCGAGGGCCATCTCTATGCTGTTGACCAGAATTCGCCGGGGTACGAATCCTTCTCGCGCAAGCACGTCACTTCCCCGAACATCTCGCGTTTCCTGCTTTCTCAGGTGGGTTTCCGCGAAGCCCTTCTTCTAAAGAACGAACGGGCCGAAAAGTCACCCTTCTCTCTCCGCCTGCTGATGCGATATCTTCTCGTGGATGAAACGAGAATGATCGACGAGAAGAGCCTCCTGCTCGCCTATCACATAGCGATCACTTCCGAGGACAAGAGCCTGCTTAAGTTCCTGCTGACCGGGATCGATGGGGCGTCGATTCCGCAAGTACGCTCTGGCGACCAGCTGAAGGCGGCAAAAGAGGCAAAGATCGAACTCCTCTCGCAAATGGCCGACCAGCTGCGCAAACTCATCGACGATACAGTTGAAACCGCAACTGTCGTTGCCGAGCTCACCCAAGCAGAACGCGAAAAAGCCGAGCTCCTAGAGGTTGTGAACGAACGCCAAGATAGCCTGGATACGCTTTCCGCAGAGGAGAGGTCACTCGCTGCAGACATTCGAGCCTATCATGCCCGCATCGCGGAGCTCAAAGCTCTCATCATCCGGTTCGATGAACTCGCGAGCGTCTACGCGTCTGATATCGAGCGTCTCGATGGGTTGGAGGAGGGTGGCTTTCTCCTGCAGCGTTTCGCGACGATAAATTGCCCGCTTTGCGGAGCGCTGCCCCAACACCAGCAGCACGATCATGGCCTTGGCGGGATTGAAGAGCAGCGTCACGCCGTCGAGCTAGAGATTGATAAGATCCGTGTCGAAGCGCGCGACCTCGCCGCGGCCATTGCCGATGCCAAATCAGAAATAGATAGTGTCGAGAACCTGATCGCCATCGCGGAGCAAGAACTCGAAAGGCATCGGCTCGCACGCAAGGAGGCCGAGCAACAGGAAATCAGCGCACGCTCGATCTTCAAAAGCGCCAGCGAGCGTTGCGAGAGGTTCGAGGTCGACCTGGATAATCGCCAGCGACTGTCCGAACTCGAACAACATGTGGCCCGTATCAACGCCGAAAGCGTGAGGTCGCGTCCACGTGCCGACGGGCTCGACGTCAATCTCGACCTCTCGACGAGCGAAGCGCATGAGCTCTCAACCGCCGTACGCGCTGTCCTCACGGCATGGAATTATCCTGGAGCCCAAGCCGTACACTTCGAAAAGGGCGATCAGGACATAGTCGTCGATGGCAAGCGCCGACGCGACAATGGCGCAGGAGTCCGCGCACTGCTGCACGCCGCCTTCAAGGTTGGCGTGCTAGTCTACTGCATTGAAAAGGGAAGACCCCATCCGGGCTTTATAATCCTGGACTCGCCGCTGCTGGCCTATCGCCCTGCCGAGGAAACTCGCTTTGGGGATCTTGGCGATGACGATCTCGCATTGCGAAACGCCGACGTTGCCACCCATTTCTACCGACACCTGAACGGGCTCTCTGACAAGGCGCAGTTCATCATAGTCGAGAACCACAAGTCTGATCAGGACGTGGTCAAGCCGTACCATAATTATCAGTTCACCAAGAACCCTCAGGCCGGCCGTATAGGTCTTTTCGTCTAGTTGGCAGAATAGAGGATCGCAGCCCATGGCCAACCGGCTGTTCATCATCGGAAACGGGTTCGACCTCCATCACGGGATACCCTCCCGCTACTCCCAGTTCGGCGAATATCTTCTCGCTGTGGATCCGACGGCATGGCAGATGATCAACGAGTACCTTTATGTCGATGAGGACTTCTGGGCATGCTTCGAAGAGCGCCTGGCATCATTCGACGAGGACGCCGTCATCAACCATGCCGAACAGTTTCTGGTGGGCTACGGCGCCGACGACTGGAGCGACGCCTATCATCACGATTTCGAGTATGAGATCGAACAGGTCGTAGATGCCCTCTCGAGAAAGCTACGCGATCATTTCGCCGCCTGGATCCGCCAACTTCCGCCGCCTATCCCAGACACGTATTCACCAGTGCGATGCATAGATCCCGGCGCGCTCTATCTCACTTTCAACTACACTCCTACGCTCGAGGCCACCTACGGCGTGCCGTCGGCGAACGTGCTGCACATACACGGGAACGCTACTATCCCGAGCGACCAGATCGTGCTCGGCCACGGCTGGGAACGTCTGGAGGAGGAGAAGCTGTCGCCCAAGGTCCACGAGGACACGGACACGAGGGTCGCTGGCGGCTATCAGCTGATCGACGGCTACTTCTCCGGCACCTTCAAGCCGACCGACGACATCCTCTGCCGCAACGCCGCCTTCTTCAGCGGTATCACCAACATTGATGAGGTCCTCGTGCTCGGTCACTCGCTCTCGGACGTCGATGTGGCCTATCTCCACGAGGTCATCCGGAGCATTCGACCCTACGCCACATGGACGGTAAGCTACCACGGGAGTCCGGTCGGAGAGGTGGAGCGCATGGGGAGGCTTGGCGTTTCACCGGCGCTCTCGCGGTTCTGTCCATTATCGCTTTTGTGAGCCCATGGGTTAAATTGCTCTGGCTTCAACGCGCGAGGAGCGAACAGGCAATGTCGGTGATTCACCTGACCTGTATAGGCCTCAGCCTCACAACCTCGAGGCACGCGAAACTGAGGATGTAGGGGTGACCGCTGATGCACAGCATTCCGTCCGCATAACGAGCGGCAATCCTGCCCTGACCGACCTGACGCTCTCTTGGCGGACGGCCGAGTATGGCGCCGAGGACGGCATCGGGCCGATGGGCTCGTTGCACGAAGCCGGTGACGCGCTCGTTGCCGTGGCGCGCTTCGAGGAGGACGGCGTGACGATCCTGGGCAGTGGGGTGATGGTGGCACCCGGAATGCTGTTGACCGCCACCCATGTGCTCGACGAATTCCCGGCGGATGGGCCCGGCCCCGTTTTTCTGACCTTTCTTCCCAGCGCCAAGCGAGCATGGCTCCCCCAGGACGTACGAACGATCTCGCGGCCGAGCATTTTCGACGCGGAACGGAAAATCAGCTCCGATCTGTCGCTGGTGAGCTGCACATTAAATTCGGAGGCTCATGCGGGCCTGCCGCTCATGCTGGCGCCGATGCAGATCGCGCTGCCTCTGGTTGGCGACCGGCTTTGGGCGATGGGCTTCCGCCACCAGGGCATCGACAAGCAGGCTGCGTTGGTGACGCCGCTGGTGTCGTCAGGCTTGGTCACCGCGGCCTTTCCGATGGGGCGGGGCGAACGCATGGTCTCGCCCTGCTTCGAGGTCGCCATGGAGACGGTAGGCGGCATGAGCGGTGGCGCGGTCGTGAATGACAAGGGCTATCTCGTTGGTATCCTCTCCTCGTCGTTCGAAGGTGGTCCCTCTTATGTCACGCTGATCTGGGATGCGATTCGCATGCGGGTCCGAGGTTCCGTCCCTAGGCTACAGGTCAACGATACCGTGAGCGTGATGGGCGCGAACGAATGGGGGCTCGCCAAAATCAAGGGCAGTGTCGAGCGCGACCCGTTCGGCGACGTCCGCATCGCGCTTTCCGACGATGAGATGGCGCTCTTCACCACATCCCTTTCGCGTGCAGAATGGACAGAGGTGAAGACCTCTGCCCTGAACCGTGAACAGCTCGAGGATTTCGAGGAGAATTGGGGCCGCGAGCTGGAAGAGGCCGCCGTCGAGATTGTTCTGCAGACCCTGAACGGCCTGCCTGTATCGCGGATCCAAGAGTTTCTCGAAGATTCCGATATCCCAGAGGACTTACTCACCGCCATCGAGGGCTTCTCCGTGGAGGATTTTGACGGCCTTGAGGACATTTCGATCACATCGACCGAAGCGATTGATGAGACGCGCTTCAGGCTGGACTATTATTTCGACATACCGAGCTTGATCTGGACCGTCGAAATGGACGCTGGCTTCGCGGATGCCCATGCGTCGAGCTTGGACGTCCGGTTCTTCAATCGGCGGGTCGAGAATGGCATCGCCAGGATGGAAATGGCACAGCGCCGCTATTTCCGCGGCTCCGCCATCTTTCACCGTGATGCTGAGATCTTCACCGATGCGACCATCACGCTGAGTGCGATAAAGCCTCGCCGGAAGGCCTAGCGGAAAGAGGCCATCCCAGGCTGACGACCACCCCATCGCTGGTGGGCCCGGCTGGTTCGGTCGCCATGTCGCTAGCGAACTGGCGGATCGACCATTGCAACCTAAGCTGGAGCGCAGCTTGCGCGGCTTTGCTGTTGAGAATGGACTGACCACTTTCGGCTACTCGGAGGCGTAGCCATCAGGAAAGCTGACGGTCGGCACCTGGGGATCGAAAATCGGAGGCTGAGCGGTCGATATGGGTCGCGAGCTGCCGCGTTGGCCTGGCACGATCAACGGCAGCTATTGCGTTCGGTCTTCCTGAAACGGTCAGGCAGGAATCCACCAATGTCAGAGCTGAAGAGCAAGGGCGCTAGGCGCAGGAAGCGGCCATCCAGTATCGCCGGATGACCGCACCCGATTTCAGATTTCAGTTCGCTCGGCCAAGAGCAGCGCATCCTCGACGTCTACACCGAGGTAGCGCACGGTGTTCTCGATCTTGGTGTGGCCGAGTAGGATCTGTACAGCGCGCAGATTGCCAGTCGCCTTGTAGATCATTGATGCTTTCGTTCGTCGCAGCGAGTGGGTGCCATACTCTGCTCGTCGCAGACCAATCGCAGTTAATAACCCATTTCAGTTCTCCTTGACCTTGATTGACCTATGGAGAAATGAAAACGCCCGAGCTACAGCTCGGGGCCGTAAGCTACCTATCCGGTTTCAGGCGCGACATCAGGAAAGCTGACCTTCAAGCTGCGAGACAGCGGTAGTCGCAAGCCCCTCTTTCCAGACCAAACAACCCGCTGTGGTTCTCCTCGAAAGTTACCATTGTTTCCAATCGGTAAAATTGACCTGACCAAGGCGCCATCCCTTCGAATGCATCCCCATCATTTTGGTGCTAACGGAGGGTGTGGGGCATGGGGGTGACTCAATAACGTGATTCGATTTCGTCGCCTAAAGCCTGTTCATCTCAATTCCTGGTTGGTTGATCAAGGCATTCCCCAGACGCATCAACGCTACCGATTGCGGGTCTGGCGAGAAGTTCACGCTGCCCTCGGCCCATTGCGTGATGAACTGATCGCCTACGTTCAGGAAGCTTTGGACGATGCCCGGCGGCGTATTCGATCCGGTTTCCAGGATGATCTATCGCCCTTCAGCGGTCTGGTGCATGACCCTGCCGCACATTATCCTGCAATGCTCAATCGTATATCGCTTCAGGGGTATCTTGGGGAAACACTTGGCGTGCTCGCGGTGGAGCACTTCGGAGCGATCGGATATTCGAATTGGATGGTTCCAGCTCTCCTATTCCGCTTTCACGATCAGGAATTCCAGCATCTGGATCTGATCAATGAACGCCTTCTGGCGGGTGAAGCACATGAACCAGACGCCGACAAAGAGAAGCGGCCAGGTCGGACGGGCGACGACGGACTGGCGTTTCGAGTAGACGAAAATGGCGTGATTACCGACATTCTGACACTCGAAGCCAAGTGCCTCACGACCAATAATACTGGCATCATGAAAGACGCACACGAAAAGCTCATGGTAGGCGGAAACCGGCCCAGCGGTGTGCGCGAACTGATCAACCTTCTGACGGAATATGACACGCCTGAAGCCGAGGCCTGGCAACAGGCGCTGCTTCAATTCTATAGGGACGGTTTCCGCACGGCAGCTCGCCACGATGGGCTCGCTTATGCTGTCGGTCACTCTCCTAAACAGCCCGCTGACCGGATCGCCTGGCTTCCTCCTGAAGCGCCTCATCCGGCATATACGATACAGCGCAACCTCGAAGCGATGGAGTTTCAATTCGAGAACTTAGATGCCGTAATCGACATATTGTATCGGGGCGCTTGAGATGGCAAACGCAGCTACTATCGCCATCGCCCGCGAAATTCGAGAGAACTTGGCAGGCCAAGCCCTAACGGCGCGCCAAGCCAAACTCTACAGCCAACGGTTACGCCGCGACATGGGCCGTGATGATTTAGCGAGTTTCGGAGCGGGAGACATCGCCGGTTATCTCGAAGAAGCGATGTTGCTACTGGAAAGCGGCTGGTTTGAGCGAAGCGCGGACATTACCTCGCCTTGGCGCACCTCGATCAAGCGTGCGGCAGAGATCATCGAATGGCTTTCGCAATCCCGGCTAAAGCCGCCGGGCGCTCCGCTACATCTGTTGGCTGCCGCAGCCTATCAATTGGCCGATTATCCGGCGATGGCGCTGGGACATTTACGGCGACTACCGGAGGGGGAGCCGCTCTCAGAGCTGCTCCGCCAGTTCGTTCGCGCAGATTTCCCGGGCGCGTTCCAGGCGGCGCAGACGTTCTGGAACAATTATCGTGGGTTGCGGGCCGAAGGCCGCATCGATCCTAATGACCTCGAAGTCGCGGCAGTCCAACATACAGTCATGTGTGTCGGGACGATCTGCGCGTTTCTTAGAACGGGCGGGGATGTCCCCGTCGAGCGCGCGGTGATCAAGCTGGAAGCGCTCGCCCTAGGATTCCTGCATAGTCGCGATTCCTATTCCTACCTGCTGGCGCGGTTGACGGCGGCTAGCGCAAGGCGGTTTATCGAAACCTGCCTTTGGCCGCAGATCGATCGGCTCCGCCTTACGTCCAGCGGCCCGGCCGGCAATGCTCTAATCCAGTTTGCGCGCTCGGCCTTTGCCAACAAGCGAGCACTCGTCTGGCCTGCGCAGGCGGCTGGCATCGCGAAGCTGCGCGACAACAGTTCGTTTGTACTGTGTACGCCAACCGGCTCAGGGAAAACCACGGTCGCCACCCTTGGCGCGGTACAAGGCCTGTTCGCCGATCCCCCGGTCGGAGGCGCTGCTGGAAATCTCGTACTTTACCTCGTTCCATCCCGCGCGCTCGCGGCGGAGGTGGAGAGCCGCCTCGCCGAGGATCTTCGTGGGATTGCAGCGGAGCCGGTTGTGGTTACGGGCCTGTATGGAGGTGTCGATTGGGGGCCGACCGACGCCTGGATCCAAACCGATCAGCCGACCGTGGTCATATGCACGTTTGAGAAAGCCGATGCGCTCCTGCGCTATTTGGGCGTTCTGTTCCTCAGCAGGGTTCGCACGGTCATCATTGATGAAGCCCATATGGTGGAGCAGGATGAGGCCCGGCTGACTGGGCTGGGGGACGGGACATCGCGCGCCTTCCGGCTTGAGCAGCTCGGCACACGCCTGATGCGCGCGCGGGAGGAGCACGACTTCCGCATTGTCGCGCTGTCGGCGGTCGCGGCACGGGCAGCGCCAGCCTTGGCCCGCTGGGTCTCCGACGCGCCGGACGCCATTCCCACAAGCTCATCCTATCGCAGCACACGGCAGATGCTGGGGCGTCTTGAAGTACGCCCAGCCGGCCAGTTCTCGATCCGTTACAGCCTGATGGATGGTCATTCGCTGAAGTTTGACGACGAACGGCGGGATGACTCGCCGTTCGTACCCGATCCATTCCCGGCTGTTCCGGGGGGTATAAATCCGCAAGATGGACCCGAGGTACGGATGCGCGCGCCCACGCTGTGGGCGGCGCTCAACCTGGCCGCAAAACGGCCGGACGGCTCATTGCCTTCGGTCCTCATTTCGTTGACACAGAATATCGACACCTTTGCCGCGACGTGCGCCGATCTCTTGGACAAATGGCAGGACACCGCACTTCCAGATTATTGGGCGATTGAGGAGGACAACGAGGTTTGGGCGCGCTGTCTGGCGACTGCGATCGACTATTTTACAGCGGATTCAGTCGAATACCGACTGCTAGCGCGCGGCATCGTGGTGCATCACGGCAAGATGCCGGGCCTCCTCGCCCGGCGGCTGAAGACTGTTATTGATCGCGGTTATGTTCGAGTCATCATCGCCACTTCGACCCTTTCGGAAGGGGTAAACATTCCGGTCAATTTCCTGCTTATCCCAAGCGTCTTCAGAAGTAATGCCGAGTTGCCGTTGCAGGAATTCAGCAATCTGATCGGCCGGGCGGGACGGCCCGGTGTCGCAACAGAAGGCAGTGCGCTCGTTGTCCTGCCCGAACGCACTTACGAGAACCGGTTCCGGCGGATCGTGCCGACCTATAACCGACAGTGGAACGGATACGAAAGCTTGGTTGCCCAGCTTGAGGCTGCGACCGCGGCAGTAGGCGATCTCATCCCGGACGATCAGGCATCAAGCCCGCTTGGCCATCTGCTGCGCGAATTAGAGCATGCATGGAAAGCGTTAGTGGGAGGCGGGACCGAGACCGAATTTACCGCTTGGCTTGAGCAAACGGCCGTCACTGAGCAGGCTGCATACCCGCCGTCCAGCCATGATTATCTCGATTCACTGGACGCATTTTTGATCGCGGCGATCCAGGAGGTCGAGGAGCTCAGGGGTATCGAACTCGACCCTGCCCAGCTTGAGGCGGAGTTGGCTAAGATTTGGCGACGTACCTATGCGCATGCTGCTTCGCATGGTGAGGCGCATCTGGCGACGATCTGGCTGGCCCGCGGTAGAGCCGTAAAGACCCAGTATCCCGATGCCGATCAGCGGCGACGCTTATATAAGACGAGCCTGACGCCCCGATCTGCAAAGCTATTGCTGGACCGCGCGGAGGCAATTCGCGTGAAGCTATCGGAGGGCCGCGATTATGCGAGATGGACTACCGAAGAGCAGTTCGCCTTCATCCGCGATGTGTTGTCATTTTTATCGGAAATTCCGGTTTTTGCGATAGAAACAAAACTCGGCAGAAAGAAAAAGTTCGATGATTGGCCTATGTTGCTTCGTTGGTGGCTAGCCAAGCCGACGCTAGTGCGACAACCCCGCCCGAACGAGGTCACGAATTGGTATGCCTTTGTGGCGAACAACTTCATTTATCGCGGAACTTGGGGACTCGGTAGTGTCATCGGCCTATTGCTGGATACGACCGAGGACGGACAGCCCATTCGCGCGCTGGAAATAACCGACTGGCCCATGAGCGGTTTGCCGTGGATCGGCTTCTGGCTGAAAGAGCTTATCAGCTGGGGTACACTCGATCCGGTGGCTGCTTTTCTCCTCGCGCGTGGCGATGCCGTTGATCGTCCGCAGGCTGAGCTTGATGCGAAGACCTATTACGAAAGCCGTCCGGAGGGCGAGGATGCCAACGCTGTTCTCGACCCTCGGACGATCCGTGCATGGGTGGAAGCTAGGCAGCCCGCACGCGCAGCGCGGATAGGCACAACGACGATAGCGATTAAAGTGGAATGCGTTCGTCCCGTCGAGGCGTATCGGCAGCAACGACTAGTCGTATTGCCGCTTGTGGAGGCGGACGCGATTGTTTGGCTTGACCCCGCCGGTTATGAGGTGGCGCGAAGCGTAAAGCCAGGCGATTGGCCCGAGAAACCCGCCCTGCTCCAGTTTGAGCTTCTGGTGGCTGTATCCTCCGTCATCGGCGAGCCGTATCTGCCCCACCGTTGATCCTCCGCCATCAGAGCAATGAGTTTAGCTGCACAAATCCTTGAGGACCGCCAAGGCATCGGCTGACTTTGAAACTACCGCGCAAGCATATTTCCGGTCCAATGCGGTGTGGCCGCCGCATATCAGGGGTGCGGAGTGTCTATATCTCCGACATTGTATGCGCGGCAGTGCGATGTCCGCTTTCAGAACTGCCAGTCAAAGGCCCAATGACGGACTTGAGGCGCAAAGCTGGCGTCACCGTTTGGCAGCACAACCTCAATCCGAAGCAGTCCTTGCCATCTGCGTCCTCGATTAAGTCCCCGCCATTCGCGCTTAGTTTATCTCCGTCGGATCCCGGACGATGAAATCGGAGAAGGCGTGCAGCTGTTCCTCGGTCGCATCACAAAGGCCGCCACCCCTATAATGTGCGTGCACGAGGGCCCAAAAGACGACCTCGTCGGACCGCCCGGCAAAAAGCGCCTTCTGTAGCGTGCGGCTGATTAGCGTCACTGCGCGAGCGTGGTCGTAGCGTGTGTGGAGTTCGTCGGCGACGATCTTCGTATGTGCAGTGTGGATCAACGGGCGGGCCTCCTCTCACGTTGAGGTATCGCTCACGCAGCCGTAGGCAACATGGCATCGGGCAAAACGCGATCGTCACAGCCGCGCGCCTGCCGGATTGCGGCGAGCGTCTCGCGGTTGAAAGACATGCGCAGGGCGACCGCCTCGTCGCGGCCGACGCGTTTGGGAAAACCCAGCGTGCGCACGAAGAAGCGCAGCTGCATCGCGATCACCATAAGCCGCCAGTCGATGGCGACCGTCACCGTGTCGACCTTGTTCACCATCCCCCACTCGACGACACCCAGTGCCAGTTCGAGGAAGGGCGCGTCGCCGTGCGGCCGCATCTCGCGGCGTCCTGGCGCGACGCTGAAGCGCGTCCACTCGTACACACGTGGACCGCGCGGCGGCCGATGCCGGCATAGGTCCGTCAACACGTCGCTAAGTAAATGCGGCCGTGTCGTCGGCAGCAGCCGTTGGTACCCGACGATGTCGTCGCCGCGCAGGCAAATGTGGTGGATGGCATGCGCGTCATCAAAGCGGTCGCGTTCGCGCCCATCGGGCTGACGCAGGTCCTCCCAGCCCTTTTCGTCAACGAATACCGTGTGGCGGAAACGGAAAGCCCGGTCCATCAGCGCCGCATGGCGACTGATGTCCGAGCCGGGGATGACCATCAGCATCGCAAACTCCTCGGCTTATCGGAGAAGCCGAGTTGGCCACGCTGAGCCCGGTCACGGTATGGTCATAAAAGACCATTGCATGACGTTATACAGCCGTCACCGCCGGCTCCATCGCATGAATGCGTTTCAGAGAGGTGGTGCGCGTCTTGCGTGCGATGTTTCGCGGCTCAGTCGGCCGCAACGAATGCAGACGGGACACTCGGCCGCTGGATGCGCATGGTGACAATCCCCAACCAGTCTTCCGTCGCGAAGGCTTACGAGGAGTTCGACGAGGCGGGACGGATGAAGCCGTCCTCCTATTACGACCGAGTGGTCGACGTGATGGAGGAACTGTTCAAGTTCACACTGCTGACCCGCGACCTCTCTTCCTATCTCACCAACCGCTACAGTGAACGCAAGGAAGCGGCTGACAAGCTATCCGAGCGCGTGAAGCTGGCAGCGATCTGACCGGCATGGCTATTTCGATGATCGTGGGGATTCCGAACTCGATCGCCTGCATCAGGCCCACAGGATGTGCTGCTCAAAATCATTGGACATGTTCGAGAGAGGAATTGGGCGTCACCCCTGCGGGGTCGGGCTGGCGGCTGCGCTGAAGCCCTTCAAGCGGGTCATCCCCCTCGCGGGCTGCCATCCCTGACGCAAGAGCTTCGAGCCTGCCAACGGCGACGACGGTTGATCCGATCTGATCCGGTCGGTCGCCAACCACGTCGGGACGGTCATCTTCGGTGCGTGCCAGCGCGGCGCCCGCCAACAGAGCTTCGCAGTTTCCATTTCGTACAGCCGGTTCGAACGCGTTGATGAGCGGCCTTCTCCAACCCTTGGCGAAGAGACAACCATTGTTCATGCCTGTCGATCAGGGCGGCATGGACCCGCAGAGCAGAGATGTTCGGTTCTGCAATCCGTGCTTCCGGGAAAGGACCGGCCCCGCTCTCGAATAGGCTTTCCTTGGTTCAGGCGCGGCCTTCCACGATCAACCCGCAAGGGGTTCGCTACGCAAGCGTGCGACCTCTTCAGCTGTGCCTGCGAGGTGACCGCGGCCGCCCCTGAACACGTCGGCGCCTGTCGAGCGGGGGATGGTCCCCGCCCCAAGACGGGAGCCTCACGATGTCGCACAATCTCGCCCTCGCACAGAATCACGCCTTCGATCTGGCCCGCACGCTGATGGTGCCGGTCGTTCTCTTCCAGGTTGATAACGAATTCGGCGTCATGGTTTCCAGTGAATACGACGGCGAAGAGGATGCCATCGTGCATGAATACGATCCGTGGTGCCCGGCTCATTGAGCCGGGTGACCGGTGCCGCTGGCGCCGTGCCGGTCGCAAGGGAAGCTTCGCCGCGGCCGGAGTCCGACATGTTGGACGGCTTGTCAGCGCGCCCTTGCATCCGGCAGGCTTCGCGGCCGGTCGGTCCCGTTCCCGAACATGAGGAACAAGAAGAGCCAACCGAAGAAAGGGCCGGGTCGCGCGCTGAGCGCGCTCGGTGCGGAGATATGGAAAAGAAGGACATTGAAGAGCTGCGCGCCAAAGTGGCCTGCGCGGCCGTACTCGAAAAGGATGGTTGGAAAATCGACCTGAAGGAGAGCACGCGCCGCGCACTCAAATATCGGCGCGATGCCAACATCATCATCGTCATCCACGAGGGGCGCGGCTGGTTCGATCCGCTGTCGCCCGCCAAAGGGGATGTCTTCGACCTCGTCGAACATCTTGGCGCCAGCGGATTCCCTGAAGCCTGCGATCGCGTCGCCGCTCTTGTCGGCTTCGTTCCAAGCTCGCCGGTGTGGACACGCGTGTCCAGACCCCCGGCGCTCACGTCCGTCGCCGACCGTTGGGCGTGCCGGACAGTCCCGAGGCCCGGTTCGGCGACCTGGCGCTATCTCGCCGATCTGCGCTGTATCCCTGACACCATTATCGCGGCAGCGGTGGTTCAAGGTCGACTGCGCGAGGGTCCGCAGGGCAGCATGTGGGCGGCGCACGATGACCTCGCCGGCCGCGTCATCGGCTGGGAAGAGCGTGGCCCGCGGTGGCGCGGGTTCGCCACCGACGGGACCAAGGAGCTGTTTCGCTTTGGGCCAATCGGCGCCCAGCGAATCTGCATCACCGAAGCCGCGATCGATGCCCTGAGCCTCGCTGCGATCGAGGTCCTGCGCGACGACACACTTTATGTCAGCACCGGAGGCGGCTGGTCTCCGGCGACCGATGAGGCCATCCGCGGCTTGGCCGGCCGCGTGAACACCCGGCTTGTTGCCGCGACCGACAACAATCGGCAGGGCGACGTTTACGCCGATCGGATTCGCGCCATCGCGGCGGAAGCGACCGCGCTTTACGCACGATCGCGTCCCCGCGCCGGTGACTGGAATGAGGATCTGAAGGTTCTGGTCATGCGACTGGAGATAGAGCCTGTCGCAGCCAGCGGGTAAGGTCGCCGATGCCGCCTGCCGGTCGGCGCGTCAAGGGAAGCTTCGCCCGCTTGAGCAGCGGCCCTTGACCCGCGGCGCCGGAGAGTCGGCCGCCCCAGGGTGTTCGCAACACCTAAAGGGAAGGACCAACCGATGGCTCTCAGGACCATTGAAACCACCTATCGCCTGCCGGTTTTCCGGCACAAGACCTACGAGGCCGAGACGCTGGCGCAAGCCTGCCGGCTCGCGATCGAGGATGACAACTGGGACGATGAAAAGCGGGACTATGAGTCCGCAGGCGAAGTCTATGTGACGGGAATCTGGTCTGGCCCAGACGCGGCCTATAGCGGCGCCTCCCAATCGATCCCCTCGCACTACACCGAGACGCACCAGCGGATCGTGCAGCATTTCGAGGTGCTGCTCGGTCTCGTCAAGGTTCTGGCGAAGCAGGACCAGGAATCGCCCGATCCCAACTTCTGGCGCGAACCCGCCCAGCCCGCGATCGCCAAGGCCGAGGCGATCCTCGCAGGCGCACGCGATCCCGACATCGTCGGAGACGCGCCATGACGGGATATATCGTGAAGATCGGCTTCTGGCTGCGGGCCTACCATAGCGTCAGCATCGAGGCTGAGTCCGACGCGGAGGCGATCGAAAAGGCCAAGGCCGCCGCCAAGAGCGCGATGGACTCGACCGCGCAGCCCGAGCACATCGATGTCGACGAACGACGCGAAGGCATCATTGCGTTCATCGACCGGATCACGCCCGGTGGCAGAGAGGTGGTGATCGAGGACGTCGCGTTCGACGATGATCGGATCCACCCCGCCTGAATCCGAGCTTGCATCGTCGCATCGCCGGGCCCCGCGCGCTTTAGCCAACAGCGTCGACACGCCGCCGTTCAAAACCCTGCCTCACCATCGGCATCCTGGCCGCCGAGCGTCGGACATCCGCTGGACGCAGCGCATTGCCAGTCAACGGGCAAGCCGTTCCCGCATCCAATCTGATGCGTGACAGGCAAAGCCTGGCTGCATCCGACCGCGTCCCCGACGCAACGAGGTCAGGAGCGAAAGGCGATGTGCAGGGTTCTCAACGAGCATCACGCGGGCGTGCCGGCGGGCGCCGTCTATATTGGCCGCGGCTCGAAATGGGGCAATCCGTTCCGGATTGGCCCTGATGGCGACCGGGCGGCCGTCATCGCAAAACACGAGCGCTGGCTCGCCGATCAGCACGACCTCTTGCGCGCGCTCGACGAGCTTCGCGGTCGCGACCTCGTCTGCTTTCGCGCCGCGCGCGTGCCACGGCGATCTCCTGCTTCGTCTCGCAAATGCGTCGAGCGAAGAACGGATCGCGTGGTGGCGCGGCGTGACGGCCGCTGCGTGAACGCCAGGGGGCGGGCCTTTCATGAAATAGGGAAAGAACGAAGGAACATGAAATCGCTGCCGCATGCCCGGCCGACGCGTCAAGGGTGCGCTGCGCCCGCGTGCCGCGGCCCTTGACCCGCCGGACCGGAGAGGCGGCCGCCGGAGAGGTGTGACGAAGGACTGAAGTGATGAGGAGATCAGGCGGATCGCTCGCGCTTCGGCCCGGCCAGGCTGAAAGGAGCCGCCGATGCACACCTCACCCACCATCCGCAAGATCTTCGAAGGCGTCGCCACGCGTCCCGACATGTATCGCATGTTCAACCGCCATCGCGGCGATCCGGCGGTGGCCGAAGGCGATGCCCAGCACCTCTTCGCCGGCGAGTGGTTCGAAATCGCCGAGCGCGAGCATGACTACATGCTCGAGATCCTGCCGCCGCTGTGGATGCGCACCGACATGTTCGCGATGCGCGAATTCATGACCGGCAATGTCACGAGCGTCTTCTTCGCGCTCTGGATCGACGGCCGCAAGCGCTTCTTCCACGGCTATTGCGATCTTTCCGATCGCCGATCGCCTGAGTGCATGAAGCAGGTGATCGTCGATCGCGAGTGCCGGCCGATCCGCGCCATGACGCGCGAAGAGCGCCTCGAGCATATCTGGTCGAGCACCCATGATGATTATCGCGGCTACGCCAGTGAACGCTGGGCGGTGCATCTGCGCGGCAAGCGCACGGTGCTCCTTTATGGCGGCCCGCTGGGCACGGTGCTGAAGCTGCTCGGAGACCTGACCGAGGCGGAGATTTCGGCGAAACTGCCAGTACATCTGCGCCACCTGCCCGACGCGGTCGCCGCCTGAGCAAGGGAGCAGTCCCATGCAGGGAGCCTACGACCGTCTTCGCGTCCATGTCTTCGCGTCATGGCGCGATGTCGTGCGGGCCGCGAACACCCGCATCGCCAGGAAACATCGCCGCGGCGCGGCGATGAGAGAAGCGCGCAAGCGCTTCTATCGCGAAATGCTTGGTTGCCACCAAAGGCACCAGGAACTCGTCCTCACCTTCCGGCTCTGAGCGCGCTCAGACCCCCTCTCCCCTCATCGCGAGCCTCGTCATCAGCCCGCTGTTCCCGACGGCAGGACGACGTCGCGCGCCCGAACAGCAGGACTTCATCGTCATGACGCAGAAAGACCCATTCACGCTTGATCTCTTCAACAACACCTCCCTGTCGTCGGGCCTCGGTCTCGGCGTCACGGCGTTTGCGACGTCCGTTGAAGGTGAAGACCCGGATCGCGATCCGTCTTCACCATCCTCGCCCGCCATCTCTCCTATGACAGTCGTTCAGTCGGAAACCGCGCGTGTCGCAGGCGAGAACTTCTATCTCGCCGATAGCCGGGGCCTGGCGGCCTCCTGGCGCGACCGCGCGCGCGACAATCTGGTCGCTATCCGTCTCGCAGCGGACCTCGAAGCCGAACAACACCCGGCCACGTCCGACGAGCAGGCGCAACTCATCCGTTTCACAGGCTTCGGCGCTTCGGAGCTCGCCAACGGCGTGTTTCGCCGCCCCGGCGAGGATGGATTCCGCAAAGGCTGGGAAGTGATTGGGCAACAGCTCGTGGAGCTTGTCGGCACGGCCGACTACGCCTCTCTCGCCCGTTGCACCCAGTATGCTCACTTCACGCCGGAATATATCGCTCGTGCTGTGTGGGCGGGCGCTTTGCGCCTCGGCTTTCGCGGCGGCCGGGTTCTCGAGCCCGGCATCGGAACGGGTTTGTTTCCTGCGCTGATGCCGAAGGCACTTCGCGACGTCAGCCATGTCACCGGCGTCGAGCTCGATCCGATCACAACGCGGATCGCCAAGTTGTTGCAGCCGCGTGCGATGATCGTGAACGAGGACTTCGCACGCAGCAGCCTGAAGCAGCATTTCGATCTCGCGATCGGCAATCCGCCCTTCTCCGATCGCACCGTGCGCAGCGACCGCGCGTTCCGCTCGCTTGGCCTGCGGCTCCACGACTACTTCATCGTAAAGGCCATCGACCGGCTGAAACCCGGCGGCATCGCCGCGTTCGTGACATCGCACGGCACGTTGGACAAAGCCGACGCCACGGCGCGAGAGCAGATCGCGGCGATGGCCGATCTCCTCGGTGCGATTCGCCTGCCCGAAGCCAGCTTCCGCGCCGACGCAGGCACCGACGTCGTCGTCGATATCCTGTTTTTCCGAAAGCGCCGGAATGGGGAGACCGTTGCGAACGACGCGTGGCTCGACCTGTCCGAGGTCCGCGCGGCAACGGAGGACGAGGGCGCAATCCGGGTCAATCGGTATTTTGCCGAACGTCCCGACATGGTCCTCGGTGAGCATGCGCTGCGGCGCGGCGTCTACGGGCCCGACGAGACTTATACCTGTCTATCGCGCGTGGGGAGCGATCTCGAGACCGCGCTCACCGCCGCCGTCCTCCAGCTTCCGGAAGCAGTCTACGACGGCGAGCCGGAGGCGGTCCGTTCCGATCACGCCGAGCCGTCCGCCGCCACGGGCCGCGAACCGCAGGCCTCTGCCGTTCGCGAGGGCAGCTATTTCGTCGGAACGAATGGCGCCCTCATGCAGGTAGTCGACGGCGTGGCGGTGACCATCACGGTCAGAAAGGGCCGTTCGACCGATGGCATCTTCGAGAAACACGCCCGCATCATTCGCAAGCTCATCCCGATCCGCGACGCCGTTCGTGAAATCCTCAAATGCCAGGAGACCGATCAGCCCTGGAAGCAGGCGCAGGTGCGTTTAAGGATCGCCTGGTCGAGCTTCGTGCGCAACTTCGGGCCGATCAACACCACGGTCGTTTCGTCGACCGAGGACGACGAGACCGGCGAGGTGCGCGAGACGCACCGGCGACCGAACCTCGCTCCCTTCACGGACGATCCCGACTGCTGGCTCGTTGCGTCGATCGAGGATTACGACCTCGAAACCGACACCGCAAAGCCGGGGCCTATCTTCACCGAGCGGGTTATCGCTCCGCCCCCTGCGCCGATCATCACTTCGGCAATCGACGCCCTGGCCGTCGTGCTCAACGAGCGTGGTGCCGTCGATCCCGACCACGTCGCTGAGCTCCTCCATCGCGAAAGCGACGACGTAATCGCCGAACTCGGCGACGCGATCTTTCGCGACCCTGAGACCGGTGCCTGGCAGACCGCGGACGCCTATCTCTCCGGCGCGGTGCGCTCGAAGCTTGTGGCCGCGCAGGCAGCCGCCAAACTCGATCCGATCTTTGCGCGCAACGCCGCCGCATTGGAACGCGTCCAGCCCGCGGACCTCAAGCCGTCCGACATCACCGCGCGTCTCGGCGCTCCATGGATTCCGGCCACCGACATCATCGCCTTCGTCAAGGAGACGATGGAAGCCGACATCACCATCCACCACACGCCCGAGCTCGCGTGCTGGACGGTGAACGCCCGACAGTTGTCGTGGACGGCGGCGGGGACCACGGAATGGGGCACGCATCGTCGCCACGCCGCCGAGCTTCTCTCGGACGCCCTCAACTCGTCCGTCCCGCAGATCTTCGACATCGTGAAGGATGGCGACAGCGAGCGGCGCATTCTCAACACGGTCGACACCGAGGCAGCGAAGGAGAAGCTCCAGAAGATCAAGACCGCGTTCCAAGGCTGGATCTGGGCCGACCCCGACCGTACCGACCGGCTGGCCCGGCTCTATAACGACACGTTCAACAACATCGTGCCCCGTCATTTCGACGGATCGCATCTCCAGCTTCCGGGCGCCTCTGGCGCTTTTTCTCTTTATGGGCACCAGAAGCGCGTCATCTGGCGCATCATTGCCTCGGGCGCGACCTACGTCGCCCATGCCGTCGGCGCCGGCAAGACCCTCTCGATCGCGGCCGCGATCATGGAGCAGCGCCGGCTCGGCCTGATCAACAAGGCGATGCTCGTCGTGCCGGGCCATTGTTTGGCGCAGGCAGCTCGCGAATTTCTCGCGCTCTACCCGAACGCCCGCATCCTCGTCGCTGACGAGACGAACTTCGTGAAGGAGAAGCGCCATCGTTTCCTGTCGCGGGCCGCGACCGCGAATTGGGACGCGATCATCATCACCCATTCCGCTTTCAAGTTCATCCCCGTCCCGTCCGTCTTCGAGCAGCAGATACTGCAGGACGAACTCGAGGCCTATGAGGAACTGCTGACGCGGATCGATTCGCAGGATCGGCTATCGCGCAAGCGCGTCGAGCGCATGAAGGAGGGCCACAAGGAACGGCTCGAGGCGCTGGCTTCGCGCAAGGACGACCTCCTGACCATCTCGGAGATCGGTGTCGACCAGATCATCGTCGACGAGGCGCAGGAATTCCGCAAGCTCTCGTTCGCCACGAATATGACGTCGTTGCGTGGCGTCGACCCGAACGGCTCGCAGCGCGCGTGGGACCTCTACGTCAAATCGCGCTTCATCGATATGAAGAATCCCGGCCGGGCGCTCGTGCTCGCCTCCGGCACGCCGATCACCAACACACTCGGCGAAATGTTTACAGTGCAGCGGTTGATGGATCGCGCGGCGCTCGAGGTGCGCGGCCTGCACGAATTCGATGCGTGGGCGTCCACCTTCGGCGATACCTCGACCGAACTCGAGCTGCAGCCGTCGGGCAAGTACCGCCCGGTCACGCGCTTCGCGCAATTCGTCAACGTGCCGGAACTCATCGCCATGTTCCGCTCCTTCGCGGACGTGGTGCTGCCGGATGACTTGCGCGCATTCGTCAAGGTGCCGACGATTGCCAGCGGCAAGCGGCAGATCATCACGGCCCAGCCGACGGCGGCCTTCAAGGCCTATCAGCGACTCCTCGACGAGCGTATCACCGCGATCGAGGAGCGCGACCGCGCGCCAGAGCCAGGCGACGACATCCTGCTCTCCGTCATCACCGACGGCCGCCACGCGGCGATCGACCTGCGTCTCGTCGACTCGACGCAGGACAACGAAGAGGGCAACAAGCTCAACGCCCTCATCGCCAACGCGTTCCGGGTCTGGCAGGAGACTGGCCACCACACCTTCCGGCTCAAGGACGGCCAGCCCTTCGAGAAACCCGGCGCGGGCCAACTCATCTTTTCCGACCTTGGCACGATCTCGGTCGAAGCCTCGCGCGGCTTCTCGGCCTACCGCTGGATCCGCAACGAGCTCGTGCGGCTCGGTGTGCCAGCGCCCGAGATCGCCTACATGCAGGACCACAAGAAGTCCGAGGCGAAGCAGCGCCTGTTCAACGACTTCAACGCCGGCAAGGTGCGCATTCTACTCGGCTCGTCCGATACGATGGGCACCGGCGTCAACGTGCAGCTCCGTCTCAAGGCGTTGCATCATCTCGACGTTCCGTGGCTTCCGTCGCAAATCGAGCAGCGCGAGGGCCGGATCGTGCGCCAGGGCAATCAGCACGACGAGGTCGACGTCTTTGCTTATGCGACGCTCGGCTCGCTCGACGCCACCATGTGGCAAAACAACGAGCGGAAGGCTCGATTCATAGCCGCCGCGCTGTCGGGCGACACCAGCGTGCGCCGGCTAGAGGACCTCGGCGAGGGACAGGCCAACCAGTTCGCCATGGCCAAGGCGATCGCATCCGGCGATCCGCGCCTCATGCAGAAGGCGGGACTCGAAGCCGAGATCGCCCGTCTCGAGCGGCTGCGCGCCGCCCATATCGACGATCAGCACGCCATTCGTCGACAGATTCGCGACGCCGGGCGTGAGATCGAACTTGCTACGCGCCGGATCGGCGAAGTCGGGCAGGACATCGAGAGGTTCATTCCGACCGCCGGCGATACCTTTGCCATGTCGGTCAAGGGCCAGCATTTCGCCGAGCGCAAGCTCGCGGGTCGCGCTGTGATGCAGGAGGTCCTGACACTCGTGCAGCTCCAGCACGACGGCGACATCGCAATCGCATCGATCGGCGGGTTCGAACTCAGGTTCGAGGGGCAACGCCTCGGCCACGACGGTTACACCTACACCACCATGCTTCAGCGAACAGGAGCGGTCTTCGAGATTGAGCTTTCAATGACGGTGTCACCCCTGGGCGCGGTTGCGAGGCTGGAGCATGCGCTCTCAAACTTCCACGGCGAGCAGGAGACCTACCGTCGTCGTCTGCTCGACGCACAAAAACGGCGCGCGACGTTTTCCGCTCGGGTCGGTGAAGCTTTCGCCTTTGACGCTGAACTTGGCCTCAAGCGCGAGGCGTTGGTCGCGCTCGAGGCAGATCTCGCCGCGAGCGGCGCCGAAGGGGAAAAGGAAAAGCCGGGAGTGGCAAAACGCATCGCCGCATGAGGGGTTGAACAAGCCTTTCGCAGAGCGATCGGCGTGGCGCCGCTGACGCTCAACCGACCGCCTCGCGATCCCGGCCACGGCGCGCTCGCAGGGCGCTGAAGCACCCCGCTCCCGCCTGCCGGGCAGGGATGCTCGCCGGCAGTTGCGCCGCCCCGCCCGCCCTGCGGGCTGGAGGGGGTCTTCGAGAAGAAGACGAGAGAGGGACCGCCGGAAAGCTGCGGTCCGCAACCCCGAAATGGAGAAATACCATGAGACTGATGACAGTCGATCCGCGCGCGCTTAAGCCCAATCCGGATCCGACCCGACGCACGCCAGCGACACCGCAGGCCGACGCACTCTTGCTGGCGACGATCAAGGCGGTTGGCATCGTGCAGCCGCCGATCATCTCGCCGCAGCAGGACGGCGGCAACAGCTTTTACATCCAGTATGGCCATCGTCGCGTCTCCCAGGCGATCGCCGCGGATCTCGCCGAGATCGAAGTGCTCGTCGCCGATCCCGAGACGGACAAGGATGCACTCCGTGCCCTCGTCGAGAACGTTGCGCGCGAGGGCATGAACCCGGTCGACCTGTGGCGTTCGATCGAGCGGCTGGTCGGGCTCGGCTGGACCGAGGAATCGATCGCCATCGCGCTCGCCCAGTCCGTGCGTCAGGTCCGCAAGCTGCGACTCCTGGCGAACGTCCTGCCGGCGATGCTCGACCAAATGGCTCGCGGGGACATGCCGAGCGAGCAGCAGCTCCGCATTATCGCGGCCGCGGCCGACGAGGAACAGGGCGAGGTCTGGAAGAAGCATAAGCCCAAGAAGGGACAGCCGACCGTCTCCTGGAGCGAGGTCGCGCGCGCTCTGACACGCACCCGCATGTATGCGCGTGACGCGAGCTTCGACGATGATCTCGCCAAAGCCTACGGCATCGTCTGGCAGGAGGACCTGTTCGCGCCGGCTAACGAGGACAGCCGGTACACGACCGATGTCGAGGCCTTTCTCGGCGCCCAGCACGAATGGATGGCCAATCATCTGCCGAAGCGTGGCGCCATCATCGAGGTCAACGAATGGGGCCAGCCGAAACTGCCGGCGAAGGCCGAGCGCGTGTATGGCAAGCCTGGCAAATCCGACCACGTCGGCATGTATCTCGACCGCAGTGGCAAGGTCGAGACGGTCGCCTATCGGGTCCCGAAGCCGGACAAGAAGACCAAGGGCGCCCCGGCCGAAAGCGACGACGCAGCCGCGGTGGCGAAGCCAAGGCCAGACGTGACGCGCAAGGGGTGCGAGATGATCGGCGACATTCGCACCGATGCGCTGCACGAAGCGCTCGGCCGTGCGCCCATCGAGGAGGACACTCTTCTTGCCCTGCTCGTTCTGGCCTTCGCCGGTCAGAACGTCAGCATCGCCTCGGGTGCATCGGACAATCCCTACGGCCATGCACGGGTCGAGCGGCACGTCGTTCGGCTCATCTCGCAAGAGGGCAAGCTCGACTTCGACCGGGAGACCCTGCACCAGGTCGCCCGGTCCGTCCTGAGCGATGTGCTTTCGTGCCGTGAGAACCGCTCGGACAGCGGCGTCATCGCGCGCATCGCCGGCGAAGCGATCGGCGCGGACGCCTTCCTGCCGAACATGGGCACGGAGGAATTTCTGTCCTGCCTCTCGCGTTCCGCGCTCGAGGGCGCCTGCGCGGGAACGTCCGTCCTGCCTCGCCCTCGAGTCAAGGACACCAGGGCCGAGCTGGTGAAGCACTTCGCCGATGGCCAGTTCGTTCATCCGAGCGCGCTGTTCGCCCCGCCGCTCGAGACCGTCACGGCGTGGGTTGGACGCTTCTCCGGCGACACCGATCCGGACGATGAACGCGATGGACCGTCGGACGAGTCCGACGCCCAGGCCGAGGACACAGGGGCGGACGACGACACGCCCGCTGGCTTCGCCGAGGCCGCCGAATAACGGCTGTCTTGCCTTTTCCAACGATCCCCGCCGCCGGCCCCCAGCCGGCGGCGGTTCTGTTTCTCCATCACCGACAGGAGGACATCATGTCCGCGCAATCGATCTATGACCAAGCGCCGATCGGCGCGCTCATCCGCTATTCGGATGGCACGCCGCGGCCGCCGCAGCGATTCAAGAACAAACTTGCGGCCTGGGAGAGCAACAACAATGTCGGACGTCTCGTCCGCAAAGCCGAGTCCCACACAATCGGCAACCACACGACACCGGCGAGTTTCACTCTGCACCAGGGCGACTTCGGCAGCGCCGGCGTCGTGGTGCTCAAGGTCTTCAAGACCTTTTCCGTGGGTTCGCCATTGGCATTCACCATCGTGGAACGGCCGGCGCCCGGGATGGTGCGTGTTCTTGATCGCACTGGTGGGCGCGCCGAGCTCCTCCACCTCGCAGCCGATCGCGCGGCGGCGCAAGCCTGGCTCGCCTCGCATCGCTATTCCGATGCCGTGCTCGACGAGGTCATCGATGACGATACGGCGGCAGGCTCTGGCGAAGGGAGGGCGGCATGACCGCGCCTCGGACCTGTGATCAGGCCAACCATCCCACCCCCGCCGCGGCGGGGGTTTTGTTTACCCGAACCCATGACGGTCTTCTCGTCGCCAAGATCCGCGACAACGCCTTCGCGATGATGCCAGCCAGAAACGACCGGTATTATCTCGCCTCCGCCTGGCGGCTGTCGCGGCCGATGGAAGAATGGTCACGCGGCGATTTCTACGGTCATGGCGGCGAACTCGCGGACGAAGCCGCTTTCCGCGCCCGCGTCCATGAGAATGCCGAGCACCAGCGCCAGCGCGCCGCCCTCGGGCGTCGAGAAATCCGCAGCGGGGCGAACACGCCGTGGGGCGCTTCGCAATGCGTAACCGTCTACGCGGACGGCGTCGTCTCTCACTCAACCGCCGGACACGGCGGCTTTCATCTCGATGCCGCGCGCAATGCAAAGGTACACCCTGCCTTTCGCGCGCGTGGCGGCTGGTACGAAGAGGATTGCGCGTGGGCGACTGTCGCGCAAGCGTTTCCGGAATTGTTCACCGACTTCGAACGGCGTTGCGCCGATCAAACCATCCGCGACTGGTATCCCGACGCCTGGGAGACGATTCACGGACGTCCACTTCTGCCGGGAGAATCTCACGAGAAGGATCGCCAGGCCTTCGAGCGAGATCATGCCTCCGACTGGATCGTGATCTCGGCGATCCGCTCCGATCACCATCGTGGCATGACAGAATGCGTCGCCACGCTCGGCGGCGATCGCCGTGCGGCCGAGCAGCGGCGCTATCTCGTGCCGTCCGACGAATATCACCTCGGCCGATTTGGCTTCGTGATCAATGAGGCGCGCCACCGACTCTACGGCGGTCCTTCCAACTTCGTCGGATGGAGGTGACCCATGCCTTGGCGCCTCATCGCCAAAGCCTTCGGCTGGCGCACGGCCACCGACGAGGACGGCGCGACGCCCATCCTCGTCGTCTGGCATCCCCGCCTCAGACGGCATTTTACCGGTTCCGAAGCCTGGAAGCGCGCCGTGCGTCTGTCTATCCACGCGCCGCAACCTTACCCGGTCGACGCCGACAGAAAGGAGATTCAGTCATGAAGGCCTACCTTGTCGCCGTGAATCTCCTCGTGCAGGCGCATCATCGTCCCGAGAGCGCCATCGCCGACGCGCTCAATGGCATCTTGACGCCGGATATGCACAAACATGCCGGCAGCAATTCAGCGCTTATCGACTGGGCGATCGCCGGTGACGACATTGCATCATCCATCGCCGGGGTCTCGTTCTCCGATGACTACATGCCGGGCGTGTCGGCCTTCCCGTTATGGCCCACGGGGACGGTGCGATGAACGAGCTCCCGGAACGACGCGTCCTGCTCGCGCGCATGGAAGTCGCGCAAGCCGAGACGCAGCGCCATCTCGGCATCATCGAGCGTCAGATCGCAGCACGCGCCGAACGTCTGACGATCACCGATCGGGCGAAGCGCCGGCACCACGGCCGTGGCGCATCGAACTGGACAAACGCCGATGAGCGGCTGTTTCAGGAGCATGTCGCGGAGCTCACGCTGGCCCGTCGCGTCGAGATCGACGCCCTCACGCGCAAGCTCGAACGGCAGGACCAGGCGATTGCCGAGTTTCGGTCGCGCCAACACGCTTACGCTGCATGGAGGTCAGCAGCGGAAGCGCCGGGCTCTTCAGGGTGCGAACGGAACGTGCGAACGCTTGGTGCTGACGAGGAGGGCTCGCCGGTCTGACACGACCTCTCACGGTTTTGGCCGCAGCCCAGCCCTTGGCCGTCACCCCCTCGATTTGTGCTGCGGTCTGAACCGGCCGCGGTCCGCTTCAAGGGCAAGTCGCAAGCGAGCGGCGGCCGCCGTCTCGTCATGGGGGGCCGCGTCCTTCGCAGGCCTGAAGGCCCGCTCGTCCGCAACCCGCCCATGCTCGCCTTGGCAGCCACCGCCCCCTGAAGCGGACCGCTGAAGCCGGTTCCGGTCGACCGCACCCGAGGGGGTGACGGCCAAGGGCCCGATCACTTCCCAAGGCGAAACCGAGAAAGGATCTCATCATGACCAAGACCGCCCGTTCCCCTCGCGCCTCCGCCCGCGTCATCCCGCTTCGCCGCGCCACGACCCTCGAAATGGTCCGCCTCGCCTGCCCAGACTCCGCCCAGGCGCTCCGCATCTCCGAGAGCTTCGGCCTCGCGATCCTCGACAGCGACGGCATCCGCGACCTGCACGAACGGCTCATCGTCGAGACCGCCGACGCCCTCAAGGACGGGCTCAGCGACCGTGCGATGGAAATCCATCTGCAGCGCATCGTCGGCTCCTATGTTGGCTCTGCCCACGGCGCTGGCCAGTTCTACTCACGCGCCGTAACCGAGGCGCGCGACGCGACCGCCAAGCTCGCCAACGACCTGCGCGACGAGGATCTTGACGGTCCGGTCGGCTTCGACAGCCAGTCGCAGCGCAAGCGCGAGTTCGCCGCCGACATGGGCCTGCAGGCACACGCACTCCGCATGGCGGCCGAGGGCGCCGTCGCGGCCTACGAGCAGGTTATCGGCGAGGCCTGGAAGCCCTTCGAGCGGCAGATCGAACACGCCGGTGAAACCGTCACCAAGAAGGCGGCCGTGGCCCAGATGGCGGCTTTCGAGTAGCCGTCACGGCGGGGCTTCAGCCCCGCCTTTTCGACGTCGCAACTTCGTGGGCCGGTCGTAAGACCGGCCCTTTTTTGTCGCTGGCGGAATCAAGCAAAATAAGAACCACGCATCGCGCCAGTCGGCCCCTCCCGGTCCGTGGTCCTGCGGCGGATGTGCGCACGCGCAACGGCTTCGCCGTCCTCCGCTGCGCTGCGGCCCTGTCGGGTGCGCGAGCGCCTTATCCGCCGCTGCGCCCCCCCGCGAGGGGCCGCGACTGGCGCGGCCTTCGAAACGGAGGTCCTGGAAATGAGCAGGAAGGAAGACAACCCGCGCGCCGACATTTACGCGCGCATCACCGATCGCATCGTTGCCGATCTCGAACGCGGTGTCCGTCCCTGGGTCAAGCCATGGAACGCAGCCAACGCGGCTGGACGCATCACGCGGCCGCTACGCCACAACGGCATGCCCTATCAGGGCATCAACGTCGTGCTGCTCTGGTCGGAAGCGGTCGCGCGCGGCTTCACGTCGCCGATCTGGATGACCTTCAAGCAGTCACTCGAACTCGGCGGTCACGTCCGCAAAGGCGAGAGCGGAACGATGGTGGTCTATGCCAACAAGATCACCAAGACCGAGACCGATGAGCATGGCGACGAAGTCGAACGCGCCATTCCATTCCTGCGCGCCTATACGGTGTTCTGCGTCGATCAGATCGAGAATCTGCCGGATCACTATTATGGGCGTCCGGCTCCGAGCATCGCGCCGGCGCAGCGTCTCGCGCAGGTGGACGCCTTCTTCGCCAACACCGACGCGACCATCCGGCACGGCGGCGACAAGGCGTTCTTCGCCCCGTCGCTCGACCTCATTCAGATGCCGCCGTTTGAAAGTTTCCGCGATGCCGAGAGCTACGCCGCCACGCTCGCACATGAATGTGTACATTGGACTGCGCCGGCGCATCGCGCCAATCGCGATCTCAGCCGCTATGCGAAGGATCGCAGCGAACGCGCCCGCGAAGAACTCGTGGCGGAACTTGGCGCATGTTTCCTCAGCGCCGATCTCGGCATTGTGCCGGAACTCGAGCCGCGCGCCGATCACGCGAGCTACCTGGCGTCGTGGTTGGAGGTCCTGTCCAACGACAAGCGTTTCATCTTCAGCGCGGCCGCGCTCGCGCAGCGCGCTGTCGCCTACCTGCACGATCTTCAACCGAAGCCGGCCGAGATCGACGAAGCAGCATGAAGCGCTAGCGCTCCGCGCGTTGGTCGCGTGTGCTTGATCGTTCATTTTTCTCGAGATCAATAAGGCCCCGCCGTGCGGCGGGGCCGCCTTATTGCGTGCATCGTCATGCGTATGCCGTCGACCGGAGATGGTGGTCCTTCCCGCCACCTGGCCGAGCCGTGCCGGCGAGATCAGGTGGGTACGTGTCGCCAGGCTGTCCGATCTGTCGGGCTGTCCTAGGCCGACGGTCTTCCCGCCGCGGCCGAGTCCTGGTGCCTCCCGATCTGCCGTCCGGGCTCTCTTGTGATGGCTGGGCCGGAGAACCCTTCAGCGGTGTGTATGCGAGTCTCTTTCATCGTGCCCGGGACCGTCGCCATGCGGTGTGGCGTGCCTGTCGCTCAGTCGTGTCCGCATCGTTCGGCCTGACGCGCCCAATGCGTCCTCGATTTGGCATGTCTAACCGAAGGCCGTCGTCGCTGCGCTCCGTCTCGCTCTCAAGACCGCAACGGCCGTTCTCAGCTTTCTTCCCCTGGCCGCTTCGCGTCCATTCCTCGCGAGACAAGAAAGCCTCGCCCTGGCCGCCCTCCACTGCGTTGCGGCCCTTCGGGTGCAGCCCGATCGCCTTCGGTCAACGACTGCCATCGAGGTCGCGATGGTCGCGGCCCGAGAAACGAAAGAGAGCACGAACATGGCTACCATCGGCAACTTCACCGTCAACGGCAACGGCTTCGTCGGCACCGTCAAGACCCTCGCCCTCGGCACCGTGAAGGCGAAGATCGTCCCGGCCGAGCGCAGCTCGGACAAGGCCCCGGACTACCGGATCTTCGCGGGCACCATCGAGTTCGGCGCCGCGTGGAAGAAGAAGTCCCAGGAGCAGAACCGAGACTACCTCTCGGTCAAGCTGGACGACCCGAGCTTCCCGGCTCCGATTTACGCCACGCTGGTCGAGGTGGAAGGCGAGGAAGGCCACTCGCTCATCTGGTCTCGTCCGAACCGCGACTGAGCGAACAGTCCGGCCCCGCCGTCGATCGGCGGGGCCTTTCCATGGAGGCAGTCCCGGCTTCGAAGAATGACGCGGATCGTAGCGCTGCACCGGCGCCCGCCGGATGGAGCGCGCGCAGAGACTACCGCTTTCGATATTCTGCTCTTGCTCCCATGCGTAAGCCATCGTTAGGCTGTGTTCTTATGAAGAAGATCGGATTCTTGTCGTTCGGGCACTGGACGCCTTCGTCGCAATCGCAAACGCGATCGGCGGCCGACGCGCTGCTGCAATCCATCGATCTGGCCGTCGCGGCTGAGGCGCTTGGCGCAGACGGCGCCTATTTCCGCGTTCACCACTTTGCCCGCCAGCTCGCTTCGCCTTTCCCGCTACTGGCGGCCGTCGGCGCCAAGACCAGCCGCATCGAGATCGGCACGGCGGTCATCGACATGCGCTATGAGAACCCGCACTACATGGTCGAGGATGCCGGGGCGGCCGACCTCATTGCCGGCGGGCGGCTGCAATTGGGGATCAGCCGGGGCTCGCCCGAACAGGTGATCGATGGCTGGCGCTACTTTGGCTACCAGCCGGCAGAAGGGCAGAGCGACGCCGATATGGGCCGGCGTCACGCGGAGGTGTTCCTCGACTTACTTCGCGGCGAAGGGTTTGCGCAGCCCAATCCGCGACCGATGTTTTCAAATCCGCCGGGCCTGCTGCGTGTCGAGCCCCATTCAGATGGTCTGCGCGGCCGCATCTGGTGGGGAGCCAGCTCTAACGCTACCGCGATTTGGGCGGCGAAGCTCGGGATGAATTTGCAGAGCTCGACCCTCAAGAATGACGAGACCGGAGAGCCTTTTCATATGCAGCAGGCCGCCCAGATCCGGGCCTTCCGCGCTGCCTGGAAGGAGACCGGCCATATCCGCGAGCCGCGAGTCTCGGTGAGCCGCAGCATCTTTGCGCTGCTGGATGATCGCGATCGCGCCTACTTCGGTCGTGGCGGCGAGGAAAAGGACCAGGTCGGCTTCATCGATGAGAAGACAAGAGCGATCTTCGGTCGAAGCTATGCCGCCGAGCCGGACGTCCTCATCGAGCAACTCAAGACCGACGAGGCGATTGCCGAGGCGGACACGCTGCTCCTGACCGCGCCGAACCAATTGGGCGTCGCCTACAATACGCATGTGATCGAGGCGATACTGGCCCATGTCGCGCCGGCGCTCGGCTGGCGCTGACGCCGGCTTATCCGCGCTTCAGAAGACGCGTGCGGCTTCCGATCGATCGAGCGCTTCCAGGCGCTCTGGCGTATCGAGCAGCTTCCTCGCGCCCGCGGCGATCGCCTCGGCGATTGTAGGATAAGTTTCGGCCGAACTCATCGAGACGCCGTCGAGAAACGTTACCGTCGCCTGATAGCCATTGCCCTTGGGCGTGGCCGAAAGCGTAACCGCCGGCATGGTGCCTCCGTATCCACCGTATTTGATGTTGAAGATTACCGTAGAAACAACGCTCGCGACACCATGGTGGAAGCACACAAAAGCGGCGTCCAATTCCAACGTGGAAAGCCTAGTCAGGCGCTTGCAAAGTTCGAATCATATCGTTGCTCTCGAAACAGCCTGTATTTCTTGGGTAAAGTAAGCGATGCATATGCGTAGCTTTCATGGAATCGAGCGTCTAGTCTGCCGGCTGCTTCCCCTCCTCGATTGCTACGGTAATAAAATCCTGAGCTTCAGTAACACCTTCAGCGGCCGTTCGAAGGATTCGCTCGGCCATCTTCGCTTTGGTAGCAGGCGTGCGGTGGGCCGCGTCAATCTGATCGACAGCAACGTTCAGCACTGAGCGCATGGTTGAAACAAGCTCAGGTGCGAATTTCTGCGGTGACAACTTTAGCATACACGAACTCCCTCATGCCGACCGTTTAACCCCCGGATGAGTCAGGACCGTGACGGTAAGAACACAAACCAGTCACTGTGCACCGTGGGTGAACTGGAACCGAGCACGTTTTGCACTGCTGGTCTCACTCAATAGCGCGCGCATGACGTCGCCTCGCGCGCCATGGCCGACGGCGGGGCGGGACGGTGCGATCACAGTGAAAGCCCCGCCCATCGATTCGGGCGGGGCTTTTCCATGGAGGCAGTTCAGGCTTAGAAGAATTACGCGGATCACAGCGCTGCACCGGCGCCTACTGGATGCAGCATGCGCAGAGACCGCTGTTTGAAGTGTGGGCAAGTGCTCAATTCGCGCGTTAGCCTATCACGCTCGCGCGCAACAAGTCGCAAAGATTCGAGTGCGGGTGCATTGTGCAAAACGTATGTGCGCGACAGTCAGGTTGCATCGATATAACTAACGCCGGAACGGTCGTTACGGGGCGGAGGAATAGCATGAAGAATCTAATCGTCTGTTGCGACGGTACGGGAAACGAGATCGGTGAGAACATTTCGAATGTGCTGAAGCTTTATCGTGTGCTCCGCAAGACGGACAAGACCGATCCCCGGCAAATAGCGTTTTACGATCCCGGTGTCGGTACGCTTGCGCGCCCGAATCCGTGGACCAAGCTCAAACAGGACACGGTCACCGTGCTGGGCCTCGCAACCGGTTATGGTCTCGACGACAACGTTCTCAAAGCTTACCGTTTCCTGATCAACAATTACGAAGAAGGTGACGACATTTTCCTGTTCGGATTTAGTCGCGGCGCCTATACGGTGCGGGTTCTGGCAGGACTTATCCACAAGGTCGGCCTGCTCGCTCCACAACAATGCAATCTAGCCGATGCCGCGCTCACAGCCTACAAACAGGCGAATTCAACGATCGTTGAACGGGATGAGCAAAAAGGCCCGGACAATACATCTGTCGATACGGAAGACGAACGGCAAGCGCCGCCGGCGGCGCGTGATGATCCGGCCTCACAATTCGCGCGGATCGTTTCGACCCGATGGCCTACAATCAAATTTCTTGGCGTTTGGGACACCGTGGCAAGTGTCATCGTGCCACGTCCTGACCGTTTTTATGCTTTCAGTCTCCAAAAGCTGTCGTTCACGCAGGTCAATCCGAGTGTGAAGGTGTTTCGCCACGCCATCGCCATCGACGAGCGGCGCAGGATGCTCCGCCTTGAGCCGTGGAAGGAGACCCAGACGTTTATGCACAATCGCTTCAGTGCGACGAACAATGCCGAGCCGCAGGATTCGCTTCAAGTGTGGTTCGCGGGCGTGCATGCCGATATCGGTGGAGGTTACGCTGAGAAAGAAAGCGGTCTTTCGAAGTTCCCGTTACTCTGGATGATCGAGGAGGCGGTCAAATATGGCCTTACGGTTAGCCGACAAACCGTCAATCAGCTGGCGTGGGGTATTCAACGTAGAGGAAGCCCTTTTAGCTATGTGGCACCCGACATCAGGCGTGATCCACATCAATCGATGACGCTTGCGTGGCGCAGTCTGGAGTGGATACCGAAAGCAGACAGATTCAAAGAATGGAAGGATCGCCGGTCGTGGCTCCGCCACTACATCCCGAGCGCAGAGCCGCGCGTAATTCCTGATGGCGCCTACATTCATGAGTCCGTCATCGATCGTATGAAGGCGGTGCCGGCCTATTCCCCGATCAACCTGCCGTCGAGCTGTGAGGTAATCCCGCTGCCTTCCGGTTCAGATGTATTACGATGAGGGCGTACCGAGCATCGCCGTGCGACGATAGATCAACCAGGCGCTGTGTCCCGAAGCATCGTGAAGCTTTCCGTGATGCATCTAAACGGCAGGCTTTGGAGTTGCTCGAAGCCAGTGCCCAAGCGTCAAAGCTTCATGCCCATTAAAGAACGTCTCGAATTTGAAGAGGTGCCGCTCGTCAGAGGCATCGGCAAGAATGACCTCTTTCGCCCCGAGACCTCCGCCGCGCTGTGCGCCGGCATAGCTCGTTACGACGCGAAACAAATCCACTTCGCCTAACCCACCGAAACGTTGGACGAATGCTGGCGATTGCACGCAATAGCGACAAGGATTTGCAGGGTCGAAGTCTGCCTTTCGCTTGATCTGGTGCGGATGTCCGGTCACAAGGGCGACCATCGGCCGGCCGCGATGTCCCTGTTCGATGAACCGCCAGAGTGTCGAAGTCATTGTGTTGCCGAAGCGCTCGCTGAGCTGTCGAATGTGCCCAAGAGATGGCTCGGAATCGCAGGCGTCTGAGCGGAACCTCTCCGCGAGGAAGAGAAGTTGGCCGGCGGCGTAGTTTGCTTCGGCCTCCATGATTGCGTGGCAGGTCGGAGTGAGCGTTTGTTCGGTGTCCCCGAGCATCATGCCTTCATGCCAGGGGATGATATCGTGCCCGACCTCGTGGGCTTCGTTCCAACGATGCTTGAGTTTCGGGAGATCCTTGTCGATAAGAATCCGCTTTTGATCGGGCAAGTAAAGCGCCTTAAGACTCAGGCTCCGAACGGCTTCCTTGAGCAAGGTGGGCCGCAGGAGAACCTGAAGTCCAGCAACTTTCAACCGGCTAATCGTCTCACTTAGCAGACCATCATCTGTCGTGCTGTAATAGTATCGATCAAGTCGAAGCAAGTCGCGCACGACTGCGAGATCAATCGGCGGCTCGGGGTTGCCAAGGCCCCGCAGGACCTTGGCAACCTGTGCGTCGATGTCAGCAACAGTACGGGCGCCAAGCTGGAGATTCTTCACTTGCTCTGCTTTACATCCTGTCGGCTCAGCACGGCAACGAAGGCATCGAGCGCCGCATTCTCTTCCCGGCTCAACTTCTGTACTGATTCCGATCGCGCGGCGAACCTGACTGCCTCTTGGCTTAGGCCGCTGTCATTTGCGGCCGAGAGGCCGGCGAGCTGCATCAACCGCTGCTGCGATACATTGAAAGTTTGCGCCAACCGATAAACGGTGCGCGGCTCGGGAATGTAATGGACGTCGCCTTCGATCACGAGCAGTTCGCTCGCATCGAGCTCAGCCTCTTCGGCTAGGCGCTCCATTGAGAACCCGCGCTGACGGCGCATCAGATTGATGAATCGTCCGAAGGCGATGCGAGCCTCCTCGCGCGGAGCCGACACGCCAGCGATAGGCCGATCGTCCAGAACAGGATCGCGCGCAGCAAGACCGGCGCCGATCACGTCGGCGCCTTCAAGCCGGGCGCGGTCAAGCCACCATTGCTTGCTTCGCTCGATTCTCATCGACGTCACTCCTCGCCGAGAAATGACCGCGCGCGTTCGGCGGTCATCTCGAAATATCTCAGGTTCTGATAGGCACCGTCGGGACCGAGGTCCGACATACGACACCGGTCACGATAGAAGGCTTCAGATTGCGGCAGCGAATGGAGACCGATCCGACCACGATACCCCTCCTGCTCACTAAGCGCGATGGCGGCCGTGAGCAGAGCCATGCCGACGCCTTTTAATTGCGGACGCTGCTCGAGGTCGGGACGGTTCCAGGGCGCGACCTCGAGATAGTCGACGTAGACTAGAGGCTTGCCAGTCTGCGACGGCTCTCGGGCTACTTTTCGCAGATCGAGCAACATTAAGCCTTGGGTCACTCCACCGCAGACGATGCAAAACCCAGGGAACGCCAGGAAACCTTGAACGCGCGCCGTCTTTTCTCGCCAATCCCAATGCCAGCTTTGCGGCCATTGAGCCATAGGGACGCCTTTGCGTCGCAACTCCTGGAGTACCTTGATAAGCGCCGGTTGCCACTGCGTTTGCCAGTCGCCGAGTTGAGCTTCCTCGATGGCATCGCGCAACTCCGCCTCGACGCCCTGCCCGCTCACGCCATCGAGCAGGTAAATGGTCGAGATCTCCGTCACAGGAGCATCAGTTCCGCCTTCTCCTTCGTCGTGTCATTCTCGAAAAGGAATTTCTCTCCTCGTTCGAGCCTTGCCTCGACGGTCTGATAGAGGCGCAGAGCCTGGCGGATCACCGCCGTCTTGGTGAGATCCTTGCGCGCCGACAATTCGTCCAGCACGCGCATCTCGGCGTCGGTGAGGTTCAGCGTCATCGTCTTCTTCGCTGTCATCTCGTCCTCCGTCATTGTGACAACATATAGAGAATCAGTATGTTTTTGTCAACGTAAAATAGCTAGTGCGTAGCTATTGAATAGCTAATTTTTAGCTACTATATCACTACCTCAACGTGCCGCTGCCCTTGGGTCGCCGGCCAAGCAGGAGTTGGGCATATGGGACGGCAGCACGTCGGCCATAGCGAGATCGCCACCTTCGCGCAGGACAAAGTGAACCTGCCGAAGGTCAAGGCGGATGAGTATCGGGCGCAGGCCCGCCGGCTTCGTGAGAAGCTGGAAGGTTATCTGGGTGAACATCCGGATTTCACGCTCAAGAAGATGATGCTCTCGGGCAGCCTGGCGAAGGGCACCGCGCTGCGTTCCCTCAACGACATCGACGTCGCCTGCTACGTCAGCGGCGCAGACGCACCTAAGGATGTGCGGGCGCTGCTCGATTATCTGGCCGAGCGGCTTCGCAACGCCTTCCCTAACTTCAGCCCCGACCAGGTGCAGCCGCAGACCTATTCCGTCACGGTCTCCTTCCGCGGGACCGGGCTCGACGTGGACGTGGTACCGATCCTCTATGACGGCGACCCGCAATGGTACGGGAACCTTATCAGCCAGGATGATGGCTCGTTCTTGAAAACGAGCATTCCGCTCCATCTGGACTTCGCCGCCAAGCGCAAGCGCGCCCAAGAGAAGCATTTCGCGCAGGTGGTTCGGCTCGCGAAGTTTTGGGCCCGACGCATGAAGCAGGAGCGCGATGGCTTCCGCTTCAAATCTTTTATGATCGAGATGATTCTCGCCAAGCTCTGTGACGACGGTCTGGATTTCTCCGACTACCCGGAGGCGCTCCAGCACTTCTTCACCTACATCGCTCGGACCGATTTCCGGCAGCGCATCGTGTTCGGTGACTATTACGCCGTTTCGTCGGTGGGCACGTTTTCCGACACGGTGCAGATCATCGATCCGGTGAACGCCGTTAACAACGTGGCGCGCCTCTACACCATGGCGAACGCAGACGCGATCGTCGATGCCGCTATCGATGCCGGAGACGCGGTCGACGCGGCGCTCGCCGCTCCCAACAAGCAACTGACCGTCGCCTATTGGCAGAAGGTCTTTGGCTCCTCCTTCCAGGCGTGAGGTCACTGCATGTCCTACAGTTTGAGCTATACCGAGAGTTCGACCTTCACGGTCACCCACGCCCGGCACATGGTAGCCAAGGTCGCGACCGACCTCAAGCGTATGCAGCGCTTCTACGGCAGCCCGTCCGATGAGAGCATTACGAACTACGAAGCCGAAGCGACCGAGATGATCAGAGCCGGCTACCTCGGCACGGTCACCTACGGCTTCAGGAAGGACGGCAACTGGATCGAACCGACGCTGCGCTACACCGCCCGAGATCTTGCCGGTGCCTCGGCCAATGACGACGATCCTGGCCGTATCCGACCTGGGGCGGACATCAGCGGCGCGTCGTTCTACAGCTATATGACCTACAGCGCCGCGTGGGACCAGCTGACCCAGACGCAGCGGGACGCATTCAAGGCGACGCTTCCCTTCTCACGCAATGGCGCCGCCGAGCCGGGCGTTTCCGGATATCTCGACAACGACCACTCCTATTCGTCCGGCGGGCGAGCCCTCGATCGCGCCTGTGTCAGGAGCTTCTGATGAACACCAAGCCCACTTTGGATGAGCTCTTCGAACGGCGCATCACCTATCCCGATTTCGAACCGCAATCGCGGCTCGCAAGGCTGGTCGGTCTTGACGATCAGAAGAGTCGCCTCGCCAAAATCCTTGGCCTTCTCGTCAACCCCAGTGGGCTGGCGGAGTGGGCGCAGCGGCATCATCCTGGCACCCAGGCGCTCCTTGATGCAGTTCTGCGGCGTCCGCCCCTGGTGGTGCTCGCCGGCGATGTCGGATCGGGCAAGACCGAACTCGCCGAGACGATCGGCGATGCGGTCGCGCGGCAGGAGAAGATTGACATTACCCTTCTGCCGCTGAGTCTCTCGACCCGCGGTCAAGGCCGCGTCGGCGAGATGACGCAACTCCTCTCAGCCGCGTTCGACTACACGGTGGCCGAAGCGTCCCGGCTGAAGTCCGCCTCCGGCAAGGCGCGTGGAGCAGTCATCCTTCTCGTGGATGAGGCCGACGCGCTTGCCCAGTCACGCGAGACGGCGCAGATGCACCACGAAGACAGGGCCGGCGTGAATGCGTTCATCCGCGGCATTGACCGCATCGCCAACGCCAAACTTCCCGCAGCAGTTCTGATGTGCACGAACCGCCTGAGCGCACTCGACCCCGCGGTGCGGCGGCGCGCGGCCGATGTGCTTAGTTTCGCCCGTCCCGGTGACGAGCAGCGACGTTTTGTCCTATCGAGCCGTCTCGAACCTATCGGCCTCGGCCGTCACCATATCGACGCTCTCGTCATTGCCACCGGGCCGCAGCGCAGTGCTCGGGATTACGGCTTCACCTTCTCGGATCTGACCCAACGGCTTCTGCCATCGATCGTCCTCGACGCCTATCCTTCGCGGCCGGTTAATGGTGCGCGCGCGGTGGAGATCGCCAAAGCCATGACGCCGACACCTCCCTTCCGAGACGGCGAGCCAGTGGCGTGAGGAGAGGTCGATGACCCAAGCGGTGACTGTCCGGCGCGACGGCGATACCTTTCAGGCGCGAATCTTCTGGCTGCACGCCGCTCGCCTGCTCGATCCCCAAAGCCCGGTCACGCGGGTGGGCTTCGAGACCGGTCCGAAGAGCTTCGACGACATCTGGGTCGAATACGATCCGGCACGTAGCGCGCTCGATCAGTATGGCGACCCACTGCGGCGCGAGCACATGCAGTGCAAATGGCACGTGACGCCGGACAGCTACGGCTATTCCCATCTCGTCGATCCTGAATTTATCAATGCCAATGCGCGCTCGCTCTTGCAGCGGGCGCGCGAGGCGCAACTCGCCTACGCCCCCGCAGGGATCGGCGTCCGGTTCAAATTGGTGACGAATTGGCGCCTCGACCGCGCAGATCCTTTGCGCGAGATGGTCGGCAATCGCTCCGGCGCAATGCGCCTCGACCGGCTCTACGGCTCGCTGACGGACAACAGCAAGGCGGGCGCGGTGCGCAAGGCTTGGCGCGAGCATCTGGATATCGACGAAGAGGAGCTTCGGCTCCTAGCGCGTACACTCGCGTTCGGCGAGGCGACCGACACGCTCGACGCCCTGCGTGATCATCTCGACATCCTGTTCGGCTTGGTCGGGCTGCGCCGCATTCCCGCGAACCAGAGCGCGTTTCCCTATGACGACGTCGTCTTTCAGTGGATGGCGCAGGGGCGCCTCAATTTCGATCGCGCGGCCTTCCGAGCGATCTGCGCGCGCGAGGACCTGCTCGGCCCAGCACAGAGCGCGCGGCGCGTTTATGGCATAAAATCCTTCGAGCACGCCTTCGATAGGCTTGAGGAACGCTGTCACTCGGTCCTCGACCTTATCCCGGCCTTCGACGAACGCTACATCCGCAGCGACAGTGATTGGGAGACTATCCTCTATCCCGCGCTTCGGACCTTTCTGCTGGCGGCGGCCAAAGATCCCCCTCGCCTGCGGCTCGCGCTCGACGCTCATGTCACCTTGGCCTTTGCCGCCGGTTCGATCATCAACATCAAGTCGGGCCGCCAGGTCGAACTGGAGCAGCGCAGCACGAGCCGGCGCGTTTGGGCTGCCGACGATGCGATCTCCGATCCAAGCTGGCCGCCCCTCATCGCGGAGTCCATAGAGCTCCGTCCGAATCAGCCGGACCTCGCCGTCGCGCTCGGTCTGACACATGACGTCTCGGCGGACGTGCGGCGGTACTGCGAAGCAAAGCTTCCCGACGTGGGGCGGTTACTGATCCTGAAGCCGAGCACCGGCTCCGGCGCCCAGGCCGTTGCGTGCGGGCGGCACGCGTTCGAGCTCGCTGACGGGGCGATCGACGCAGTCCGTTCTGCAAGGGCCGAGGGGACACGACTTACGCATCTGTTCATCGCCGCACCCAACGCCTTCACCTTCTTTCTCGGTCAGCGCCAGACGGCCCTCGGCTCCGTCCGCCTGTACGAGTTCGATTTCGATGGCGGACGAGGCCGTTCCTATGCGCCCGCACTCACGTTGCCTTTAGCTCCTCCCACGAAAAAAGCGATTTAGCAGCTTCCCTAAGCTCACGCCATCGGAAGGCATTGTACTGGACGTCGCTATGACGCCCGCCGTCATCCGCGACGGGAAAATCAAGAGCCACATGCTCTTCAATGCCGGCGTCCTGCTTCCGCTCGAAGACGAGCTGGGGCATTCTACGAACAAGCCCTCCACACGTTGGTCCATGAATACGCCCATGTCGAAGTGACGGAACGGTTCAATGCGGCGGTTTCCGGTGTGCTGCTACAGAGCAAGCCGCCGAACGCGGATGCGCATTATTGATGGGAGATCATCAAGGCGTGTTGGGATGAATATGCGGTGACGCAGAGTCCTGGATCTCGATGCAGGCCTGGCTGCTCCAGTTGCGGCGACGCGGAGTCACGGTCTTGGTCGTGCATCACGCCGGCCGCGGGGGCAATGCGCGCGGTACGTCCAAGCGGGAGGACGTGCTCGACACGGTGATCCAGCTCAAGCACCCGGAAGACTATGATCCCGCCGAAGGAGCGCGCTTCGAGGTGCACCTGACAAAGGCGCGCGGGGTGTTCGGCGAGGATGCCTTGGCCTTCGAGGCAAAACTTGAGCTGGACGACGAAGGGGCGGCCCGGTGGGTCTGCACCGATCTCAAGAGCGAAGATGCAGAGGAGGTGCAGAAGGTGCTGGAGCTGTCGGAAGCGGGTAAGAGCACCCGCGAGATCGGTAAAGAGCTTTCGATGAGCAAGTCTAGGGTTGACCGGCTGTTGAAGAAGGCCAAGCGCTCGAAGAAAGCCAAGCCGGCGGAAGCGAAACAATAGCGACCACTGTCCCGCTGTCCCGCTCCCCTAGGGTGTGGGACAGTGGGACACCTCCGACGCCCAACAGTGCAGTACCAACTCGATTTCTCAGAATTTCCTTGAATTACCGCAGCCGTTGAAGTCTATGAAAGACCTATGTTTTCTCAGAAATCACAACAAAAAAAATAATGCCCTTTTATGGAGAGGGAAAGTTCGACCGCATTTACACCAGCGGTCCTTTCCGGCATCCGCTCGGGCGGGGGCAATATGAACGCCGTCGAGATTGAAGAAGCCATATCGGCCCTGGCCGAGCGGCCGTTCGACGGCGGCGAGTTCCCGTTCGCTTTCCTGCAAGCCTTCGGCAATAAGGAAACGACGATCAAGAAGCTGCGGGCAGGCGCGTCGAATAGCTCCGACCTGGGCGGCGTCCTGCAACGGAACCATATTCATATCGCCGTCTGCGCGCCGGGCGCGGTCACCAAGACCTTGGCAGCGCTGAAAGCCAGCCCGGCCACTGCGAAGGCAAAGGCGCGTTTCACCCTCGCGACCGACGGCGCAGACTTTGAGGCGGAGGAGTTGGACACCGGCGAAACCGTCGCCTGCGCCTATGCCGACTTCCCCGATCATTTCGGTTTTTTCCTGCCTCTCGCCGGCATCACCACCGTCAAGCAGGTCCGCGAAAGCTCTTTCGACATCCGCGCCACGAGCCGCATGAACCGGCTCTATGTCGAGCTTCTGAAAGACAACCCCGATTGGGGCACCGCCGCGCGCCGTCATGACATGAACCATTTCATGGTGCGGCTGATCTTCTGCTTCTTCGCCGAACGCACCGACATCTTCCACGGTATCGGCCTGTTCACCGACACCATCGCTCGGATGAGCGCCAAGGACTCGTCGGACACCCATAAGGTGATCGGCGAATTGTTCCTCTCCATGAACACCAAGCGGGAGGACCGAGCGAGCGTCGGCATTCCCCGATGGGCCGACGCCTTTCCCTACGTGAATGGCGAACTGTTCTCCGGTAGCGTGGACACGCCGCGATTCAGCAAGATCGCCCGCGCCTATCTTCTCCATATCGGCAGTCTCGACTGGACGAAGATCAATCCGGATATCTTCGGGTCGATGATCCAGGCCGTCGCCGAGGACGAGGAACGGGGCGCGCTCGGCATGCACTACACGTCCGTGCCGAACATCCTGAAAGTCCTCAATCCGCTGTTTCTCGACGATCTGCGCGCCCGGCTTGCGGAAGCGGACGACAATCCCCGCAAACTGCTGAACCTCCGCAATCGCATGGCGAAAATCAGGGTCTTCGATCCGGCCTGCGGTTCCGGCAACTTCCTTGTCATCGCCTACAAGGCCATGCGGGAGATCGAGGCTGAGATCAACAGGCGGCGCGGCGAGGCCGACCGGCGCACGGATATCCCGCTCACCAACTTTCGCGGCATCGAGTTACGCGACTTCCCGGCCGAGGTTGCGCGCCTTGCCCTCATCATCGCCGAGTTTCAATGCGATGTCCTCTATCGCGGGCAGAAGGAAGCCTTGCAGGACTTCCTGCCGCTCGACGCACAGAACTGGATCACCTGCGGCAATGCTCTGCGGCTCGACTGGCTGAGCATCTGCCCGCCGACCGGAACGGGCGTGAAGCTACAAGCGGATGACCTGTTCAGCACGCCGCTCGATCAGGCGCAGATCGATTTCGAGAACCAAGGGGGCGAGACTTACATTTGCGGCAATCCTCAGTTCAAAGGAGCGCGAAAGCAAAGTCGGGATCAAAAAAATGACCTCTCGCTCCTGTTCCACGGAAATATCGATTACAAGGACTGCGACTATGTAGTTGGCTGGTTCATCAAAGCGTCAGAGTATTCGACAACTTGCGGAGCCCCGTTTGCCTTCGTCGCCACGAACTCGATTGCGCAAGGGGAACAGGTCGCACATCTGTGGTCGCGACTGTACGCAAAGAACTTACATATTTTCTTTGCTCATCGAACGTTCTTGTGGCGGAATAATGCATCGAATAACGCCGGTGTGCACTGTGTAATAGTCGGCGTGAGCAATAGAGCTTCCGGAGCGAAGTTCATTTACGAAGCTGATACGGCTCGTGAAGTCAATTGTATTGGGCCTTACTTAATCCCTGGCGATGAAATCTTCGTCGAAGCCGCAGACTCGCCGGTGTCGTCCGATTTGCCTCGTATGATTAGCGGCAATATGGCTCGTGATGGCGGCAATCTGATTTTGTCCCGGGACGATACTGAGGCGCTGCTATCGGCCCATCCGCAAGCGGTCTCGCTCATCAAGAAGCTTGTCGGAACGAAAGAGATAAATCAGGGCAGCAAAAGATACTGTCTCTGGATAACAGATAAGGATGTTCAGCGAGCTAAGGATATTCCTGAAGTCGCACGGCGAATTGAACAAGTGAAAAAAGAGCGAACCGCATCTACTGCAAAGACGACCCGCGGCTACGCGAACATCCCCCATAAATTTGCACAGAGATGTCACCGAGACGAGTCTTGCATCGGTATTCCCAAAACGATCACTGGAAACGACGCATATTTGACGCCGGATGTATTCGGATCAGATGCCGTCATTAGCGACCTTGCCTTTGTAATATATCCTATGGACATGGTTGCTTTTTCTATCATCTCAAGCTCTCTGCACCTCATCTGGTCAAAGACGGTAGCAGGCGGAATGCGAGACGGGCTCAGATACTCATCTCAGCTGGCCTATCATACCTTTCCAATCCACAGGCTCACGGAAAAAAACAAGGCCGACCTCAGCCGCTGCGCCGAGAACATCCTGCTGGCGCGCGAGGCGAATTTCCCCGCAACTATCGCCTACCTCTATGACCCGGAGAATTTGCCGGACGATCTGCGCGCGGCGCACGAGCGCAACGACGAAGTGCTTGAGCGAATCTATATTGGCCGTCGTTTCCGCAATGACACGGAGCGCTTGGAAAAACTGTTTGAGCTTTACACCAAGATGATCGCGTCGCCGGGAGCCGCGGCGAAGAAGAAAAAGACGGAGGTAAGCGCGTGACCGACCACGAGAAAACCGTCCCTTCCGTTTCGGTTTCCTATGCCCGCAACGGTTCATCGACCAAGGCCAACGCGCTCGGCATGCGGCCGATGCAGGAGCGTGCCTATGAGCGGCGCGGTGAGCAATATCTTCTCATCAAGTCGCCGCCGGCATCTGGCAAGAGCCGGGCGCTCATGTTCATTGCTCTCGACAAGCTCGCCAATCAGGGATTGAAACAGGCCATCATCGTCGTGCCGGAAAAATCCATCGGCGCGAGCTTCCATGACGAGCCGCTGACCAAGTTCGGTTTCTGGGCGGACTGGACGGTTGCGCCCAAATGGAATCTCTGCGACGCGCCCGGCTCCGACAACGGCGGCAAGGTCAATTCTCTCGGCGCGTTCCTCGACAGTGACGACAAGGTGCTGGTCTGCACCCATGCCACCTTCCGCTTCGCGGTGGACAAGTTCGGCGTCGAGAAGTTCGACAGCCGGCTTATCGCGGTGGACGAGTTCCATCACGTTTCGGCCGACCCGGAGAGCAAGCTCGGCCAGCATCTCGGCGCGCTCATCGTCCGCGACAAGGTGCATATCGTCGCCATGACCGGCTCATACTTCCGGGGCGATGCCGTGCCGGTACTGGCCCCGCTGGACGAGGCCAAGTTCGATACCGTTACCTATACCTACTACGAACAACTCAACGGCTACGAATATCTCAAGCAACTCGACATCGGCTATTTCTTCTATTCCGGTTCCTATGCCGACGACATACTGAGCGTCCTTGACCCGAATGAGAAAACCATCATCCACATCCCAAGCGTCAATTCGCGTGAGAGCACGAAGGATAAGATTAGGGAGGTGGAACACATCATCGAGGCGTTGGGCGAGTGGCAAGGCATCGACCCCGCGACTGGGTTCCAGTTGGTCAAACAACGCGATGGCCGCGTCCTGCGCATCGCTGATCTGGTCGACGACGACCCTGCGAAGCGCGAAAAAGTTTCGGCTGCACTTAAGGACCCCGCGCAGAAGCACAATCGCGGCCATGTGGATATCATCATCGCGCTCGGCATGGCCAAGGAGGGATTCGACTGGGTTTGGTGCGAGCACGCGCTGACCGTCGGCTATCGATCCAGCCTCACCGAGATCGTGCAGATCATCGGCCGCGCGACCCGGGACGCGCCGGGCAAAACCCGCGCCCGTTTCACTAATCTGATCGCCGAGCCGGACGCCTCCGAAGAGGCCGTCACCGAGGCCGTCAACGATACTCTGAAAGCCATTGCAGCCAGCCTTTTGATGGAACAGGTGCTCGCGCCACGCTTCAACTTCACGCCGAAGAATCCCCAGAGCGGCCCGGTTGACGGCTTCGACTATGGCGAAGACGGCTACGATCCGAGCAAGGGTAATGTGGGCTTCAATGAGCAGACCGGGCAGTTCCATATCGAGATCAAGGGCCTTGCCGAACCCAAGAGCAAGGAGGGCGCGCGCATCTGCACCGAGGATCTGAATGAGGTCATCGCCGCCTTCGTGCAGGACAAGACGGCCATCGAGCGCGGGCTATTCGATGAGGAATTGATTCCGGAGGAACTGACCCAGGTGCGCCTGGGGAAGATCATCAAGGACAAGTATCCCGAACTGAACGAGGAAGATCAGGAGGCCGTGCGCCAACACGCCATCGCCGCCCTCAACATCACGCAGAAGGCCAAGCAGATTGCGCTTGGCGGCGACGGGGCGGGGACCGGCGGCGATGACCAGCCGAGCGCCAACACTGCGCTGATCGACGGGGTGCGGAAATTCGCGATGGACGTTCGCGAACTCGATATCGACCTGATCGACCGGATCAATCCGTTCGGCGAAGCCTATGCCATCCTCGCCAAGACCATGAGCGAGGATAGCCTGAAACAGGTCGCCGCGGCCATTGCCGCCAAGCGCACTAGCCTAACGCCGGAGGAAGCCAAAGAGCTTGCCATCCGCGCATCTCGCTTCAAGAGGGAGCGCGGTCGGCTGCCCTCCGTCGATGCCCAGGACCCTTGGGAACGACGCATGGCCGAGGGGGCCGTCGCGTTCATGCGCTTCAAGAAGGAGGGCCGCTATGACGGATGACCTCGATCTTGACGAGCTGGCGGCGGACCTCGCCGACTTCGCCCCGCAGGACAAGAAAGGCGGCCGTAGCGCACGCGAGCAACGCATCATCGCGGGCTTTGAGGAAGTCCAGCGTTTCGCCGAAGCCAACGGCCGAGCGCCAGCGCATGGCGAGAGCAACGACATATTCGAGCGGCTTTATGCCGTGCGCCTCGACCGTCTGCGCGGGCTGGAAGAATGCCGTTCGCTTCTCGCCCCACTCGACAAGCAGGGCCTCTTGGCGGGCGTGGTGACGCCTGCCACCGAGCCAGTCGAAACGATAGGTGACGATGAATTGCTCGCCGAACTGGAAGGCATGGGTGGCGCGTCCGACATTACCGAGCTTCGCCATGTTCGCACCGCCGCCGACAAGCGCGCGGCCGAGGAGATTGCAAACCGCACGCCCTGCAAGGACTTCGACAACTTCAAGCCGCTGTTCGTTCAGGTAAAGAAGGACCTCGACGCCGGCATACGCCAGACACGGCGATTCCAAACGATGGCCGAGATCCAGCCCGGCGAATTTTTCATAGTCGGCGGCCAGATCGCCTATGTCGCGGAAGTCGGGGCGGAATTTGTGACAGAGTACGACCGGCGCGACAGCCGGTTGCGCGTGATCTACGACAATGGCACCGAGAGCGACGTTCTATTGCGCTCATTGCAACGTGCCCTCCACCGCGATGAGGCGGGCCGGCGCATCACCGACCCCACGGCAGGGCCGCTGTTTTCCGGCGAGAGCGGAGACGGCGACTTGGCCAGCGGCACGATCTATGTGCTGCGTAGCAAGTCAGACCATCCGGCCGTCGCGGCCCACCGCGATGTGCTGCACAAGATCGGCGTCACCGGAGGCGACATTGCGCGCCGTATTGCCGCCGCAAAGCACGACCCGACGTTTCTCATGGCCGACGTTGAGGTGATCGCGACTTACGAGCTGTTCAACGTCAACCGCACACGCCTTGAGAACCTGATCCACCGCGTTTTCGACTTGGCGCGCCTCGATATCGAAATCAAGGATCGCTTCGGACAGCCAGTGATTCCGCGCGAATGGTTTCTCGTGCCGCTGTTTGTTGTCAACGAAGCGGTCGATCGGATCAGGGACGGAACGATCACTGACTATCTGTACGATCCCAAAACAGCAGCGTTGGTGCGAGTAGATAAGGCTAAGGGGGGCCGCCGTGAACGAGATCAATCACGAAAAACGTAATCGTCTCACCAAGGCGCGTACACCAAACAAAGCAGAGGAAGGCGGCGTGGCCGGTGCAGCCGTTCCGGGCGAGCGCGAGAGGGATTGGGCCCGATTGCAGGAGCTGAAGCGCAAGCATCACCCGACGAAGCGCTCAACGCCGCCCCGCGAACGTGCAAAGGCTCGCCGCAAGCTGCTCAAACCAGGACGCGGAAAGAAATAGTGCTGCATCTGCAATCGACGGCGCGGAATTGACGTAACAAACGCCGGCCAGTGTACTGTCGACATCTAGATCAAGGCTGACGAGATGGTTGATTCATTTGATGACAAGGCATTGATTGAAGCGTTCAACGGGCCGTTTCGAGCGTACCGAGACGAGCCATGGGCAGTGGAATGGAGGCAGAAATACGTCGCCCATGTCGAGCTAGTGAGGAATGCCGACAAGGAGCAATGGCTCGATCCCGCATTCCAGCGCAGGCTCTGGGATGAGAATCCGATCTCCAACATCGGGCCGGGCACTTCGGTCACGGTGGAAGGAGCATATTCCGACGTCGCGATCTCGCTTGAGCTTCTTCAGTTCCGGGACGCACCGATCGGCAGCGATCTCGCCGAGCGCGGGAAGAGGCTCCAGGACATGTTCGACCATGTCCTGGCCAAGGTTTATCCGGCTCACGCCAAGCGCCGGCCCAAGGCGCGCCTGGTCCGGCTGATGGCCGCGATGTTTCCGCGCGACATGACCTGTCTGATGGATGCGCCCAGAGTGTGGGCGACGCAGCGCCTGATCATGGCGCCCCGGCTCGTCGGAGGATTCATCGCGCAGCATCCGGCAGTCCGTCAGCGGATTCGTGACGCGATCGGGCCTGCATCTGACATCGCCGGCGAGGTCGACCAGTCGATCTTCGCGTGGTTTCTCTGGAACAGATATTTGAACCGTCCCGACGAAGGGGCGATCACGGTAGAGGCGGCGCAGCCGGAGGCAAGCGACATACCGCCCTTGTCGCTATTGCCGGTGAGCGCGCAACGGCGAAGCCTAGCCTGCATGAAGGGGGCGGTCGGCGTGTTCGTGGCCGTTGTCCGGGAAGCGGAGAACGGGATTGCACGGGACGACCTCGCCAGCGTGATTCTGTCGGAAGCGCCGCAGCTCAATACGAACAGTGCCGCCAACGTGATCTCGCAGGCCACGGGCGGACTGGGACTCATTCATCTCGTCGACGGGGCGTACCGGCCGACGCAGCGCGGCCTTGAACTGCTGTCCGCGAACGAACCGGCGGAAGTGCTGCGCGCGCCGCTGGTCGGTCGTGTCTTCGGCATGGGGCATCTGCTGCTTCAGCTGTCGCGCCACCCCGAGGGGATGGGGGCGACTGATGCGGCCAAATGGCTGCAATCGCTGGTACCGACCTGGACCACGACGATGCCGGGGTCGCACATCATCGCGTGGGCCAGAGTAACCGGTCTCGTGAGAGCCGAAACTGTTCAGGGCATCAACCGTCTCTATCTGACGGATGACGGTCAGGAATATGTATCCGCCCTGCCGCGGGATTTCGAGGAGCGCTGGCGGATCGACGTCGCGGCCGAGGCACTGGACGATGGAGCTCCCGAGATCATCGCGGAAGAGGCGAGCTCGGGGGCGTCCTATACGGTTGAGGCCATTATAGATGAAGGCTGCTTCCTGGAGCGCGCGACGCTCGAACAGGCGATCGACCTGCTGAAGACGAAGAAGAACCTGGTTCTGCAGGGGCCTCCGGGAACGGGCAAAACCTGGCTCGCCAAGCGCCTGGGATACGCACTGATCGGCGAGAAGGACCCTTCGCGACTGATGGCGGTGCAGTTCCAGCCCTCGCTGTCCTACGAGGATTTCGTCCGCGGCTACCGCCCGAACGGAACCACCGGCCTGCAACTGGTCGATGGCGCCTTCTTGGAAGCGGTTGCAGTGGCGAAGGCAGAGCCCGCGAGGCCTTATGTTCTGGTGATCGAGGAGATCAATCGGGGTAACCCGGCGCAGATCTTCGGCGAGTTGCTCACGCTGCTGGAAGCGGACAAGCGCAGCGAGAGCGAGGCGCTCCGGCTGGCCTATCCGATCTCGCAGACAGAGCGGGTTCATGTGCCGCCGAATCTCTATGTCGTCGGGACGATGAATCTCGCCGACCGTTCGCTGGCGCTGGTCGATCTCGCGCTGCGGCGCCGCTTCGCATTCGTGAATCTCAATCCCAATTTCGGAGCTGCTTGGCAGCAATACTGCAAGGCGCGAGGCGCTCCGGATGAGCTGCTGCAGGCCATAGGGCAGGCCATCGTCGCGTTGAACGAGGTCATTGCGGCGGACCAGTCGCTCGGTGCTCAGTTCAGTGTCGGTCACAGCTTTCTCACGCCGGCTGAGAACATGGATGCCGCGCGATGGAAGACATGGATCGGTAATGTGATCCTGACTGAGATCAAACCGCTGCTGCTGGAATATTGGTACGACGCGAGGGCGAAGGCGGAGGATCATGTCAAGACACTGCAGGCCTGCCTGTAGGGAGGGGTGCAGATGTCCGATCAGGTCTGGCGCAGCCAAACAGGCATTCCGATCCGGAACCTCTGGCTGTTGCTCGTCTATGCGTCCGGTCTCGCCGAGTTCGAGAGCCAGTGCGGCGCAGGCACGGATGATGATATCGAGCTGGCCGATATTCTCGGCCGCCTGCTGGTCAGGCTGGCCAAGCGGCGGCTGAGGACCAATCTGTCGCGTGGCTATCAGCGCAGGCAAGCCGTCATTCCGCGGGTCAGGGGGCGCGTGGACTGGTTGCAGACGCTGTCCCGCCAGCATCTGCAGCGCGGGCGCCTCGCATGCCGGTTCGAGGAACTGTCGTTCGATACGCCGCGAAACCGGCTGGTGCGCTGCGCTTTGATTGCGATCGCCGGACGGGTGCGGGATCATGCCGTCGCCGCCGATTGCCGCCGGCTCGGTGACGATCTCGGGCGGCTGGGCATTGCGGCGTCACGGCCGACCCAGCAGGAGATGTCCGCAGACACGATCGGAAGCCATCAATCCGAAGACCGCTTCATGATCAGCGCGGCCAGGCTCGTGTTCGAAATGCTGCTGCCGAACGAAACGCCTGGTGACATGAAACTGTCGCGGCTCAAGCGGGACGAGATCACCCTGCGAAAGATCTTCGAGAAGGCGGTCACGGGGTTCTATCGGCATCACTTGCGTGCCGCCGATGGCTGGTCCGTGCGGGAGCAGAATTATCAGAGCTGGCAGCTGGAGCCGGGCCGATCCGGCGATGTGGGTCTGTTGCCGGGAATGAAGCCTGACATCATCCTGGACAGAAAGCAGGACCGCAGAATCGTCATCGATACCAAGTTCACCAGCATTCTCGCGAAAGGCATCGCCGACAGGGACAAGCTCAAGAGCGCCAACATCTATCAGATCTACGCCTATCTTCACTCCCAGCGGGGCCGCGGACGCCTGTGCGACAGGGCGGAAGGCGTGCTGCTCTATCCCGCGCTCGACCATGATGTGGATGAGACATTCACCATCCAGGGCCATGATATCAGGTTCGTCACAGTCGATTTGGCTCTCAAGCCTTCCGAGATCTTGGATCGGCTCCACTCGATCGCTCAGGATGGTGACTGAGGGGCGTCAGAATCTGGCTCATCGAGATCGCATCCCGACGCAGCGGAATCCAGCGTGTCCGGCATAGTCGGTTTTAGTATGCACCGACGTGCCGCAAACTGTTTGTGGAATCGCAAGACGGTCTGCTGACAGGATACCCGTCCGGCGTGTAGTGTTTGATGGGGGCGACATGGCAACGGACGAAGAAAAAGAGCACGTCTTCCAGGCGATCGAGCAGGCCGTTGACACCATCGTTTCGGAGGTCGTGGAGGGGCATTATGAGGCGCTCACTCAGGAGCCGCAGCTCACCTCGAAGATCGCGGGTGCGATCGAGCACACGATCAAAATGATGGATGTCGGAGACCTGAACGTCCAAGTAGAGGTGCGGGACTTCCCGGCTCAAGGCCGCGGAGCGCTCGAAGGGAAGGTGGGTGCCGATGTGTATATTTCGGTGGCTGTTATCCCGGAAGATCGGAAGGACGTAAGCAAGGGGATGCTCGCCCAGGCCAAGTGGGACCACTCTGCAAAGGACCCAAAGCTGCCGGAGCAGATCGGCAAGATGACGGAGCGCTCCAAGTCCTCATCGTACGTGTGGGTTTACGGTCCGAACGGCGTTACCTGCTATCCTGCCGGCGACTATCTCAATCCGCACCCGAAAGGAAGCGGCGGCCAGTCGGTAGGCTCATTAATTGCCAATGGCTTGCGATGCGAAGAGGGCGACCGGAGCATTGGTCGAGACCTCACTAAGCCGCTGATCACGTCCCTGAATGAGATCATGGAGGAGCTTGGTGTTCAGACGGCGGTTTCCTTCACAATCCGAGAGGGCAGCCGTAGGCGCCGCTTCTATCGAAGAAGGCGTGGGAAGCGGGCATAATAAAATGGGCACCACCGTTGAAGCGCGGGGTAATTCGCTTTTTGCTACTCGCAGAGACCCGGCATGGGGCCCCAAACTAGGTGGGGTACTTTGCCATAAAAATTTCGAAGACGGTGGAGGGTGCGAGATGGCAGCCAGCGCTTACCTATTGCTTACCCGAGTGTTTTGCCGTCAAAGCGATATTTCTAAAAACCCCTAGAAATACTGGCGCACCCGACACGATTCGAACGTGTGACCTTTGCCTTCGGAGGGACGAGTTCTTCAAAGGATTCCCCAGGCCCGATATCGCCCTCTCCCGGTGGCCTCGCGCAAACCAAGCTCGGCCACAAGGTCCTGCGCGGCGCGCGGCGTGATCTTCAGCTCCGCCGCGATCATGCCGGCCGAGACGATCGGCCGGGTGAGCACATACTCTAGGAGCGCGGGCAACCGGGAGGTTGAGCGACGGCCATCAAGCTTGCGGGTCAGGAGAGTGCGGGCCATCAGCCAGCGGTCGTGCTCTTTGAGCCCGGCCGCGGCGGCGGCCGCGATCGCCTCGAGCCCGACGGCAAGGCGCCCGGCGCTGTCGCGCGGTCGTCGCCGCTCGCGCGGAATGGCTTTGAGTCCGTCATGGAGGCAGGCCAGGTGCGAGCGCGTCTTGCCGCGCTGGCGCAGCACGCTAGCTGCGAGCAGACGTCCGATCCAAGGGGTGTGCTGCAGCGGCTCGATCGCGCTCCAGGCGTCGGCGGCGATCGCCGCCGCCAGCGTCGGCGGCAGCGTGCGGGTCTGGTCGATGACGGCGCGCCAGGCATCGAGGCGTTCCTCTTCGTCCCAGTCGAGGTCGTAGACCAGCGGGTGCCGCTCGGGCGGACGTCTGGCCTGCGTCGCGATGTCGCCCGCAAGCGTTCGGTCGGCCTGCGCGATCGCGGCGTCGACGGCTGCGAAGACGTCGGCCAGTTGGTCGTCGGGTGGCGTCAGGCGAAGCGGTTCAGCTGTCTCCGCCGCGCCATCCCCGTCCATGTCGAGCGCGTCGTCCCCTTCCTCTTCCCCGTCGCCACTCCCGTCTTCCCGGTCGCACTGCCCTCCCCTGCCGAGCAGTCCCGCCAAGCCGGCGGCCGACAGCGCCCAATCCGGCTTCGCCTCGGCGATGCGCCGTCGCGTGCGCAGCACGGCGTGGGCGCGGGTGAGCTCAAAGGTCGGGGCGCGGACGTCCATGCCGGCGTCGTGGAGCACGAAATCGTCGAGGTGGACCAGCGCGCCCTCCAGCCACAGGCAGGCCGCGGCGTCGGTAAAATGAGTGCGGGCGATCCATCCTTCTCGGATCGGGCTCTTGGCGAGGCGCTCGTCGAGGCGCGCCAAAGAATCCTCGGCGGCGGCGAGCGGTGTCGCTTTCCCTTGCCGATTGCAACTGTGGATCGTCATGTCCTTGCCGAGGTTTAGCCTGATTTCGGGGCTCGGATTTGTCCTTGCGATTTCGACCTGTCGCGTGAGGGATTTCACATGGCGGCATCGGGTTCTGGCTGCGGCTCCCGCAGCGTGGCGATTGCGCGAGATGATGCCTGGGCGCAAGCGAAGCGCCAAGTGCGCGAACTCGATCGGATCCTTGATGGGCAAGGTCCGCGGCAGGTGTCGATCGCGCGGGCGGCGGCTGAGCTCGGACTCACGACCCGGCATATCTACAATCTGCTCAAGCGCTATGCGCCGGATCGGCGGATCACAGTGTTGCTGCCGCGGCGGGACAGGCCGCGAGCCACGCGGCTGACGGCACCCGTCGAGGCGGTCATCGCAGAGGTTCTGCGCGAGCAGTGGCTGGTCAAGGAGGGGCCGGAATTGCGTCCCTGCGTCGGCGAGATCCGGGCGCGGTGCTGTGAGGCCGGCGAGCGCCCGCCCTCTTATCGCGCGGTTCAGCGGCGCATTCCGATGCTGTTCGAAGATCTCGCGATCGCCAAGGGCCGCTCCGCCAACCCCAGCCATGCGCGGCGATTGAAGGCGCGACCCGGCTATATTTCGGCGAGGGGTCTGCTCGATGTTGGCCAGATCGACCACACGCCGGCCGACATCCAGTTCGTCGAGGTGATCGACGGTGTCGGCGTCGTGGTCGGACGGCCCTATCTCACTGTCGTAATCGATGTCTTCTCGCGTGCCATTCTCGGGTTCTGCCTGACCCTGGAAAAGCCGAGTTCACTCTCGGTGGCGCTTTGCCTGCAACAGGCGCTGACGCCGAAGGCCCCATGGCTCGCGGCGCATGGTCTTGGCGAACACGACTGGCCGATGTCCGGCCGGCCACGCGTTCTGGTGGTCGATCGCGCCAAGGAGTTCAAGGGCCATGCTTTTGCCCGCGGCTGCGACGATTTCGGGATCACGATCCGCCCGCGGCACAAGGGGAACGTTCATCAGGGCGGCGTGATCGAGCGGCTGCTCGGCGCGCTCAATACGGTGCTGCGGACGCTGCCGGGCCAGACCGGCCGCTCGGTCACGGAGCGCGACCACTATCCCTCGGAGGCCCGCGCCCGGCTCAGCTTCGCCGATCTCGAACGCTGCGTCGCGCTCGCAGTGCTCGAGCACAACGCCAAACCGAACGAGAAGACCTTGGACATTCCCGATCAGGTCTGGCGCGCCCATGCCGCTGGCTTGCCGCCGCATCAAGACGACCCCGACCAGGTGCTGATCGCCTTTCTTCCCGGCGGCGATCGGCGGCTCACGCCTCAAGGCGTCAGCGTGAATGCGATCGACTATTATGCCCCATGGCTGGGCGAACTCGTGCCGCGGCGCGACCGGGTCGGCAAACTCGCGATGCGCACCGATCCGCGCGATCTGAGCCATATCTATCTGCGCCATCCCGACACCGGAGCCTTCCTGGCCGTTGAGCGGCGCGATGGCCGTACAGACGCAGTTACGCTGTGGGAGCATGAGCACGCTCGCGCGATCAGGCGCGCGCTCGGCGGTGGACCTGAATCCCGGATCGCGCTCCGGCGCGCGCTCCGGGCGATCGCGGATGGCGCGATGCGCCCGGCCGTCGAACCTGACACGCCAAAACCGGGCAAGCACGCGAGACGACAGGCGGCGCGGACGGCGCTTGCGCATGCCGCACCGAAACCGCATCAGGCGCTGGCCTCACAACCGGCGCGTTTTCCTGACCACCCCGTGCGTGCGCGAAATCCACTGCCGGTCGAGGACTGGTGAGCCATGGGCGAGCATTTGACCGAGAGCTTGCGACCCTGGCTTCAAAAACCCGCCTCCGAGCGCATCGCCCATCTGCAGGCCCCACGCTGGATCGGCACGCAAGCGGCGCGGGACGCAATCGACCTGCTGCAGGCAGGCCTCGATCGTGCGCCAGCATTGCGCACGCGCGGGGTGATGCTGATCGGGCCCTACGCCAACGGCAAGAGCATGATCGCCGAACGCTTCGCGATCATGGATCGCCGCCGCGCGGATGCCGCGCGAAACCCGCGACGCGTCGTGCTGGTCCAGACGCGCGAGGGCTCTGGCCTGGTCAATTTCTACGCGGGCATCCTGGCCGCGCTGGAAGCGCCGCAGATCAAGGCGCGCGACACCTCGGCAAAAGCCGATCAGCTCGACCGTCTGCTTCGACAGTTGAAGCCCCGCGTGATGATCTTTGACGAATTCCACAATTGCCTGAGGGGCCGCCGCCGCGACATCGAGGCGATTTTCGCGGTGCTGCGGCGGTTCGGGCGGGACTATGATCTCTCGCCAGCGCTGGTCGGCGAGTTGTCGATCTTTGACCACGTCATGCTGACGGCCGAGATGGCGAGCCGGTTCCAGCTCGCGCCGGTGCCGCGCTGGAGTTATGACGAGGCCTATCTCTCGCTGCTCGACAGTCTCGAGGCGGCGCTGCCGCTGGCGCAGGCCTCCGGGCTTTCCGACGCGCCGACCGCAAAGCTGATCTTCGAGCTCTCGGATGGTCTGATCGGCGAGACCGTGGCGATCGTCACGACGGCGGCGATCGCCGCGGTGCGATCCGGGGCCGAGCGTATCAGTCGCGAATGCCTGCGTGATCTCGGCTACATCCCGCTGTCGCGACGGCGCCAGTCATTGGCCCGCGAGGTGCTGGCATGAGACCGGCTGCCGTCGAGATCGAGATCACGCTGCAGCCGCGCTATCGGTCACCGTCATCGCGACGTTGGCCCGTGATGGTCGCGCCGCGCCCCGACGAATGGCTGCCGGGCTGGCTGATCCGGTTTGGCGCGGCCAACGGCGTCCCGGCGCACGCACTTGGAGCGCTGCTGGGGCTGGAAAGCGGCAACTGGGCGCGGAACATCGAATGCGGGATGTCGCCGGCGATCGCCTGCGACCTCGAGACGGCAAGCGGGCTGTCGGCCGCCATGTTGCCGACGCTTGTCCTTCCGAGGACAGACCACATCCTGATGCTCGCGCCGCGCGTGAACGTCTCATCGTCAGCCGTGGGCCGGCGCCAGGCGACGTGGCTGCAGCTTTGCCCGCGATGCCTCGAAGAGGACGAGGCGCCCTATCTTCGCAGCCACTGGCGGCTCGCGACCAGGCTGATCTGCCAACATCATGGCCGGCAGCTGATCGACCGTTGCCCAGCCTGCCGCCAGGGTTTTGCGGTCTGCGAAGCAGCCTCGCTGAGCCCGTTCATCACCTGCACGACCTGCGGCCAGGATCTGCGCGCGGCGGCTGGCCCTCAGCTGGGCACGTCGACCTTGCGCATCGCGCTGGCGCTCGAGCGCGCCAGCCGGATCGCAGGCTTCCACCATCGGTCCAAAATCCTGGCGCTGCCGCTGGAGCTCGATCCGCCCCTCTCCCGGCCGTTGACGCAGCTTTCAGGGATGGTGCGAGCCCGCTGCTTGAGCTTTGCCAGGCCGCGCATTTTGGCGCTGGCCAAGACGCCTTCGCCACTGCCGCCCGTTTCGCCGCGAACGACTATGCATGACCTGCTGACAGCCTATGCGGCGGTCGCGATCCGGCCCCATGCTCAGTCGGCGGGCAAGCGATCGGGCGCGCCGAAAACCTGATCGCGCGAGTCGTCATCCGAGTCGTCGCCGTCGGCGAGAGCGTCGTCGAGCGGATCGACCAGCGCGATGTCTTGTGCGAGATCGAGCAGCCCGGCCTCCTGCATCGCCTCGATCTCGGGCAGGTCGCGCAGGCTGGCTAGTCCGAACACCGACAGGAATGTCGGCGTGGTGACATAGGAAAACGGCGCGCCGGGCTCGGCCATGCGCGGCCCGGCGCCGATCAGATCGAGGCGTTTGAGCTTGGCGATGATGTCGCGGCTGATCGCCTTGCCGAGCAGCCGCGAGATGCTCGACCGGGTCACCGGCTGCAGATAGGCGATCGCGCTGATCACCAGGCTTTCGGTTTTGGACAGATCGGGCGGGCCGGTCTCGCGTCCGCCAAGCACAGCGCGGATGGCCTCGGTGAACCGCGCCTTCGAGCGGTGCTGGAACCCGCCGGCGACAAAGACAAGCTCATAGGGGCGCGGCTTCAGTTCGTCGCGAATGTCGGCGATGAGCTCGTCGAGCACGCAAGCCCGCCCGATGAGGCGGGCCAGCGTCTCGCGCGGCACCGGGGTCGGCGAGGCAAAGATCGCCGCCTCGACCCGGCCCATCCATTCGCGCCAGCGCAGCTCCGCTGGCAGATCGGCCAATTCGGCATCGAACCCATCAGCGGTCGCTCGCTTGGCCATGGCTCAGCCGGCCCCGTCACACGATCGGCCCGAGCGGTGCGGTTTTGAGGCGCCGGGCATGGTCACAGCCCGTACAGCCGAAACGTCGGCCGGTCGGTCAGACGTTTCAAAACCCCCTGGGAGGCAAGCGTTTCGCAAAAGCGCCGCGCCGCCCGGTCGGATCCCAGGCCGGCCCGGCCGACCATCCGCCAGGGCGCAATCGCATCGTCGGCCAGCACCAGCGCCAGGCCTCGACCCTGATCGCGCGTGCGCAGGCGCCTGGCCGCCACGGCCAGCGCCGCGGCGCGCCGGGCCAGCGTCACGGCCTCGGCGTGACATGCGCTCACGGCAAAAAGCAGCACTTGGTCGCAGACCGCCGACCAGTCCGGCCGGTCGGCGCGCGGCCGGCGGCCCTCCGGGCCAGGCCGCAGCGCCGGCTCGAGCACGATGCCGGCATGGAGCAGCAGCGGCGTTGTCCAGCCGAGTTTTTGGGCGAGCGCCAGATCGGCTTCGAGCAAGGACACCAGTTCGGCGGCGACGGGCGCGCCGCGCAGTTCGGCCTCGAGCATTGGCAAAACCTCGCCGGCGTGTCGGGTCGGCCGCGACGCGAACTGACGCAGCAGCCGGTGCAGGCGACCGGCGGGCCCCGGATCGTCGCCGGAACGGGTCAAATGTTCGGCGTCGCGCAAGGCGGCCGCGTCGGCCTTGAGGCGCAGCAGCCGGGCGGCGACGCTGGTCGCCTTGAGCGCCAGGCGGGCGCGCAGGACGCCGAGCCAGGGCGCCTGGGTGCGGACGATCTGGTCGAGCGACAACAGCGCCGCGCCGGCCGCGAAGGCCGCGTCGCGGGCGCCACCGCCGGCGCTTGGACCGGCGCCATACCCCACCCAGCGCGGAAGCGGCTGTGGAATCAGAGTGCTGGCGACGACGTCTCGATCGTCGCCGGGGTTTGCCACGCGCGTCCGGCGCCGCCGATCGGGGGGTGGAATCACTGCCGCGTCCATCGTCGCAGCCTAGCCACAACGGCGCTAATGGCGCAAGATCGACTGTTTTCCGCCGCTGCCGTCAGAGCCAATCCATATCCGATAAGCTTGCCTTATCGGACACGATTCGATACCCTGGCAAAATGGCCGCTGCACCCGAATTCGAACCGCAAAACCAGCCCTCCAGCCCACCGGAAGACCGTGCGGCGCGCGCGCCGGCGCGGCGTGCGACGCCGCAGCTGTCGGGTTTTGATGGCAGCGGCGGCACCCCGCTGCCGAGCCCGGAACTCGAACGACTGGCCGGCTCGGCGCGCGGCTACGCCAAAGCGAAAGACAGCGCCCACACCACCCGCGCCTATGCCTCGGACTGGAGACAATTCGAACGCTGGTGTCGGCGCCAGGGTTTTGAGGCCCGCCATCCCGACCCGCGCGTGGTCGGGCTGTTCATCGCCGCCTCGGCCGCCGGCACGGGCATCGCAAAGGCCGCCGTTTCGACGATCGAACGCCGCCTGGCGGCGGTCACCACGACCTATCGCAGCGCTGGAACGCCCCTCCCCCGCCAGGATCGCCATATCGTCGACGTCATGGCCGGCATCCGTCGCAGCCACGGCCGGCCGCCGTGCCAGAAGGAGGCGCTGTTCGCCGAGGACATTTTGGCGATGATCGCGATGCTGGAGCAGAATCTGCGCGGCTGGCGGGATCGCGCCATCCTGCTGATCGGATTTGCCGGCGGCCTCCGCCGGTCCGAGATCACCGGGCTCGATTGCGGTCCGAAGCAGAGCGATGACAGCCGCGGCTGGATTGAAATCCTCGATGGCGGCGTCGTCCTCACCATTGATGGCAAGACCGGCTGGCGCACCGTCGAGATCGCCCGTGGCTCGTCGGACCGCAGCTGCCCGGTCCAGGCGCTCGAGACCTGGCTGAAGCTCGGCCGCATCGTCGACGGTCCGGTGTTCCGGCCGGTAACGCTGGCGAATGGCGGCATGCAATCCGGGCGTCTCAGCGATCGCCACGTGGCGCGCCTGGTCCAGAAGCTGGCCCTGGCCGCCGGCGTTCGCGGCGATTTGCCGGAGGGCGAACGGGCGCTCGCCTTCGCCGGCCATTCACTGCGCGCCGGCCTCGCCTCCTCCGCCGCGGTCGACGAAGCCCATATCCAGCGCCAACTCGGCCACGCCTCGGCCGAGATGACAAGGCGTTACCAGCGGCGGCGTGATCGGTTCCGCGTCAATCTGACGAAAGCCGCTGGCCTGTGAGCGGACAGCGCAACGGGATCAAGGGTTCGGAGCGCCCGGACCTGAAACCGAAAGGGGACTGCAGGGCTTCCCCGCCCCCTTAAGTCATTCAAGTTGAAATCAGGAAGGAGAAGCGACAAGCGGGGCGGCGATGGCGGTCCAGGGCAGCGGGTCGGGGAGTTGGTAAGCGGATGGCAAGACTTTGATAACCTTAACGTGAATCCGTGAAACGGAAGCTAACACCACTTTGTATTCCGTTATAGCGATGCGTGTTTTCGCATCCGTATCACTATCGATAATTACCCCTTATCGATAGGGTGGGACGTCACAACGCAAATCAGCGAGTCTGACGGCCCGCAAGCCCGGCAAATCGCACCGCCAGCGCTTCGCTTGACGAGAGGACCGCCGCTGCCAGTCCCCTGCCCTCTTCCGGACGCTTTTCGCCGCCGGCGGCGGCCGTCACTCGCTGCGCGGCACGCTCCGGTGCGGCGCGCTGATCGCAACCTCACCGCGGGCGATCGCCACGAACCGCCGCTTCACCTCGCCGAACAGACCCGGTGTCAGCGCGCCGTAGTAGCCGCTGTCGGTCTCGATGTTGCGCAGATCAGGGCCCGGCCAGACAAAGCGATTGCTTTCCGTCAGCACGATCCAGGAGCGCTCATGGTCGAGCCGCAGGCGGTTCTTGACCGCGGCCGGAATTTCGATCGCGTCGGCCGGATTGGCCGGCGGCGTATGGGTGATCGGCAGCACGCGCACCACCGGCGCGCCGTCTTCCGTTGTCATGACAATCGCCAGCACCAGGCACGGGCGGTCCTTGTCGCCCTCCTCGCGGCCTTCGCGGTGCTGCCAATCCCACAGATAGGAATAGCGAAAGATCCAGCCGAGCTTGATCTCAGTCGGCAGCATGTTTGGCGTCGGGTGCGCTGCTGAGATGGCCGGGATCAGGCGTCATCTCGGCAGCCTCGACCGCGGCGATCTCCGCCTCGCTCAGATCAATCGTGCGCTGGACGCGTCGGTCCCGCTTCGACAGCCGAACGAAATCCTCGTAGGCCATCAGCACCGTGCGGGGCCGGCCGTTCTTGGTGATGACCACCGGCTCGCGCACGGCGGCATCCTGGTAGGCGCCGAAGTTCTTCGAGACCTCGGCGGCGGTGACGGTCGAACTCATGGTTCAAATCTCCTTCGTTCCGTAATATATGGAAATCCCGGTAATCCCGCAAGTGGTCCTCGGCGCTTGGAGAATGGGCCAGGAGGCAGTCGGTATTCATAGGAAGATGCCCCCATGACGGACAATGGACGCTCAGAGCCCTCTTCGAACATCTGGACCTTGGCAGATGCGGAGGTGCGGTTTTCAGAGATCATCGACCGGGCGCAGACCCGCCCGCAGGTCATTACCCGACGCGGCCACCCGTGCGCGGTGCTCGTCTCAGCCGAGGAATGGGCGCGCAGAACAGCCCGCAAAGGCACGCTGGCAGATTTCCTGCTGGCTTCGCCTTTGCGGCAGGACCCGATGGATATCGAACGAGTCCGTGATCGACCGCGTGACATCGAACTGTGAACGGCCTGCTCACAACTGAAAGCACACTCCGATGACCGCCGCTGCCCGCCTCCCCGATGCCGCCTCCTTCGAAACAGTCCTCGCTGCGCTCGATCCAGCCTCGGCAGATAGCGACCTGGTCCCGGCCCTCACCGCGGCGTTTCCGGCCGTTGCAGCCGCCGACGGAGCGGCTGCTCATGACGCCGGATGCTCCGGTCCATCTGCTGATCGACCGGATCGAGGCGGTGGATCGCGAGGTCGGCCTGCCCTTCGGCTGGTTCTTCCATGATGACCCGCGGTCACTGGGTCGACCCTGATGTTGGCCTGTCGATCGCGCAAGGCCTGAAGGCGCGGCGCGTCGTACTGCTGCGCTGGGCAGATCGAAGCTACGGCTTCTGACGGAGTGCCACCCATGGACGACATCACCTCCCGCGCGCTGGTTTCCGATCCCGAAACCCGGCGGGCATTGCAGCTCGACGCGCTGTCCGCGATCCTGCCGATGGAGCGGCGCGACCGGCTCGCCGAACTCCTGACCGACGATGACGTCGCAACGCTGAAGCATCTTGCCCGGGAGGGCATGGGCGAAAACACCCTGCGGGCGCTGGCCTCCGATCTGGCCTACCTTGAGGGTTGGGCGAAAGCCGCGACCGGCGCGCCGCTGCCGTGGCCGGCGCCGGAAAGCCTGGCGCTGAAATACGTGGCGCATCACCTCTGGGATCCGGCCGAGCGCGAAACCGACCCGCAACACGGGATGCCAGCCGAGGTCGCAGCGGACATGCGGTCGGCCTTGCTGCTCCGGACCGATGGTCCGCATGCGCCATCGACTGTGAAGCGCCGGCTCGCGAACTGGGGCACACTGCATCGCTGGAAGGGGCAGGAGGGTCCGTTCCATTCGCCCAGTCTTCGCACGGCGCTGAGGCTCGCGGTCCGCGCCAGCAGCAGGCCCCGGCAGCGCAAGAGCATGCGGGCTGTCACCCGCGACGTGCTCGACCGGCTGCTCGCCACCTGCCGCTCCGATCGGCTCGCCGACACCCGCGATCTGGCGATCCTGCTCCTGGCGTTCGCCTCCGGCGGGCGCCGGCGCAGCGAAGTGGCGCGGCTGCGCGTCGAGCAGCTGAGCGATGAGCCGGATGTGGCGCTCAATCCCATGGATCCGAAATCGCCCAGAGTGCCGTGCGTGACGATCCAGCTCGGCCGGACAAAAACCGCCGTCGCGGACGAGGCGGGCAGGGTGCTTCTGGTCGGGCCGCCGGTCGAAGCGCTGCGCGAATGGCTTGAGCGCGCCGACATCGGCAAGGGTCCGATCTTCCGCGCCATCGATCGCTGGGAGGCGATCGAGGAGCGGGCGCTGACGCCGCAGTCGATCAATCTCATCGTTAAGCGGCGCTGCGTGATGGCGGGTCTTGAGCCGCGGGAGTTTTCGGCGCACGGGCTGAGGTCGGGATATTTGACTGAGGCTGCTCGTCAGGGCGTGGCGCTGCCGGAGGCGATGCAGCAATCGCAGCACCGGTCGGTCCAACAGGCGGCTACTACAATGACGCCGAGCGTGTTCGTGGGCGCGCCGTCCGCCTGGGGGTCTAGCCTGGGGCTCCTCGTTAAGTTGTCCATGTACAACTCCGGCGAGGACTGTTCAGTGGGCCGCGGGCCGCGGGGGAGGGGCGAATCACTTAGTCGGTGCTAAGTTGTCAGCGTACAACTACGCCACATCGGGGCTGATTCGGGCGTGCAGTACCGAAATATACCACATGCGAGCGCGGCACCGTTAACCTCTCGTTAACTCAATAATCCTTGCGGCATCGAGAGAATCGGGCATTACTCTCCATCAGCGCATTTTGAGGCAAACTGCTCAAAATTCCGCAGATGCAGAGATTAGGATGCCAACGTCAGCGAAGCCACTCGACGAGAACGTGCGTGACCTCCGCTCCCTGATCAATGCGGACGCAGCGGAGCTTTCGGCGCGACTCCGCGCCCAGCAGCTTCGCGATTTCCCGCCGGCGGCTGAGAAGACGATTCGTCGGTTTTCGTCGGCGGAAGCAGCGCGCTTCATCGGCATAGCTGAAGGCTATCTTCGGCAATTGGTGTCCGAAGGAAAGGGCCCTTCAGCACCAGCGAACAGCCGTCGGAGTTATTCGATCGAAGACATCGATGCGTTACGCCGCGACCTCGACAGCGCTGGCAAAGGTGCTCGTCGCTACGTTCCGCACCGGCGCGACACCGAGGCGCTCCAGGTCATTTCGGTCATGAATTTCAAGGGCGGCAGCGGCAAGACCACGACCGCCGCCCACCTCGCGCAGTATCTCGCGTTTCGAGGCTACCGCGTCCTGGCCATTGACCTCGATCCGCAAGCAAGTCTGTCAACACTGTTCGGGCACCAGCCCGAACTCGATGTCGGCGACAACGAGACAATCTTCGGTGCCATCCGCTACGACAGCGAGCGCCGTCCAATGCCGGAGATCGTGCGCGCCACCTACATTCCGAATCTCCACATCGTTCCGGGTCAGCTCGAACTCATGGAATTCGAGCACGAGACACCCAAAGCTTTGATGACGCGACAGAGCAACGACTCGATGTTCTTCGCCAGAATCGGCGAAGCGCTGGCGCAGGTCAGCGACGTCTACGATGTCGTGGTGATCGATTGCCCTCCACAACTAGGCTTCCTCACCCTGTCTGCACTCTGCGCCGCGACAGCAGTTTTGATTACCGTCCATCCTCAGATGCTCGACGTGATGTCGATGTCGCAATTCCTGAACATGACCGGAAGTCTGCTTGATGTCGTCGCCGAGGCCGGAGGCGCGACCCAATACGATTGGATGCGCTATCTCGTCACCCGTTATGAGCCTAGTGACGGCCCACAAACGACCATGGTTGGTCTCATGCGTTCCATCTTCGGCTCACGCGTGCTGACCCACCCGATGGTAAAGAGCACCGCCATCGCAGATGCCGGGCTCACAAAGCAGACCCTGTACGAGGTCGAACGACAGCAGTTTACGCGCGGCACGTACGACCGCGCCATCGAAGCCTTGGATCTCGTGAACGGAGAAATCGAAAGCCTCATCAAGCAGGTCTGGAAGAGGAATTAGCCATGGCACGCAAGATCAACTTCGATCTTCCAACGACGGCGGAGCAGACACCGCACGAAGCGCCGCCCGTTTCGCCTGCCAATCGCGTTCGGCCGTTGTTGGGACTTGATCGCCCGATCAAGCAATCGAGCGCGCTTGGCGCAATATCGCAATCGCTTGGTGGCATCTCGGAGAAAGTCAAACGGGCGGAAGAGATCGAACAAAAGCTCATCGAAGGCCAGGTGATTGTTGAACTCGACCCGGCGCTCATTGACAATTCTTTCATCCCTGACCGCATGGAAGCCCCTGAGGAGCAGAACGCGGCCTTCCGCGAGCTAATTCGAGAGCACGGACAAAACGTCCCGATTCTCGTTCGGCCAAAGCCGAGCGATACAGAGCGCTACGAGGTGGCCTTCGGTCACCGCCGCCTGCGGGCCGCCCGAGATCTCGGCATCAAAGTGCGCGCGGTGGTGCGCACGCTCACTGATGAGCAATTGGTCGTCGCGCAGGGCCAGGAGAACAGCGGGCGCACCGACCTGACTTTCATTGAGCGTGCGCGCTTCGCTGCGAAACTCGAAGATCGGAAGTTTTCGCGCGAGATCATTATGGCATCGCTTAACGTCGACAAAGCCGCTCTCTCGCGGCTCATCTCGATCGCGACCCGAGTGCCAGCTGCCGTTATCGAAGCGATTGGACCGGCACCGGCCTTCGGCCGGGTGCGCTGGCAGGACCTAACGGATCTGCTGGAGCACGAAGACAATCGCACTCGTGCGATCGACATGGTCAAGGCCCCAAGCTTTTGCGCCCTGGAAACGGATAAACGCTTTGAGACACTGGCGGCCGGGCTGCGCGAGAAGACGTCGCGCGCTCGCGCTGAAACGTGGGCGGCCAAGGATGGAACGCCTGCTGCCAAGGTCTCGCGTGCCGGCAAGAAGCTTACGCTGATATTTGACGATCGCGTCGCTCCTAAGTTCGGCGACTTTGTCAGAAAGCGGCTTCAGACGCTCTACGACGAATTCAAAGCGGGCGATCCGCCAGCATAACCCAGCTTGCCTGGTCGGAATGAGCCGACCGGATCAAGACACCGCAACCAAGTCGGAGAACTATAGGCAAAAGAAAAGGCCCCCGAAACGTCACCGTCCCGGAAGCCCCTCTGTTGTGTTTGGCGACTGACAGAGAATCACTTTCGCAAATCGCAGTCAAGTGTCTCGTGAGAGACGGCGTCGTTTTGACGAGCAGATTTTCTTTGCCCTAACTGAGGCAAAGACATGCAGTCACACTCTCCAACGACGCCCTTTGGGCGGCGATCGCTGACGCTTGCCCATGTGGCAAGCCAGATGGTGGCAACGACGCGACCTCCTGAGAAGGTCGTGCACAAATGGAAGATCTTCCACGCCATCTGCACGGCGCGGCCGCGTCTTGGCGTCTCCGAGCGTTCGCTTTCAGTCCTGAACGCGCTCCTGACGTTTCACCCGGAGACCGCGCTCACTGGTGAAGACGATCTGATCGTCTTTCCGTCGAACCACCAGTTATCGCTGCGGGCGCATGGGATGCCGGCTTCGACGCTGCGGCGTCACCTTGCGGTTCTCGTCGATGCCGGGCTTGTCGTCCGGCGCGATAGTCCGAACGGCAAGCGCTATGCTCGTAAGGGTACCGCCGGCGAGATCGAGCTCGCCTTCGGCTTCGACATATCGCCACTGGTTGTGCGATCCGAAGAGTTCGAGAGCCTGGCGGCCGACATCGAGGCGGAAGCGCGGACGCTCAAACTTGTCCGCGAGCGGATCACCCTTTGCCGGCGTGACATTGCCAAGATGATCGCCACCGGCATCGAGGAAGGTGTCCCGACGCGCAGGGGAGGGCAGGGGCCGGCCGACTGGCAGGAAGTTCACGTCGCTTTCCGCTCGATCGTCGACCAGATTCCACGCACAGCGACCAGGCAAGAACTTGAGCCGGTCGCTGACGAGCTGTCACAGCTTGCGGATGACGTGCTCAATCTTCTGGAAACACATATCAAATCTACGAATCCAAGCGCCAATGAGTCCCATACTGAGCGCCACATACAGAATTCAAATACAGACTCCCTTATTGATTTTGAACCTAGCCTTCACGAAGGCAGGGCGGCGAGGACTGAGCCAAAACCTCAAGCTCCGAGAGTGGCGGAAGGGAGCTATCCGTTGGGAATGGTGCTGAACGCTTGCCCCGACATCATCGACTACGCCAAGGGCGGGATTTCGAGCTTGCGGGATTTGCTCGCCACCGCCGCGGTGGTTCGATCGATGCTGGGGATCAGTCCGAGCGCCTGGGAGGACGCGCAAACGATCTTAGGCGAAACGCCGGCCGCGATTGTCGTCGCGTGCATCCTGCAGCGCGGCGCCGCGATCAGATCCGCCGGCGGCTACCTGCGCGGGTTGACGCGGAAAGCGGAGGCCGGAGAATTCTCGCTCGGCCCGATTTTGATGTCGCAGATCAATTCGCGTCTCAACGAAAAGCGCCGGGCGTGACGCGATGACGGCCTCACCTCCAGATCCTCGCTTTGCCCTGCGTTCTCGAGCTTGGACTATGGGCGCACCTGACTGCGAACGGGTGATCGAGCGACCCGAGGGCCGCGGAAAACTGAAACTGCGCGGCCGTTCCACACTGCGTGGTCTCGCCGCCTACGAAAAAACGCTGACTGGGAATCGCCAAGCCAATCGTACCCGTCAGTGCACGTCCGAGCTTCCGAAATGTCCGCCTGCGGGAGGTGCGCAAAAACCCGCGATAACAGGGCATTGCCGTGCTTGTTTCTCGCGTCGACCAAAGAGCTGGGTCGGGCAGCGATCGCAGGTCTTTCCGTCTGGGCTGTCGCTTCCGGTTGCATGGCTGGATACCTATGGCCGTCGACGGCACGTCGGCCCCTGGATGCCAAGAATTTTCCCCTGCCGGACACCCCGCAAGCGGGGACCCCGACCGGCATTCCTCGCGCATGCGCCTCCGGCGCCAAAATTCGTGGCTCCGGCCGGGGCGCAGCGCTGCGCTTGCCCTCTGCCCGCCTCTGGCGGGCTCCGGCTCTGTTTCGTCTTCCCGGCCATTACGGAAAAGCCATCGCAACGGGGCACAGCCCCACAAGATGGAGAAAGACAATGCGCAATATCGCCGAATTCACCCTCATCGGTCGGGTCGGAACCATCAAGCAGGTAGGCAAGACCGTTCGCGTCAGCATCTGCGCCAACTACCCCTTCAAGGACGACAAAGGTCAGTGGAAGGACGACGCGCACTGGAACGAGGTCACGATCTTCACGAAGGCGATCCAGTCCTACGTCAACGAGCATCTCAGCAAGGGCGACCTGGTCCATGTGCGCGGACGGCTTCGGCAGAACAGCTTCGAACGCGATGGCCAGCGGGTCTACACCGTCGATCTTATCGCTCTGGAGCTCGGCCGGTTGGCGCAGGCCAGCCAACGCGCCGCGGCATAGCGAACAGCGGGGAGGCTTCGGCCTCCCCACCTTGCTCCTCGTCGAACGGCTGACGAGGTAGTTCCGCCGCGAGCGAGTCTTCGGACCGCTACGAAGGAAGTTTTCGCGATCGGGTCTGCCGCGCGAGCCCGCGGTCGGCCCGATTTTTCTTGCCGATCGCCGAGACCAGCTCGTCGTAGTTGACGCCGCTTTTCTTGAGCGCGCGGCGGGCATCTCCAACCTCAAAGCCGAGAAGCTCGAGTACGCTCATATTCAGGCTCGAAGCGATCCGCTCCATCGTCCTCAGCGTCGGATTCCCGATGCCGCGCAGGATCGTGTAGTAGGTGCCGCGCGCCAGCCCCGTCTTCGGCAGGAAGGCTTCCATGCCGCCGTTCTCGATCTCGAGCTGTTGCAGCCGGATCGCCAACATCTCGTTCAGGATCGAATGATCGACGGGCAGCGGTTTACGAACAGGCGGCATCGTTGACTAGCTTTCGGATCCATAGCGAGAACTATGGGGACCCTACAGCAAGCCCGAGGTCCAGTATATTGGACGTTAGAAACTTTAGCAGGCAAGTGCTTGAAACGACTCACCTTGCCGGTCGGTCTTCCCTGACCTCCGGGCGACGGTCGCCCGCCGTGTTTGCCGATCGACGAAGCAATCTCAGCGGGTCGATGCCGGCACGCTCAGCAATGAGTTCGATGTAGTCCAGGCTGGGATTGGCGGCCGTCGTCATCAGGTGGAAATAACTCGATCGCGGTATGCCCAAGTGTTCGGCAAACTTCCGTCGGCTCAAACCTGATTCCAACCGAAGGCCTTCCAACCCGGCCTGGAACGCCTGTCGCAGCGTGCTGCCTTGCGCTGTGTGAGCTGCCTTTCGGCGGCATTTCTTTTCGCCCATCGCTCATTCCTCGCACTTCCCGACGTTGATCGATGCGTCCGCCCGACGGACGAGCCTACACGTTGGACTGCTGGTTAACATTCAATATAATAGACGGATTCCAGGCAACCCTGAGAGGTGTGTTCGGACAAAGAAAAACCCGGCAGAGCCGGGTCTCTCGAGAGGATGAACGAGCTGGCGACGCCAATAATGCCCCAATCGTATGAACGCATTTTAGCCCGCACCATCCGACTTCAAGGAGATCCGCGTTTTCACGCCACGGTCTTTGTTTGCCCGCGCGCGGACCGTCCCGGCGCGCCCGATCTGCCGCGTATCACCCACGACATCACCTTCGATCGCGTGACGTTTCAATATGAGGGCGGTGAGACACCTGTCCTCAACAACCTCAGTCTGAAGTTCGATGTCGGAAAGCGCATCGCGATCGTCGGACCTAGCGGCTCCGGCAAGAGCACGCTGCTCAATCTTATCCTGCGCCTCCGCTTCCGTGGCGGTGGCCACAAGAAGTCGTATCGTATTGTCGACTTCAAAGCACCAACGAGAGGACGCGAATGGAGATGCTTGGTCAAATCCCGTAACGCCGTTTGGACGACGACCGCTATCGCTCAGCACCGTAAAGGTGCAGCGCGACGTCAGGGAATGTCCCCAGGGCAAGCCGGTCACAAATGGCACGTATTCCGAAACATATGCGAGGCGCGGACATCGCTGCCGGTTTCTGACCGCGCGCTCGCGGTCCTCAATGCGCTGCTCTCATTTCATCCTGACACGGTGTTGACTGCCGGCGCCGCCGATCTCGTCGTATTCCCGTCAAATCGGCTTCTCAGCCTGCGCGCCCACGGAATGGCCGCTTCGACCTTGCGCCGCCACCTTGCTGGGCTGGTCGATAGCGGGCTCGTTCTTAGGCGCGATAGCCCGAACGGCAAGCGCTATGCGCGCAAGGCGACTTCGGGCGATATTGAACAGGCCTTTGGCTTCGATCTCGGACCGATCGTAGCCCGCGCCGACGAATTCGCCGCTCTGGCCGAGGCCGCGATCGCCAGACGCCAAGCCCTTACCGTTCTTCGCGAGCGGATCACCTTGGCGCGGCGTGACATCGCCAAGATGATTGCAACTGGCGTGGAGCAACGCGGCGCCGCCGATTGGGGATCCCTTCATCGAACCTTCCGCGACATCATGGCCCGGCTTCCTCGCGCCCCGACGTGCGAAGTCCTTGAACCCATCGTCGTCGAACTGGCGATCCTGGCGGAAACGATCGTCGGCGTCCTCGAGCGACACCTTGATCCGATCGAGTCCGGCCCTCCAAACTTGCCCGCCGATCAGATTCCGAATTCAGCCCCTCAGAGGCCGAACTCATCCGAACCGGACCCAAGACCAGGCGCCCCGGAGACGGCCGATGCCGACCGGCCCCAATCCGCCGGTGCAATCCCTATTCGCATGGTGGTCGAACTCTGTCCCGATATCATCGACTACGCGCGCGACGGAATTCGTACCTCTCAGGACCTTATTACGACGGCATCAGCCGTGCGCCCCATGCTCGGCATCAGTCCCAGCGCCTGGGAAGAGGCCTGCACGGCAATGGGCGACGGACAAGCCAGCGTGGTGCTCGCCGCCATCCTGCAACGCGGCGCAGCCATCAAGAGTCCAGGAGGCTATCTCAGAGTCCTGGCCCGTCGCGCCGCAGCTGGGGAATTCTCGGTGTGGCCGATGCTGATGGCACTACGCCGGCAAGGGCGCGCGGCCCGTGACCGAGACTGCCTCCCGTCTTCCTTCCCGGACGATTTTTCGCAAGGGTGATCCTGTTTGTCTCGCTGCCATGATTTCGGCCCGCCGGGAGACGTTGCTGTCAAGTTTCGCGCGGAGGCGGCAGGCGGCCGATTCGTTTCAGGTGGTCGTAGACAATGCGGTCGATGATGCGAAGCGGCTGTGTTCGCTCCTCGGCGGCCATCTGACGCACCACAAGGTCGATCGCATCGGGGAAGCGCAACGCATAAGGCCGAGACGATGATCGCTCGCCGTAGGCATCGAATGGATTTCGACTGCGAGTGTTCTGAGGGCGCGGCTGCTTGCGCGCAGACGCGCTATCGGCGTGGGCGGAGTGTGCCGCTGGCGTGGTGACCTGATCTTCATACGCCGGCGTCACGACCACCGGCTTGGCCGCGAGAGCATCGGGCGCCGCGGCGCTGACCCTATGGGCGCGAAACGCGTCGCGGGGCAGGGGAGGGCGATCCGGCTTTTGTGCGGAGGCGGGATCTGTCATGCGGCGCTACCGCCCTGGCCGGCGCCCTGGCTTGCCGCGAGCAATTCGCGCACGACCTGGTCGGCGTTGTAGCGCGCCTTCCTGATCGATTCGTCCTTGTCGCTCATCTGGTACAAGGTGCCATGTCCGCTTGTCATGGTTCGATACGTGATGCGCCGGTACAACGCCTTGGCGCAGACGGGAACCTTTTCCGCATCGAGATAGGCGACAACCTCCTTGAGGGGCCGCGTGTTGCGGTCGAGGCTGTCGTATTCGTTGAACAGAACGCGATGCTGGCTCATCGGCAGCTTTGAAGTCGCCGCATGCTGTTCGAGATTGCGGATCGTGCGCACGACCTGCGAAGCATCGAAGGTGTGCACCTTGCAGGGCAAGACGACGAGGTCGGCGCGGAGTGCCGACTGAATCAAGACGTCGCCATAGTAGCCGGGTGTGTCGACAACGACGACATCGTAGCCATCGAGCCGATCGATCGTCTGGGCGAGGGCAGTTTCATCAGGTGCGCGCACCAGGTCCACGCCCTGCGGGCTCAGGCCACGCGCGACCGACGACGCATGCCATTGGTAGGAAGACCCCTGCGGATCGGCATCCACGATGGCGGCGGAGTAACCGTGTTTGGCGAACTCGCCCGCGAGAATGATCGCGACGGTGGTCTTGCCGCTTCCGCCTTTCGGATTCGCTATGGCAAAGATGCTCGGCAACTGGGTTCCTCCAACGGGCATGGGCGGAATGACAACATACAACATAATGAACATGCGGCAATCCCGGATTGTGCCATTCCGGTAGTCCGCGCTTGCGTTCTGGACGCGGTACGTTGTTGCGGAGATGCGCGAATGCGCGTGTACGGCATGACCGTGGTCTTGGAATGCGATGTTGCGAGGTTGCGGCATTCTGATTTTGCGGTGTTGCGGTTTTACCTGCTTGCGGCATTCCGTTGGTGCGGCAATCGCGACATGACGCAACGCGGGATTGCCAAGTTGCGGTATTGCCGCAATCAAGCGGAGCCTTGGAGGCGCGCTCCCGCGCCATAGGGTTTGAGACTCCATCGTGCTGAGCTTCTAACATTCAATGTATTAGATATTGGTTGACAAGATACCGGTTTGTGGGCCAAACCGGAAAACGGCTGCTGGGCGCAGCCGGGAGGCGCTGACGCGCGACGCCGGCGTCCTGAGGGGACGCCCGGCGTATTCGGCTCCGGTCCGACGACCGGCGACCGTGCCAACGGGAGGGGGAGCCTCGATGGTCCGCACTGTCAGAGCCCTGCGACGCAAGCCGAGGCTTCGGACCGAGCTGTCCGACGCGGATGAGCAGCGTTTGCAGGAGGCCGTCGCATTGTTCGGTTTGCCGAAAGCCGAGGTGGTGCGGCGATTGATCCGAGCGTCCGTTCAGGCGGGACCGGCCTTGTCGGCCGACAACACGCGCGCTGTGGTGGAGCTAGCGAGCCAAGTCCGGATGGTCGGCCGCAATCTGGCGCAGGTGCTCAGAGCCATCCATCGCGGCCAGGCCGTGCGGATCGAGGACACGGAACCGGTTTGGCGAGGTCTTCATGAAGTCGTCGCTGCGATCAATGACGAGCTGACCGAAATGACCGTGGCCTATGGCTCGAAGCTGCGTCGCGAGGCCAAGCTCGCGCTGCCGGCGGAGATCTCGGGCGAGGAACTGACCTGAGCCGCGCAGCACAGATCGTCTGGTGGCTTGAGCAGGTCGAGGCCGCGCGGCGGGCGGTCGCGGAGGCGCGGGCGGAACGTCGGCAGCCGCGTCGGCCCGGCGTGCTGGACGAGGACGTCCGCGCGAGGCGAGCACGGGTCGCGCCGCTTCCCAATACGCCGCCGGCACAAGACATCATTCGCGGCGCGACAATCACGGGTGAGCGGGACGAGGAACGGGCGCGCTCGATCGCGGCCGTGGGCGGGGGTGGCGGCGCGGGACCTGGGGCCGCGCCACTGCGTGGCGCGCCGAGCCCGATCTCCGGAGGATTCGGTGCTAGCGGGGCCGCAACGAGCTCGGCCGGGGCAGGGCAGGGCGGCCCCGTTGGCCGAGCTCGGCAACTCGCTGCCGGCTACCAGCCCGCTGTCATCAAGGTGGTGTCCTATGCGCGCGGCGTCGCGCGCGCCACGGCGACCGGCCAATATGTCCAGCGCGAAGATGTTCCGCTCGAGACCCATGACGGGCGATTGTTGACGGACCGGGAAGCTGTGGCCGACGAGATCAAGGCCTGGTCTGCGGACTTTTCGAAGCGTGCGGAGAGCCAAGACGTTGGCGCATTCCGTCTGAAGCTTGAAGGTGTGCCGGATACCGCCGAAGGCCGAGCGACCTACGAGAAGGCGATCGCGGCTGCCTTCTCCGGACATCGCTACGCTGCTCGCGTCGACGTCGACGAAAAGGGCGCGCTCGAGGCGCACGTCGTCGCCGCGATGGCCGGGAGCGGCAAGGAACGGTTTCGCATTCGAGAGGCCCAGGCCGCCGATCGGAATCATGACGCCAGACCACGCCGTCTCGATTCCGTTTCCGATGCCGCTGTTCGCGCCAGGATCGAAGCAGCTTCGGGCATTGACGGGAAAGCTGTGGTAATCCGACCCGGGGCGACCAGCCATGGTCGAGACGGCGTCAGCTATAGGCTCAATAAGCTGATCGAGAAGAGCGCAGCACTCGACGACCGCGGCAAGAGCTTGTGCAACGTGGCAGATGCGCGGGTCACCGCCCGCGAATGGGGTCCGTCGCTTCGGTCACAATCCGCGCGCGATACGATGCACTTGATCATTTCGGCAAAGGCCGGAACGGATGTGGCCGCCTTGACCAACGCGGCGCGTGCGTTCCTGCACGACCGTTTTGCCGACCATAAGTTCATGTTCGGCGTTCACACGGACAAGGAATCGGCCGGGCATATCCACGCTCACGCCGTCATTACCGTGAAGAACGAATCCGGCCAGAAGATCCATCCCAATCGGGATACGTTCGCGGAATGGCGCGAGGTGTATGCGCAACACGCTCAGGCACAAGGCTTGAAGATCGTCGCGACCTCGGCGAAGGAGCGGGCTTCCTCGCAAAGCTATGGTCCCAAGGACAAGGCGATCGTCGAAGCGGCGGATCGGCCGCGTGCCGCGCGCGAAGCCCGCGATCGCGCCTACGCCGCCGATCCCTTCAATCAACGTCTCATCGACAATGCGCGGCAGCGGATCCGGGTAGCGAGGACCAATCCCATCCGCCTTCCCATGTCGGCGCCCGATCGCAAAGTCGTGAACGAGAGCCTCCTCGCCTGGAAGACTGTAGCTGCCGAGCAGCCTTCTAACGGCGCCGCAAAGGATATGCTCGAGCGCCTGTTGATGGCGCAGACCGTTGGGGCCATCTTGCATACGATCGGCAAGCGCGTGGAGTTTTTGACCAGGGAGAGCGAAATGCCAATTACATCGGAGCAAATGCTCCAAGATCAGCGGCTCATGAACGATGCGGTTTCCCGGACCAGCGATCGCTTGGATGGAGAGACGAAGCAACAATTTCGCCAGACGTCGGCGCGCTACCTGGAAACGCTCGCCAATCGCATTGATCTGCAGCGCATGCAGGAACGTGGCGTACAGCAGCTCAGCCGGGCGGACGTCGAAGCCGTTGTTGGCGTGAACGCCGATCGGCTCATCGAGCGCGCCCAAGAGATTCGGATCAAGGAAGAGCGCGAGGCGACGTCCGCGGAACACCTCGCAACCAGTGCAATCGATGCCGAGCGGCGGCAGGAGGCGCGAGGGGGCATTGATCCTGCTTCACAGAAGGAGTTGAGGGCGGAAAGGGCCATTGTTGCCGGTTCGCAACAATCTGCGGCGCGAGAAGCGCGGGAGGCGGCCGCGGCCGTTGAAGCGGCGCGGGCTATCGCTGAACATCCGGCGCAGCCATTGCCAACAAGTCTGGTCCAGACGGATGCCCTGACGAAGCTCCGTCTAGAGCAGGAAAAGATCGTTAGCGAGCTCGAGGCTCAAAGGTCCGAGGCCCAATCGTCAAAGGGCCAGCGCTACAGGTGACTACCAAACCCGACGCAGCCGTGATCTTTGACGCACCTTGAGAGATCATTGAGCACCGCGTCGACTTAATGCGATGTCGGACCAGAGCTCTTTCATCGCAGGATATGAATGCATTCATGACAAACATGTCGATGATACGTTAGCTCCTAAGTTTCGGAGACTGAATTTGGAGGTTAACCCAGGATCTTTAAACGTAGGGCCATGGCGACAGCGTGTGCCTTGTTCCCGCGTTGAGTTTGTCACGCGCCGATGCGATGTGCTTCGTCACAGTAGACGGAGAAATTCCGAGAATGACAGATATCTCCCAATCGGTCTTACCTTCCCCCGCCCAAAGCAGACAATCCAGCTCGCGGGGTGTGACCAACTTGTTGCCCCTCGATCTTGGGCGGCGCAGCCTAACCAACGTCCGATAACAAAGTTCGCGATACAGTCGGATGCGCAACAATTTGTTTTTCCGCCCGTCTAAAATGATGAGTTTCGAGTATAGTCTGGCTGCTCGTGGAGCAAGAGAAGGGCGTTGCACGTGGTTGGTTCCGCATAGAAGTTCTTTCTCGCTCCAACCGGGACGCTTGCAATCCAAGTCCGTCAGCCAAATGACGCCGGCGTTTGCCGGGACAAAGGGGACTAGGCTGCTGACTAGCGATCGCGCAAACTGGTCGTGAGGCAAGAAATCGCTTGGGAGAATCTAAATCCCGCCGACAACATTGTAATAGCGCTCGGAAATCAACTTTGCTAATGCCAGCCTATGGAGCGCCAGATCGGCCAAAAAGAATTGCCTAGACCACGAGCGCCGCGTCTCCGTCGGATGCTGCTGCTGTTTGTCGCCTTTGCATATCTTTTCGTCGGTCTGGCTCACACCGTTTCCTGCACCGATGAGACGGTCACCTCTTTGATCTCCATGGGAGGTGCCTTTGGAAATGTTTCGGACGAGGGTAGTTCGAAGAAATCGCCATTAGTCGCTCAGCATTGCTATGTTTGCGCGCCAGTTTTGATGCCTGCGCTCATCCCGATGGCGGTGCCGTCTGCCCGGAGTGTTAAGGTTGCTTTGATTGTGCCGAAGGTTTTGCGCGCGACTCAGCCTTGGGCCGATACCCCACCTCCCAAATACCTGACCTGAAAATCGTCGCCGGGGCGCTCTGCGCCTTGAATTGTCGTTTTCAAGGTTATTGTCATGTTCTCCAAACGTGCTGCGGCGCGCCTTATGTGCGTGTCGCTGATCCTAATCGGTCCGCCGTCGGCCGTTGCTTGGGCGGCATCGCGACCCATGACGCTCCAGCATGCGTTACAGCAAGCGCTCGCGGCCAATCCGCGTCTCACCGCGTCCGAACGAGACGTCGGCATCGCGACCGGGCAGCGGATCCAGGCCGGCGCGCTGATCAACCCCGACCTGTCTTACGAACAGGACAATTCGCTCGGCTCGGGATCCTACCGCGGCACGCGGTCGGCCGAGATGACCCTGCAGATCAGCCAGTTGTTCGAGCTGTTCGGCAAACGCGATGCGCGCATTGCGGCGGGGGCGGCCGGAGTCAACGTCGCCGTCATCCAGCGCAAGGCCGTTCGACTGGAGGTCCTGTCGGAAACGGCGGTGGCCTTCCTGACGGTGCTCGGCGCGCAACGGCGTGTCCAGATTTTGGACGATCAGGTTGCCGCCATCGACCGTCTGACGCCCTTGCTGCAACGGCGCGTCGAGGCCGGCGCGTCGTCGCCGGCTGAAACAGGGCGGGCTCAGGTCGCCTCCGATCTCGTCAAGGCCGACCGTGAACGCGTCAAAGCTTCGCTGTCGAGTGCGCGGCGCGACCTTGCGGTGCTCATGGGCGATACCTCTCCGCGATTTTCGACCGTGACGGGGCGTCTCGAAACGGTCGGGCGTCCGCCAACGTTTAAAGCCGTCATTGCCGCCATCGATGCAAATCCCCAATTGGTACGGTGGACGGCGGTCTATGCGCAGCGGAATGCCGAATTGCTGCTGGCTCGGCTCAAGCCCTATCCCGACGTGCGGGTGAGCGCGGGCTGGCGGCACTTCAATGAAACCGGCGACGATGCTGTGCGGCTGGGAATCTCCATTCCGATCCCGGTATTCGACCAGAACCAGGGCAACATCCTCTCCGCACAGGAAAGCTTGGCAAAAGCCGCCGCCGAAAGAGCGGCGAACAAGGCCACGCTCGTTGTGCTGGCGGGGCGGGCCTATGACTCTCTGGAAGGATCGCTGCGCGAGCTTGCGATTCTCAGGGAGTCTGCGATCCCGAAGGCACAAGCGGCGGCGCAGGCGATCTTCGACGGCTACGGCCAGGGACGGTTCACGCTGCTTGAAGTCCTCGATGCGCAAGCCACGCTCGCCCAGGCTCGGCTGCGCGAACAGGAAGCGTTGCAGAATTTCCATATCGCCGTGGCGACGATCGAAGGTCTCGTCGGCAACCCGTTTTCGCTTACCCATCAGAGTTCAAGATGATCAAGGCAACTCTCCGCTACTCCATATTCATACTGGTTGCCGTCGCGCTGGCCTACGGCGGCTATCGCATGCTGATGCCGGCAAGCTCAAAAGTCACACCCACCGAGAAATCGGACAAGGACGAGCATTCAGACAGCGTCATCCTGAGCGATGCCAAAGTGGAGGCTTCAAGGATCGAGCTTGCGACAGCCTCATCCGGCGTGCTGCGCGAAAGCCTTTTCCTCAACGGCATCGTCCAACCGAATCAGGAATCGCTGGTCCAGGTTACGCCGCGGTTCCCGGGGATCGTCCGCGACGTTCGCAAGCGGATCGGCAATGCCGTCCAGAAGGGTGATGTCCTTGCAGTCATCGAAAGCAACCAGAGCCTGACCCAGTACGAATTAAAGGCCTCGCTGGCCGGAACGGTGATCGACCGCCAGATCACGTTGGGCGAGTACGCCTCCGAACAGAAGCCCGCTTTCTTGGTCGCGGATCTGTCGACGGTGTGGGTCGATTTTTCGGTCTATCGGCGCGATCTCAAGCGGGTCAGCGTCGGTGACCAAGTGTTTATCGACCCAGCGGACGGCGGCGCGCCAATCGATGCGAAAATTTCCTATCTCTCCCCGGTTGGCAGCAGTGACACCCAGAGCGCGATCGCCAGGGCAGTGGTTCCGAATACCGGACAACGGCTTCGCCCGGGCCTGTTCGTCACCGGTCGTTTGATGCTCACCGCGAAAAAGGTCGGCGTCGCGGTGAAATCGTCGGCGTTGCAGACCGTGGAAAACCGCACGGTCGTCTTCGTTCGCAACGGCGAAAAGTTCGAGGCACGAAACGTTGAGATCGGTGAACGCGATCCGCAGCTCGTCGAGATCACCGTCGGCATCCTGGAAGGCGACGTCTATGCGGCCAAAAACAGCTTCATCGTGAAGGCTGAGATGACGAAAGGAGCGGGCGGCGATGAACACTGAGAACGGCATGATTTTGATCACCGCGTTAATCAGACCTCACATGGAGGGCCACATGGTCCGCGCCCTTCATGATCTCACGGATTTTCCGGGTTTTACCTTCGACGAGGTGCGCGGCCAGGGCCGCGGCCGGGGACAGGGTGGGTCATATGTCGCGAGCGATGAGGATATCACCTACCACCAGTTTCTGGAACTGAGGCTTGTCTGCCAGTCGGATCAGGCGGTGTCGATCTGCGAACGCATTGCAGCGGCCGCCTGGACCGGTCGGAAAGGCGATGGCGTAATCTACACAACGCCCGTGCATTCGTTCGGACGCATCCGGGAGATCGGCGGGCATCAGGAGCGGCCTCATGATTGATGGAATTTTGTCATTCGCCATCCGGCAGCGTTGGCTGGTCATGATAGGCGTGCTGGCGATGGCGGCCTTCGGCGCCTGGAATTTCACCCGGCTGCCGATCGACGCGGTGCCGGACATCACCAACGTCCAGGTCCAGATCAACAGCAGCGCGCCTGGTTATTCGCCGCTGGAGGTCGAGCAGCGGATCACGTTTCCGATCGAGACCGCAATGGGTGGGCTGCCGCATCTCGACAGCACGCGCTCACAGTCACGTTACGGCTTGAGCCAGGTCACGATCATCTTCAAGGATGGGACCGACATCTATTTCGCCAGGCAATTGGTCAACGAGCGCATCCAGCAGGTCAAGGATCAACTGCCCGCCGGCGTCGAGACCGCGATGGGGCCGATCTCGACGGGACTCGGCGAGATCTATTTATTCACGGTCGAAGCGAAGCCCGGCGCCCGCAAGGAGGGCGGCGGCGATTATACGCCGAGCGACCTGCGAACGATCCAGGACTGGATCATCAAGCCGCAGTTGCGCAACGTCCCGGGGGTCATCGAGGTCAACACGATCGGGGGCTTCGAGAAGCAATTCCATGTGCTGCCGGACCCGGCGCAACTGATGGCCTACAAGCTCAGCTTCCGCGACGTGATGACGGCGCTGGCGTCGAACAACGCCAATGTGGGTGCAGGCTATATCGAGCGAAATGGCGAGCAATATCTTGTTCGGACACCGGGCCAGGTGGCGAACGTCGAGGACATCAAGGAAATTGTCATCGGCTCTCACAATGGCGTTCCGGTTCGGATCGGAGACGTTGCCGAGGTGAGGGAGGGCAAGGATTTGCGAACCGGCGCGGCCACGGTCAATGGCAAGGAAACCGTTCTCGGAACCGTCATGCTGCTGATCGGCGAGAACAGTCGCGCCGTTGCGCAGCGGGTTGCTGCCAAACTCAAGGAGATCGGCCGATCGCTGCCGGATGGCGTGATCGCACGCGCGGTATATGACCGGACGCACCTCGTCGAGGCGACAGTTGCGACCGTGGAGAAAAACCTGGTCGAAGGTGCGCTGCTCGTCATCGTGATCCTCTTCATGATCCTGGGAAATTTCAAAGCGGCGATCGCGACCGCATGCGTGATTCCTCTCGCCATGCTGTTCACGATCACAGGCATGGTGGAGAACAAGGTCAGCGCCAACCTGATGAGCCTCGGCGCCATTGACTTCGGCATCATCATCGACGGTGCAGTCATCATCGTCGAGAACTGCCTGCGGCTGCTGGCGGAAGAACAGCATCGGCAGGGCCGATTGCTCAATCGTCAGGAACGGTTCGAGACCATTCTTGCCGGGTCTAGGGAGGTGATCGGTCCCAGTTTGTTTGGAACCTTGATCATCGGCGTGGTCTACCTGCCCATCCTCACGCTGACTGGCGTCGAAGGCAAGATGTTCACGCCGATGGCCTTGACGGTCCTGATGGCGCTCACCGGCGCCAGCATCCTGTCGCTCACCTTCGTGCCGGCTGCGGTCGCCCTCTTGGTGACCGGAAAGGTCTCCGAACACGAAAACGTTTTCATGCGCGGCGCGCGAAAGCTCTACACGCCGTTGCTGGCCGCCTCAATCCGTAACCGTTTCGGTGTCGCCGCCATCGCCGCGTTGCTGGTCGTCGTCTGCGGCATTGCCGCGACGCGCATGGGCGGTGAATTCATTCCCAGCCTCGACGAGGGGGATGTCGCGCTGCAGGCAATCCGGATACCGGGAACGAGCCTGACCCAGTCGCTGGAAATGCAGGCGATGCTCGAAAAGCGGCTGCTGAAGATCCCGGAGGTCAAGGAGGCCTTCGCACGAACCGGCACCGCAGAAGTCGCGACCGATTTGATGCCACCGTCGACTTCGGATGGTTACGTAATGTTGAAGCCGCGCAAGGAATGGCCTGATCCGGAGAAGAGCAAGGCCGCGGTGGTTCGCGAAATCCAGGAAGCCGCCGAAGAAATTCCGGGCAACGTTTATGAGATATCGCAGCCCATCGAGCAGCGTTTCAACGAGCTGATCTCCGGTGTCCGCAGCGACGTCGGAATCAAGATTTTTGGCGATGACCTCGACACACTGGTCCAGTCGGCGGCGAAGGTGCAAGCCGTGTTGCAGAACGTTGAAGGCGCAGCCGACGTCAAGACCGAACAAGCCTCGGGCTTGCCGGTATTGACCGTGAAGCTCAATCGACAGGCCTTGTCGCGATACGGAATCAATGTGTCGGATGTCCAGAATTTGATCGAAATCGCTGTCGGGGGAAAACCCTCCGGCCTTGTCTTTGAGGGGGATCGGCGCTTCGACATCGTGGTTAGGCTTCCGGAGCATTTGCGCTCTGACATGGAAGCGATCCGAGCGCTGCCGGTGCCGTTGCCTCCGCTGGAGAACAACGCCAAGGCAACACCAGCGGTCTGGAACAACTCGCCGCTTGCTCAGATCCGGTATGTGCCACTTTCCGAACTTGCCGAAATCGACGTTGCGCTGGGTCCCAATCAGATCAGCCGCGAAAACGGCAAGCGGCGCATCGTGGTTACCGCCAACGTGCGCGGCCGTGATCTCGGGTCATTCGTTGCCGACGCACAGAAACAGGTCGAGGAGAAAGTGAAACTGCCGGCCGGCTACTGGATCGGGTGGGGCGGCCAATTCGAACAGCTTGTTTCCGCCACGCAACGATTGACGATCGTCGTGCCGATCGCGCTTTTGCTGATCCTTTTGCTCCTGTTTATGAGCCTGGGATCAATGGCCGATGCGTTGCTGGTGTTCAGTGGTGTGCCGCTCGCACTGACGGGCGGCATCGTGGCACTCCTGCTGCGCGGCATCCCATTGTCGATCAGCGCTGGGATCGGCTTCATCGCGTTGTCCGGCGTAGCGGTGCTCAATGGTCTGGTCATCATTACCTTCATCGAGGGTCTGAGGCGAGAAGGACATGCCCTTGTCGACGCGGTCCGCGAAGGGGCGCTGACTCGGTTGCGGCCCGTGCTGATGACGGCGCTGGTCGCCTCGCTCGGCTTTGTGCCGATGGCGATTGCTACCGGTGCGGGCGCCGAGGTGCAGCGGCCGCTGGCGACCGTGGTGATCGGCGGAATCATCTCCTCAACGATCCTGACATTGCTGGTGTTGCCCGCCCTCTACGTCTTGTTCAGGCGGGAAGAGCCGGAAAATGGCGGCTCGAACTTGCCCACGGTGGGAGGCGTAAACCCATGAGGTGTTTCACCGCGGGTGATCATCGTCCCTGTTCTGAACGGGGCTTAACGATGACCAACAACAAAGCTCCAGGCAGAAACGACAGCCAGGACGATGCGAACGCTCGTGCGAGTCCTGCGGGCGGTTCGTGGAGGCGAAGGCTTTTGGCCCTAGCGCTATCGTCCGGTGCATTGCTTGCGATGGGTGGATGGCAGGTGCTGGAGGCGGAATCGCAGAAGGCCAAGATCGTAGGTCTGGGCGCCGCGACGTGCCAACGCTTTAGCGATGACGTCAAAGCGAATCCGGTGCTCCGGAGAGATTACCTCGCCTGGGCACAAGGCTTCCTGAGCGGAATCATACTCAGCAGGCCGCCAGGTATGGACGAGGGGCTCGAACCTCGCCCCGGCAACGTTCGATCTTGTCGGCCAATTGCATTTCCTTGAGGACCATTGCGCCCGGAATGCGGCGCTGGATTTTTCCGATGCTGTCGAGGCGCTCTACCAGCGCCTGCGCAAGGAGGGTAGGACATGAGTTCGAACGAGGGCGTTCGCAGCAATATCCTTGGGTGACGATCATGAGCGACTTTGCACAGCCCACGAAAATCCGGCTCCGTGTCGAGGGCATGGACTGCGCCTCCTGCGCCACGAAGATCGAGAACGCCCTGCAACGACTGCCCGGCGTCCAGGAAGTGTTCGTCTCCATCCCCGCAGGCACGGTGATCGTCAGCCATGACGGCAGCGAAGCCGACGACGGCATACGTCAGCGCGTTTCGGATCTGGGTTATCGCGTCGCGCAGGTCGACGCGGCGGGAAGCAGCAATCATCGACAGCAGCAAGCCGATGACGAAGCGTCCCACGCCGAGGATGGTCCCTCCCACCTTCATGAACACACCTCCGGTGGGGGACCGTGGTGGCGGACCCGCAAGGGCATCCTGACGATCGCTTCCGGGCTGGCATTGGCAGTGGCCTACGTGCTTGGCAAGGCCGTGCCGACGGAGCATTGGGCATTCCTGCTCGCGATGTTGGTTGGTCTGGTTCCAATTGCGCGTCGCGCAGTCTCCGCCGCGCGTGTCGGCACGCCGTTCTCGATCGAGATGCTGATGTCGGTTGCCGCGATCGGTGCGGTCGTTATCGGTGCAACCGAAGAGGCCGCCACGGTGATCTTCTTGTTCCTGATCGGAGAACTGCTCGAAGGCGTCGCCACCAGCCGTGCGCGCGCCAGCATTCAGGACCTTACCAGACTTGTTCCGAAGACCGCCCGGGTCGAGGAGGATGGGCAGGTACGCGAAGTACAGGCGGAAACTCTTGCCGTCGGGGCGCTGATTCAAATCCGGCCCGGCGATCGAATCCCCGCCGATGGCATGATCGTTTCCGGACAAAGCGCGATCGACGAAGCGCCCGTGACGGGCGAGAGCACGCCGGTCCGGAAGAGGCCCGACGACACTCTGTTCGCCGGTACCGTCAACGGCGATGGGCTGCTGCGGGTGCGGGTGACCGCCGCTGCCGCGGACAATACCATCGCGCGGGTCGTGCGCCTTGTCGAGGAAGCCCAAGAATCTAAGGCGCCCACCGAACGGTTCATCGACCGATTCTCGCGGATCTACACGCCGGGTGTGGTCGCAGTGGCAATACTGGTGGCTGTCGTGCCGCCGCTGCTGTTCGGTGGCGTTTGGAGCAACTGGATCTACAAGGGTCTGGCGATCTTGCTGATCGGCTGTCCCTGCGCCCTGGTCATCTCGACGCCCGCGGCGATCGCCGCCAGCCTATCCGCAGGCGCGCGCCGGGGCCTGCTACTGAAGGGTGGTGCCGTTCTCGAACAAGTCGGCAAGGTGACGATGGCTTGTTTCGACAAGACCGGAACGTTGACGGCTGGCAAGCCCCAGGTCACGGACGTCATCGGGCTCGCGCGCAGCGAGAACGACGTACTGCGTTTTGCCGCCGCGCTCGAGGCCGGATCGAGCCACCCATTGGCTACCGCAATTCTTGCTGAGGCGCACAAGCGCGACATTCCAATTCCGGCGACTTCGGAATCCGAGGCGGTCGGCGGAAAGGGGATTCGCGCAAGGGTCGACGGACTCCACGTCTTTCTCGGATCGCCGTCGGCCGCAGCCGAAATCGTTTCCCTGAAACCCGACGATGAGCTTCGCTTCGCGGGACTCAACGACGAAGGCAAAACGGTTTCGGTTCTGCTGATCGGTCAGCTTTTGGCCGGGGCTATAGCGATGCGCGATGAACCGCGTCCGGATGCCGAGAAAGGGCTGAGACTGCTCAGCAAGGCGGGCATCAAAGCGGTCATGCTGACGGGCGACAATCTGCGGACAGCGACGGCGGTCGGCAAGCAACTCGGGATCGATGTTCAGGCCGGGCTTTTGCCGCAGGACAAGCAGCGCATCGTCGCCCAATTCAGGAATAAGGGATGGACGGTCGCCAAGATCGGCGACGGCATCAACGACGCTCCTGCGCTGGCGGCCGCGGACGTCGGCATCGCCATGGGAGGCGGGACCGACGTCGCGCTGGAGACCGCCGACGCGGCGGTGCTTCACGGTCGGGTCTCCGATATCGCGGCGATGGTCGATCTGTCCAAACGAACCATGGTCAACATCCGGCAGAATATCGCAGTCGCGCTCGGCCTGAAGGCAGTCTTCCTGGTTACCACCATAGTCGGCCTGACAGGGTTGTGGCCGGCCATTCTTGCCGACACTGGCGCGACGGTGCTGGTCACGCTCAACGCGCTGCGGCTGTTGGCGCCGTCCGGCGCCAACGAGGCAGATGAAAAGTAACCCACCAAAACATTGGACAGTCTTCAAACCAAGGAGAACTCCATGGGCTTCGACCAGTATCACGAACCGCCGGGCGAGCTGTCGCGAGCTTGAGGGGATCCTCTTCAGGGACGGCGACATCGTCGCGCTTGCGGAGAAAGCGGAGAAGAAGGCCGATTGAAGGGAGGGAGGGCGTCGTGGAGGAGCTCCGACGGAAGAGGCGGAGCAGAGTGCTCAAGGCGGGCACGATCTCGTTCGGCGGGGCCACGATATCCTGCGTCGTGCGCAATCTCAGCACGGTTGGCGCGCTGCTCGATGTCGAAAGTCCGCTCGGCATTCCGAGATGCTTCACGCTACTGGTCGCCTCGGACTCGTTTGCGAAGGAGTGTCGCGTGATCTGGATCAAAGAAAAGCGAGTCGGTATCTCTTTTGAGCAGCCGAACGACGGCGGTGTGCAGCATCGCGCGTCGGAACCTGAATGACGGCGACCGAGACCGACCGCTCTCGGCGCGGCCGCGCGCAAGGAGGACACAGATGTACGGGATCTGTAAGAAATGGCTGCGATCGATGACAGCAGGTGCGATTTGCTTGCTTGCCGCATTGATCGACATGCACGCCGTGGCTGCTGCGCGCGGTGGCTTGGCATCGGAAAATCCCCTGGCTGCCGAACACGTCGATGCTTTGCCCACGGACATCAGGCGCGCCGTCGCAATCCGGAAGCGCGCTTGCGGCAACAAAGCGGCCGCCGCGCATTACTTTTCCGTTTCGATCGAAGCCGGAGGCCGACGCTTCGTCTCGCTGCATTTCGAGGATTTCGTCTGCGCGAATCGCGCCGCCGTCTGCGTCGCCGATCGCTGCCTCCACGAGGTGTACCTGGAATCGCACGGTCGGTACCGGATCGTCTTCAGGACGCACGCCAGCGATTTGAAACTCATCAACGCCGGCGCTGCCGGCATCGAGGTGACTGACGGCACCTCGCGACAATTTTTCCGCTGGAACGGACGGCGGTTTGTGTCCGTCCGCACGATCAAGAATGGCTGGTAACGCGTGGTATCATCGATCATTGGACATCTCCATTTTGGAGGCGCGGACCTCAGCTTCCGCAAGAAGTTCCGGCTGTTCTTCACCGTCGCAGCGGTCGTATTACTGCTCGGAGGCATCAAGGCCGCTGTGCACTTTTTCGGGTTTGAGTTTCTCGAACTCAACAGGTTGCTGACGAGCGGCATCGGCGGCGCCATCTTCATCATCGGATTTCTGTTGTCGAGTATCCTTGCCGACTACAAGGAGGCGGAACGCATCCCGGCGGACATCCGCACGTCCATTGAAGCCATCGACGGCGATCTGGAATCGTTTGCCGTTATCAACAACGACTTCGATTTGATTGCGAGCCGCCGCATCCTGATCGCCACGATCGATAAACTGCGGACCGGTCGTGGCCACGCCAGCGATCATAAGAATATTCCACCGGTTCTCGATGAGATCGGCAAGTTGACGCCGATTTTCGGGCGCCTGGAGGGACTGGGGATGTCGTACCCTCAGACGCTGCAAGTGAAGCAACTGTGAGCTTCAGTATCGGGAATGCGGGCGATGGCGTTCGCGATGCGCCGGGATCAGCGGTTTGATGGAAGAGTTCGACCCCGAGTTGTAGCTTGGGCAAGACCTGGCGCCTGGCAGTACCATAGTTGAAGTCGATGCCGCTTGCGCCGGAGACGTCGCCCTTCGAGCGGATACCTTTGTTGAACGTATAGATATGGTAATGACCATATTCGGTCGGCTCTGGGTCGTCCGACTGGTAGGGTGGGCCAGCGATCGCCGGGAGCACGTGCAGGACGGTGAGACCGGTAGCTAAGGCGGCGAGCCCGATCCGTCGCCGGATGTTTCTTTCCGGAACTTCGGTCATTACGCTCTCGCAGGCTCGAGCCGTTGGTCTATCTGCGGAACATAGCATCTCACCCGCGACCATCCTGCTGGACCGCAATCCGGACCCGCGGATGGCGGAAAAGGTCAGACAGACGATCGAGAGCGACGGAGATCGGTGACCGACCTGCATCTCTGGCGGCTGGGACCTGGACATCTGGGAGCAATCTTCTTGCCGCTTTACGTGCATACAATTGTAAAAGGAAAATGGCCGGTGAAACGAGATCCTCCGCTTGCGAAGAACATAGGATCCGTCAGGTGGCAATGATCTGTCGCAGGTGATCCTCGAGGCTCAGCCGCGTGGATCATCGCGCTCCTCTCGAAGGGGCAGAAAACGGAAACGGTCATTCAGTTGACAGTGTCGGGGACAGCGTTGCGATAGAATGCACAGCGGCAGCCACCCGCACGTTACGCCGCAGGTGTATCGATTGTATGCGAAAGAGCCTCGACCACGCGGTCCAGCATCTCGAGGGCGTCCGTCGTGCCATCGGCCTCGCCTTTGTCGAAATCGGCTCCGCCTTGTCCCATTGTATTTGTGACATGGGCGAGGCAGAGAAGCTTTGCGCCCGCCGCCTGGGCGAAAGCGTAGAGTGCGGCTGCCTCCATTTCGACGGCCAATATTCCTTTCAGCTTTGCCGCTCTGATCGCTTCGGCCGTCTCGCGAAACGGTGCATCGGTTGTCCAAGTCGATCCGACCACGACCCGAGGCTCGATTCGCGACGTGGCATCGAATGCCTTCGATACCAGCAGAGGGCAGGCTTCGGAAAATTCGGAAGGCGGAGCATAGTGGTAGCTCGTCCCTTCATCGCGCAGCGCGCGATCGATGATGATGAAATAGGGCGTCGGCCCGCAGGGGACGATCTGTCCCGCCGAAGTCAGACTGATCAGCAGGCGACAACCGCTCGCGAACAATTCTTCCGCCACCAGAACGGCAGACGGTGCGCCGACCACACGTCCAACGATCCCGATTTCACGGCCGGCGAGCATGAACGTATCCAGCTCGGTGTGATAACATGGCCAAGAGGCGAAGCGCTTGGCCTGACCCGTCTGCCGAAGTTTGCCGACGAGGTCTCCGTCGGGATCCAGCAGGCAGACGGGCGGGACCTGAGAAACGGGAAGATTCTTTTGTCGCCGCGATTCGCGTAGCAAAGCCGATGGCAGGAAAACGGAAGGTGAGGAGGTATTCTTATTGTCAAGGATCGGGGGCGTCGCCATCGGTCGCACCTTGGTCGATTGAGAAGGAAC
>NC_007961.1 GCF_000013885.1 Nitrobacter hamburgensis X14
CCGAAGGAGCGGTCCAAGGGCGCAGTTATACGTCGCTGACGCGACGTACTGCTTCCCGCCCATGCTGGGCGGGCCGATCCCGACGAACAGCATGTTCGTTCAACCTAGGATAGCGCCGTCCGTGGCCATCACCCACTTCACCGTCCAGATCGTCAGCCGCGGCACCGGCGGCAGCGCGGTGCTGTCGGCGGCCTACCGGCATTGCGCGCGGATGGACTACGAGGCCGAGGCGCGCGTCGTCGACTATTCCAACAAGCGCAACCTGGCGCATGAGGATTTTGTGCTGCCGCCGGACGCGCCGGCCTGGGTTCGCGCCATGATCGCCGACCGATCGGTGTCGGGCGCATCTGAGACCTTCTGGAACTATGTCGAGGCCTTCGAGACACGCTCCGATGCGCAGTTCGCCCGCGAGGCGATCATCGCGCTGCCGGTGGAGCTCACGCGCGAGCAGAACATCGCGCTGATGCGCGCCTTCGTGACGCAGGAGATTCTCCCGCGCGGGCAGGTCGCGGACTGGGTCTATCACAATGAGCCCGGCAATCCTCACGTCCACCTGATGACGACGCTGCGTCCGCTGATCGAGAGCGGCTTCGGTGGAAAGAAGGTCGCTGTCACGGGCGAAGACGGCAAGCCGCTGCGCACCCAGGCGGGCAAGATTCGCTACGCGCTCTGGGCTGGCGATACGCCGGACTTCCTGGCGCAGCGAGCGCGATGGATCGATCTGCAGAACCAGCACCTCGCGCTCGCCGGTCTCGACGTCCGCGTCGAGGGCCGCTCCTACGCCGAGCGTGGCATCGCCATCGTGCCGACCACCCATATCGGCGTCGCGACCAAGGCCATCGACCGTCGCAAGGCGAAGCGGCAGGGCGGCACGCAACGGCTCGATCGTCTCGCGGTCTTCGAAGAAAACCGCGCCGAGAACGCCCGCCGTATTCAGCGCCGACCCGAAATCGTGCTCGAACTCGTCAGCCGCGAGAAAAGCGTCTTCGACGAACGCGACATCGCCAAGGTGCTGCATCGCTATGTCGACGATTCCGGCACCTTCCAGAATCTCCTGACCCGCATCCTGCAATTGCCGGAGGTAATCCGGCTGCAAGCCGAGAGCATCGACTTCGCCACGGGCGGACGAGCGCCGGCGCGCTACACGGTGCGCGAGCTGATCCGGTGTGAGGCTGAGATGGCGCGTCGCGCGATCCATCTCTCGGGGAGCACGACCTTTCCGGTCAAAGCGTCCGTCATTGCGGGCGTGTCCGCGCGTCACGCCAACCTCTCCGCCGAGCAACGCACGGCCATCGAGCATCTGTCGTCCGGAGAAAGGATCGCGGCGGTCGTCGGCCGCGCCGGCGCCGGCAAAACCACGATGATGCGGGCGGCCCGAGAAATGTGGGAAGAGGCCGGATACCGCGTTGTCGGCGGGGCACTGGCGGGCAAGGCGGCCGAGGGGTTGGAGAAGGAAGCAGGCATCGCCGCCCGCACGCTCGCCTCCTGGGAATTGGGCTGGAAGAACGGCCGCGATGATCTCGACGACAAGACCGTGTTCGTCCTGGACGAGGCCGGCATGGTGGCCTCTCGGCAGATGGCGCTGGTTGTCGAAACCGCGTCGAAAGCGGGCGCGAAGATCGTCCTGGTCGGCGATCCCGAGCAGCTCCAGCCGATCGAGGCCGGGGCGGCGTTTCGCTCCATCGTCGAGCGCATCGGCTATGCCGAACTCGAGACGATCTATCGCCAGCGCGAACAATGGATGCGTGACGCCTCGCTCGATCTCGCGCGCGGCCGCACGGCGCAGGCGCTTTCCGCCTATCGCCAGCATGGACGTGTGCTCGGCTCCGAATTGAAGGCGCAGGCGATCGACAGTCTGATCGCCGACTGGAACCGCGATTACGATCCGTCGAAGTCGACCTTGATCCTCGCACATCTGCGCCGCGACGTCCGCGCGCTCAACGATATGGCGCGGGCCAAACTCGTCGAACGCGGTCTCGTCGAAGAGGGACACGTCTTCGGAACGGAAGACGGCGAGCGGCGCTTTGCCGTCGGCGACCAGATCGTCTTCTTGAAGAATGAAGGATCGCTCGGCGTGAAGAACGGCATGATCGGCAAGGTCGTTGACGCCGCGCCTGGCCGCCTGGTCGCGGAGATCGGCGACGGCCAAGGCAGCGTCGAGAACCGCCGCCGTGTTGCGGTCGAGCAGCGCTTCTACCGCAATGTCGACCATGGCTATGCGACGACCGTTCATAAGGCGCAGGGTGCGACCGTCGACCGGGTCAAGGTGCTGGCGACGCTCTCGCTCGACAAGCACCTCACTTACGTGGCGCTGACCCGCCATCGCGAGGAGGTGACGCTCTATTACGGCCGGCGCTCGTTCCAGTTCGCGGGTGGCCTGATCCCAATCCTGTCGCAGCGCCGCGCGAAGGAAACCACGCTCGACTACGAGCGCGGCGCCCTTTATCGCGATGCGCTGCGCTTCGCCGCCAACCGCGGTCTGCACATCGTCAGGGTGGCGCGGACGCTCATCAACGACCGCCGGCGCTGGACGCTTCGCCAGAAGCAGCGGTTGGTGGATGCGGGCCGCCGGTTGCGCGCGCTCGGCGAGAGGCTCGGCCTGGTCGATAGCCACAAACCCGTCATCAGCACCGCGCGGAAGGAGGCGAAGCCCATGGTCGCCGGCGTCACGACATTTCTCAAATCGTTCACCGACACGATCGAGGACAGGATCCTCGCCGACCCTGCCATTAAGAAGCAATGGAAGGAGGTGTCGACACGCTTCCGCCTCGTCTTCGCCGATCCCGAGCGCGCCTTCCGGGCGGTGAACTTCGACGCCATGTTGAAGGACTCCGCCGCCGCGGTGTCGACGATCCAGCAGCTCGCCGCGAACCCGGAATCCTTCGGGGCTTTGCGTGGTAAGACCGGCCTGCTGGCGGGCAAGGCCGACAAGCAGGAGCGGCAGCGTGCCGAGGCCAATGTGCCGGCGCTGAAGAGCGACATCGAGCGCTATCTGCGGCTTCGCGCCGAGGCGGAGCACAAGCATGAAGCCGAGGAGCGTGCGATCCGGCACAGCGTCGCCATCGACATCCCGGCTTTGTCGCGTGATGCGCATCGCGTGCTCGAACGCGTGCGCGACGCGATCGACCGCAACGACCTGCCGAGCGCGCTCGAGTTCGCGCTCGCCGACAGGATGGTGAAAGCCGAGATCGACGGCTTCAACAAGGCGATCGCCGAGCGCTTCGGCGATCGCACCTTCCTGCCGAATGCGGCCAGGGAGGCGAAGGGTCAGGCCTTCGAGAAGGCGGCCGCCGGCATGGACCCGGCGCGCCGCGAGCAGCTGAAGGAAGCCTGGCCTGCGATGCGCACAGCACAGCGGCTCGCGGCAGGGGAGCGCACGGCGCAGGCGCTGAAGCAGGTGGAGTCGCAACGCATGATGCAGCGGCAGGGACAGACCTTGAAATGAGACGCCAGCGCTCTCTTCTGGTCGTAATTGCGACCGGCGCCGGCGCCGTGCTTTGCCTTGCCCTCACTGGCTGGTGCGCCGACCTGCGCATCAACATGACGCCGAGCTATCCGCGCGGCCTGTGGCGGATAGAGGCGCTCGATCGGCCGGCCGACGTCGGCGACCGCATCTTCATCTGTCCGCCCGACACGGCTGTGTTCGAACGCGCGTTCAAGCGCGGATATATCAGACGCGGGCTGTGCGCCGGCGGCTTGAGCCCGCTCATCAAGACCGTTGCCGCAATCGGCGGACAGCAGATCGATGTCGCGGCGCGCGTGTCGATCGACGGCCGCGTGCTCGGTCATTCCAACGTCAGGCGCATGGATGCCGCCGGCAGGCCACTCTTGCCGTTCGCGGGCGGCGTCATTCCCGCCGGCGCACTTTTTCTCCACTCCGATTTTGCAGGCTCCTATGACTCCCGCTACTTCGGCCCGATCCCGGCATCGGGCATCCTTGGCCTCGCCCGGCCCGTTCTCACCTTCGACAGGTAGTCTCTTCCGCGCCACGGCGATGGTGGCCGCCGCGATTGCCGTCGGTGCTGTGGGCTGGAGCGGCCATGTGCTCGCTTTGCCGCTCGCCTGCGCCTTCCCGACGTTGTGGGCCTTCGCGCCCTCGCGCTCGGCCTCGGCGGCGGTGAGCGCGGGCTATTTCCTGGCGGCCTCGCGCGGCCTGCCGCAGGGCGTCGTCAATTTCTACGGCAGCGACTTCTCCGTCGGCATCGCTCTCTGGATCGGCGCTGCCGCCGCCTTCGTCCTGGTCCACACCGTGCTCTGGCAGAGGCAGCCGGGATGGCGAGGGGCGGTTTCGTTCGGGATCGCTACGGTCCTGATGAGCCTGCCGCCGTTCGGCATCGTGGGATGGGCTGAGCCGATCGCGGCGGCCGGTGTGCTGTTTCCCGGTTGGGGATGGTGGGGACTGGCGGCAACCGCCGCCGTCCTCCCCACCATGACGACCGGCAAGTGGCCGATCGCGGCGATCGTGGCGACGGGCTTCTGGGCCTGGTCCGCTGCACACTGGATCGCGCCGTCTCCGCCGCAAGGCTGGACTGGTCTCGACACGCGGCTCGGGAGCGCGCTCGGCCGCCCGCCCGACCTCGAACAAACCCGTGCGCTCTTTGAGCGCGTAAGCGAGGCAAGAGGCGCCGGCGCTCGCGTTGTCGTGCTGCCGGAGAGCGCGGCGGGGTTGTGGACGCCGACCACCAGCGCCTTCTGGATCGATAGCCTCCGCGGCGCGGACGTCACGGTGATCGCCGGCGCCGCGATCGTCGAACCGGATGGCTACGACAACGTCATGGTGGAGGCCGGCGACGGTCGCGCGCGCGTTCTCTACGGCGAGCGCATGCCGGTCCCGGTCTCGATGTGGCAACCCTGGCTGGCTTGGACCGGGCAGGGCGGCGGCGCCCGGGCCAGCTTCTTCGGCAACCCTGTCGTCGAGGTGGCTGGCCGGCGGGTCGCGCCGCTGATCTGCTACGAGGAGCTGCTCGTCTGGCCCGTCCTGCAGTCAATGTGGTACGCGCCCGACGTGGTCGTTGCGATCGGCAACGACTGGTGGACCGCCGGCAGCAGCATCCTCGCCATTCAAAGAGCCAGCTGTGAGGCCTGGGCGCGCCTGTTCGCCCTGCCGCTTGTGCTCGCGTTCAACACCTGAAGGGGATCGTCATGGTCGACGCCGCCGGCATCCATCACTGCGCCGATCCGGTATTGAAGCCCGCGATCGTCGAGAAATTCATCCGTGCGGTCGGATCGCCCGATCCGCTCACCGTCACCATCCGCGCCGGCAACCGCGTCGTTCTCGTGTCGCCGCCGAAAACGCCGGATCAGGCGATGGCGCTCGTTCGGCGCTATGTCGGCCACGCCATGGTCCGCGTCGGCGTGACGCAATATCCGGCTGGGCTCGGCGTCAGCGACGTCTCGGAGCTCAAGCCCGATCTCGTCGACGCCTGCGCCAATATCAGGATGGGCACCACGCTGTTCGGCAAGGTCTATCGCATCGTCGTCAAATGGTATGGCACGCCAGCCGACCAGGCGTTCGGCGATGCGATCGAGGCCTGGAAGACCGGATACTTCGACGGCAAATATGTGTTCGACGAGCCCGATCCCGGCAGTCTCCCGCCACGGAAGGGCGCGCCGGGTGACAGCGACCAGCCTGTCAAAACGGACGATGCGCCGAAACCTGCGACCAGCGCCGACAGCGGCGCGCAGCCAGCCAAGGAGCCGGACGACCCGAACAAGGCCGGCATCCGCATCGATCTGACCGGCATCGGCGTCGGCAAGCCGAAATAGGTCGCCTGAAAGCCGTTGGTTGCGCGAAGTCGTTCTGTGCGAGCAGGTCGTGGAGACAATGGAAGTCTGACCAGATCGAGAATTTCATATCTCGATCGAGAATTCTTGTTGCCGCCCGCGTTTTTTGCCGAATTGGGTGATGCGCTCGTCGTAAGTCACCAACGGGCAGCGAAGGTCGATCGCCGTGGCGATCAAAAGCCGGTCCGCAGGATCACGGTGTTCAAAATGATGAAGCTGGTAGCTGCGGGCGGCGGCGCGATGCGCCAGTGGCACGCCCTCGAGGCCTGGCCGATCAAGAAAACGATCGATCCACGCATCCACGGGAATATCAAGTTCGATCCGCCCCGTATCGACAAGCAGGGCGATTTCCCAGACCGTGACGGAGCTGAGCCAAACTCAGTGTTCGTTGTCTTGAGCGGTGTTGAAGCGGTTACTGTGCTATATATCTTTCTTCAGGCGATTCCGAACGGTCGTTCTCGGAAGAGACCGCCACGCTGCATGATTGCCCAGACGATACGGGCGAGTTTGTTGGCGACTGCGACGGTGACCACGCGCGCCGGCCGCCGGGTGAGCAACGCATTGACCCACCCGGCCAGGTCGGGCTTGTTGCGCTCGTAGCGAACAACGGCCGTGGCGCCGAGCACGAGGAGCCGCCGCAGGTACGGTTCGCCCTTCTTGGAAATGCGGTCCAATGCCATTTTTCCACCGCTGCCTGTAAAACGGCGCCGGGGTCACGTCGCTGGAAGGATGAGCAGTAACGTCCTGAAGAAAATTGAGAAAGCTTCCTCGGAGTGGGGTCGCGATAGGCGCCGGTGTTGACCCCACCCCGGTGCGGATTATGTCAACTGCGACATGGAATTGTGGCCGATAGTTCACGGGGCCAAGTTCGGCACCGATTAGCAATCAGCGCCGATTACCGACATGATCTATGCGGCCACGCCGAGGAAGCAACCGCCGAACCAGCACGTAGACTGCCTGCTGCGGGTGTTTCCGGTGGGGTGGCGGGAGCAACGGGCGACATCTTTCGGCTGAGGCCGATCGTTCGCGCGAGCAGAATCCAACACGCTTGGTTCACGAAGCCTCAAGCACCGTCCGGAGCATTGACCGGCATTCCGCCAAACGCTCGAGCGCTAGCTCGGTACCCCAGTGGGCCTGTATTTCCTGCAGATCACGGATCGCTACGTCGACGGCAGTGCGCAGGTCAATTGCGCGATCTGCGTCAGCTTCGGCTCGCCGGTCGCACAGCCAGATGATTTCAGCACTCAACGCAGCACCCTCCGAATCAGCGGCAGGATGCCAGCGGCGCGCCTAATCAACCGTTAGCAGAAACACTCACGGGTCCATCCTCGGGCACAATCGCCGGCTGGTAACGTCACCATCCAGTGGGTAACTGTCTGCCCCCAGCCAAGCTTCGGATTTTAGATTTTGCCAATTCCCCGAATCAGCATGTTGGATTAAAAGCGGGCCATGCTGTGGCGCCGCGGCGTCATCCGCGCATCGTCGAACGTGGAGGTCACATGGTTTCCGCCGCCGTCGTTCTTCGGGAAGACAACGCCATTGAGAGGCCGGCCGCCCTGTTGAGCCGCGCCGAGGTGCTTACCCGTTACCGCCATTTACGGGAAATCAGCCGCCAGCATCATTCCGCGGTACTGGATTTTTTATCCAAGGATACGATCATATCCCAGGCTCGGCGCTTAGGTCTGGCTCAGGGCAAGACGCTGCTCCTCGACAGCATGGACGATCTTAATTTCGTTTTCGACCTTGCGATCCACACGGCAAAGGACCGCTCCCGGGCGATTGATCGCTATGCCAGAGCGGTACGTCTGGCGCCAGGGTTTGACGAAACACTCATGCTCGAGGCCATGCGACGCGCGCGCTTCGCGATCATCAGTATTGTACGCCGGCACCCTGTTGCGGGCCTGATTGTCAAAGACTTGTTTCGCGGCGTGGAGGTTTGGCTGGTCGATGAGGGCCTTGAGAGTTCGCTCCCGGCCGGGGCAGCGCTGGCCACTCGGCTCTTTACGCCCGAGGGCTTCGCCATGACGGCCGGCGTCCTGGTTCCGCTCGACATAGAACTGATAGAAGATGCGATTGCCGACACGCCGCAGTTGCTCCGCAATCGGCGTGAGGAGTTGATCGATGATCGCCGTTTCGCGGAAGCGATCTACCGAGTTGCCCTTGCGAGCGGGTTGATGGAGCAGGTCGCTTACCAGGACACAATTGCAGAAGCTGGGTGACGTTGGAGCACCGTAGCGATTGCCAACCGCGCATTCCGCTGGCGTGAAATGCCGGAGAACGGCACCCACGCAACCATCGCGGAGATCGCCAAGACCTATGTGGGTCGTGTCCTACGGATGACTCTCCGGACAGTCGAGGCAATTCTGAATGGGCGTCACCCGGCGGGGCTGCTGCTGAACGATCCCGGCTGTCCATCGGCCACTTTCGCCCGAGTGCGTTGGACTCCACGGGAGGAGCGGCAAGTCTGAGCGGGGAAGGGGTCAGTCGGCTGCCGCGTAGCGGCGCAGGCGGCGAACTTTCGGGTGACGATCCTCAGAGCGCTGGTGAGCGACCCCGATGGCTCTGCGCGTTTGGCGGCGGACTTGCTGTTGCCGGTCAGAGACAGGTGGAGAAATCCTGCTGTGGGACCGGTGGGCGGGCACCCGGGACAAGCTATGGTGGTGAAATTAGTTTGTCGCGGGGCCTGCCGTGAGCTTTCAGATTACGATTTTAAAGGTCTTGGCGGGCCATCCGGATGGGCGCGCCTCGGTTGCTGAACTGACGCGCTATGTCAGCATCCTGATGTCGAGCGGATCGGATTGGACCGACGCTGGTTGGCCGCACGCGCACCAAAGCATCGAAATCTTTGCAGATTCATTTGTGCTGCGGGACGAGCGCGGTTGGTGCATCACGGATTCGGGCAGGCAGTTCTTGGCTTCGCTGGAAGCGCCGACTCCCGCCTGGTCGGAAAAGCAGGACCAACCGCCCGGAGCCCGCGTGACGTTCGTTACCGCACCGAGCCAAGTCCAGCCGACGCTTCGACTGATTGTAGACAACACGGGCGCGCAGCCCGGTCTCGATCCGGATGAAACACGGCGGTCTGCGTGGTCTGCGCTGCGCCCAAGGAGCACGATGGGCGGCGAAGGCCGCTCGTGAGCTTGCCGCCCATCCAGAGTAGACTCAGCCGAACGCGCTGGAGCCAACGTCGCCGTTGTCTGGCCCCCCGCGTCTACGGCCTTTCCAGTCGCTCCATCGTCTGCGCCGCTGCCGGCGTTTGAACGCGTAGGTCACCGTGTCCGCGGACTGCCCAGCATCAAGCGACTGCAGCGCATCGATGATGTCGTCATAACTGACGACGCTCCCTGTTGCGGCAGCGCGCAGCGCGGGATTGGACTCGATCGAACATGCGTCTGAAGCCCATGACGCGAGCACGGACCGCTTTTCGGCAACTGTCATGTCGGTATCCCGCACAACGTCCAGCGGGTGGCGGAAGGCCCTCGACGGGTGAAGTAGGGCTTCAATGTCGAACGGTGTCTTCCTGGCTTGAAAGCTCTGCTCCATAATTGTTCTCCCTCAGCACTCGGGCGGTTTCGAAGAGGCTGCGCCAACCGCCCGTCACCATTAATCAACCGGACGACCGCCGATTGAACGCCCGGACGTTGGAAAGTGTCAGTCATTGCGATTGATCGCGATGCGGCGGACATTCTTCGCTTCGACCGATTTCGGCACCGTGACGGTCAGCACGCCATTCTTGAAGGCGGCCGAGGCCTTGTCCTCCTCGATATCCTGCAGTTGTATGCGCCGTTCGAACCGGCCGTAGTACCGCTCGCTGAAACGCCGTGCCTTGTCTTCCGATTCCGATTTTTTCTCGCCGGAGATCGAAAGAACGCCATTTGCGATTTCTAGGCTGACGTCCTTCTCATCGAGCCCGGGCAGTTCGGCTGTGATGCGCACCTCCTTGTCCGTCTCATCGATGTCGATCTGAGGCCAGCCGAGCCCGCTCAGTCGTGGGGGCGATCCGAACGGCGCAAGATCGAACCCGCGGAATACATCGTCGAAGATGCGGTTCATCTCGCGATGCAACGTAAAAAACGGATTCACGTCGGCACCACGATGGATGGTGACTTCGCGTCCGCCGTTATTCCAGGGAATGAGATCTTTGATACCCATAGCGTTATTCTCCTCGATTCAAGCGACTTCCGCCGCGAACCGCTGCGGAAATCTGTTCTTTGCCGATGCGAGCGTTGCTTCGCGGTCAGGCCGCCTTGTCGTCGATCTGCCGGACGTTCGGAGCGGACGAGCCGTCGATCGAAATTCGGCGCGGCTTCATGGCCTCGGGGACCTCGCGCACCAGTTCGATCTGGAGCAAGCCGTTGTCGAACGCGGCTCCCTTGACCTGGACATAATCCGCCAGATTGAACTGCCGCTTGAATGGCCGCGACGAGATGCCCTGGTACAGGAACTCGCGCTGGTACTTTTCCGACTTCCGGCCCTCGACCGTCAGCACGCTTTGTTCTGCGGTAATTGCGATTTCATCGGCCGAGAAGCCCGCCACCGCGAGCGAGATCTGGTAGCGGTCTTCGCCTAGGCGCTCGACGTTGCATGGTGGATAGTTGTCCTCCGCGCCGGCCTGTTGCGCTGCGTCCACGAGGTCGAACAGGCGGTCAAAACCGATGGTCGACCGCCAAAGGGGGGCAAAATCGTAGGTTGTTCTCATAGCCAAATCCTCCGTTGAGCAAGATGGGTACGAGTAGGCACCGGACACCTCCGGAACCCGTCTTCGCCGAGCCCCAGAAGGCGCCCGGACCGCTTATCGCGGCATGTCAAAAACTAGAAAAAGCGATCCCGGTTTCAAGGGGTTTGCTGATTTTTTTCGCGGTAACGCGGGAAGGGCCTCGTACCAAGCTGCGGCACGTCGAACGCGTAGACGAAGCCGTCCGACTCGTAGGTCAAATGCACGTCGCCCTTAAAAGACATTTTCAGTGCGCTGGCCGGGGCCGAGGATGCGCCGGACCGGATCCTTATCGACCATCGGCGTCGGCAAGCCGAAATAGGTCGCCTGAAAGCCGTTGGTTGCACGAAATCGTTCTGTGCGAGCAGGTCGTGGAGACAATGGAAGTCTGACCAGATCGAGAATTTCATATCTCGATCGAGAATTCTTGTTGCCGCCCGCGTTTTTTGCCGAATTGGGTGATGCGCTCATCGTAAGTCACCAACGGGCAGCGAAGGTCGATCGCCGTGGCGATCAGAAGCCGGTCCGCGGGATCACGGTGTTCAAGATGATGAAGCTGGTAGCTGCGAGCGGCGGCGCGATGCGCCAATGGTACGCCCTCGAGGCCCGGCCGATCAAGAAAACGGTCGATCCACGCATCCACGGGAATGTCGAGTTCGATCCGTCCCGTATCGACAAGCAGGGCGATTTCCCAGGCCGTGACGGAGCTGAGGAAAATTGTTCCGCCATTCCGCCAGCAATTGTCGATCAAAGCGCGGGTCGAATGATGCAAACGGTCGTTGCCGCTGTCGAGCCATAAGGCGATGTGCGTGTCGAGCAGGAGAGCCTCAGTCACCGCTCGACCTCCCTGCCAGTCTCCGCGTCGGGCACTACGTCCAGAATTGGTGCGGTCAGGTCCACGCCTTCGGCAATCCGCACGGACTTCTTGTGAGCCCCAAACAACGTTCCCGCGCGTGCGCCTTGCTCCAGCAAGCGCCGCATCGCCAGTGCGACCGCCTCGGTCTTGTTGCCGCCTGTCATTTTCTCTGCAGCCTCCTCGACAAGCGCGACGACGTCTGGACGATTGATGGTGATTACGGTCGCCATGATTTGCTCCAGTCAGCATGTCATTACATGTATAATGATAACGTGCAAAATGCAATGATGTCGTCCGGCGAGATTATGTCGCCTTCGCCTTGAGCCTGCCGAGCGGTGCGATGCACGATATGCGCGGCCTGGTTCGACGCCGCCTGCCCGACCGGCTTCAGGCCGGAACGGCCGCCGGCGCCGAACCGTCTCGGAGTGGCGGATCGATTTTGGGCCGGGCATCGGATCTATCTCGCCTTTGACGGGACGAAACTGATCATCTTGCTCGGTGGTGGAACGAAGTCCCGGCAGCAGGCTGATTTCGCTCAGGTGATCGAACGCCGGGCCGACTACAAGCGCAGCAAGAAAGCGGCAAAGAAGTAAAGCGATGTCCCTGCCGCGCAGCTTTAAGGAGACGGTGAAGGCGCGCGCCGCGCGCGATCCAGCGTTCCGGGCGGCTCTCCTCGGCGAGGCGGTCGAGACTTTCGCGGCCGGCGAGGCCGACACCGGCAAGGCGCTGATCCGCGATTACATTAACGCCACCCTCGGCTTCGATACACTCGGTGCGGCCGTCTCGATCGACCCGAAGAATCTGATGCGCATGTTCGGGCCGCGCGGCAACCCGCGTCTCGGAAATCTGTCGGCCGTGCTGCGCGAACTTAATCGGCGCGAGGCGGTCCATTTGAAAGTCGAGCCGGAACGTTTGGCGGGCTGGCGGCCGAAACCCGATGATCTTGGCACGCCAAACGTTCTCAATACCGCGGGGGACTCGGGTCGATTGCCAGGCCCGCTGCACGCGGCGATGTAAGCTCGGTCGTTATCTTCCAGCGATACTCTCAGCGAGCTTGAACCTCATCCCGCACACTTCATCTCGGCAGATCACTACTAGCCGCTCAGCCTGTACCAATTTCGGCGAGACAGCGCGCCACGTCGCGTCGTCCAACGGCTGAGAATATTTCGAGATGCTTCTCGACGACCTTCTCATGCGTCACGCCTAGCGGCGGAACCCTCTTCGATCTATAACGAGTGGCAGGGCAGTACGCGCTGCCCGGAGGTGTGGAAACCTCTGTCTAGCGGTTGGTGCCGGCCGTAACGGCACCAGGATCCTCTGACCTAACGGCCGGTCTCTAGCCGCGCGGGTGTCAATCTTCTTCTTGTTTCCTACATCGTCTCTGATTTTGTTGGGCTTTCGGTTTGCACGCGAAGCTCTGAAGGCAATAGGCCGTCGTTGCCGGATTGCTCCGACATTTCAAGTTTCAGCGCTGTTGTCCTGCTCGCAAGATCATCAGTCTCTCCGTAGTCACGCTGCCTTCTTCCGATCGCGGCGGCTACATTATGATGTTCAATAAGAACAAACAGGTGGGACCAATAGGGGCCACGGCTTCAGCGTTGATCGAGAAGATCCCGGTCAACCAGCCACCCGACCGAACGTCGCTCACCCATCTGCCGTCTTGCTGCAAGACCCCCGGCTTCAGAACTCACCGGGGTTTTCGTTCAGACGGCCGCCGTGGCGACCCGTCCGGATTTCGAGGCAACAACAATCAGCTCCTGTTTGAGCTTGATGCGTTCCTGAGGGCTCAGATTCTTTGGCCGGAAACGATCGTTGTTCAGCCACATCTTGTGCATGATCATCGCCAGCTTCCGTGCGACGGCGATGCGGGCTTTGGAGAAGCCAATACGTTTCGCCAGACGCACGCCCCAAGCTTTCAGGCTGTTCCATTGTTGTGTGCCTGAGAGCAAGACTGTTGCTGCTATCACGAGAACACGGCGGGTTGCCGGATCGCCGCGGCGGGAGATACCGCCCATGAAGTTCGTCTCCCCTGACTGGAACTGGCGCGGCGTCAGCCCAAAGTAAGCGGCTACGTCCGACGACTTCTGGAAGCGCTGCGGATTATCGACAGCGGCATAGAACGATAAAGCGGTGATCGGCCCTATGCCGGGAATATCCATAAATCGCCGCACCATTTCGATACTATTGGCGATCGCATGAATCTTTTCTGTCAATGGCGCAATCTTCTCCACCGCCTCCATGTAGAGATTGAGCGATGGCAACACATACGGCCTGACATGAACGCCGTTTCGCTCGGCCTCCGCCAGACCCTCAAGGGTCCGCTTGTAGAAGGTTTCCGCCGTCACGTTACCGCGCTCGACGATGACACCGAACGGTTTGAGGACGCCGGCGATATGATTTTCGAGGCCGACCTTCTGGCTGACCAGGTGATCACGCATTGCCAGCAGCACCCTGGTTTCCTGCGAGGCTTGCGAGCGAATGCTGACTACCCTGAGGAAATCCTCACCTCCCATTCGGACGAGCTGTGCTAGACCGCGGGCATCGTTTTTATCGGTCTTGTTGCGATAAGTGGCCAGAAACCGATGAGCCTGGAACGTCTCCATGCAGACGACATCGAAGCCAAATTTCACGAGGCCGCTGTAAAGCCAGCTGCTCATGTTGCCGGCCTCCAGGCCGATCTTCAGCGTCTTATCCTCGGCAACGCGGTTGACCAGCCATCCGCGAATGTCTTCTGGTCGAGAATTACATTTGCCCTCGCAGAATTTCTTGCCATCGGCGTCGATGATGCAGACGGATGTCGTCCTCTGCGAAACATCGAGCCCAACAAAATAATCGTATGACCTATGCATGTTCTCTCTTCCGTTTGATGAACCTACGTGAGAGATGATAAAGCCTTCTCGGCCGGGTGAAGCGGTCAGCGCGGCTACACCATAGGGGCCTGTGACGTATGTCCAGGTGCCTCGGTGCTAAAGGTCGCAGGACTGTCTAGACACAGTTTCCAACCCCCGGCTTGGGATCAAGGGATTGACATCAGCGGGGGCGCACCGCGGACCAAGCCTAGGTGAGAATTGTGGTGTCCAGCAATGATGATGAACCGCCCCGCACCGGGCCCAATAGCGATTTCGAGGATATCTTCGGCGGATTAACTCAACCTGAACTTGAGCGCCTTGCCATCGACGCCATTCGCGAATACCGCGCCAGCGTCGCGCTCGCGGAAACGACTCGATTGGAGCTGGTTGCGGCAGGGGCTGACGCAGGCTGTTGCCCTGAGCGCCGGGCGGAGCACCAACGAATCCACCAGCACGCAGAAGCCGAACATCGGGCGCGTCAGCTTGTCTTGAACAACTTGGTCGATCGGCTCGGCTACGTTCCGAAGGTTTCGGCCGCATAATCTACCAAGTAACGCTTTTTAGACCTCCCGATCCGTCAACTGGAGTCCCGCTCGGGCGCGCCGAAGTCAGTCTGAGTGCTGCTGATGGCGCGCACGCTAAACTAGATCAGCTTCTTCTCCATGGCGATACGGACTGCCTGCTGAAGGTTGCTGGCGCCGAGCTTGTCTCGTGCATTGTCGAGGTAGAACTGGACTGTTCGTGGCTTGATGCCCAGCAGGTCAGCGATCACGTTCATGGACTTGCCATGTGACGACCAACTGAGCGAGGTCGCCTCCTGCGCCGACAGGCTCACCTCTCCTACTTTCAGTGACGACGCGGACGCCAGACTGAGGTGAATATGAATGTATGCAAGTGCCAGCGCCGCCTGCATCGGATCCCAAGGTGGGAGCTCGACCTGCCGTCGATCTGACGCAAGCGTAATCATCGCGGTGCGGCCATAGCTTGTTCGGATCGGAACGGAGACGCCGGAGCGGATGCCGAAGTCGGTTGCCTCCGAATAGAATTGCTTGATCTCGCGCGAGCCCCTCCACACGGTGGGATCCTCCGCCGACCAGGCAAACATCTTCATGGTGCGCTTGGCGGTCGTAACGACGGGATCGATGACTGTATAACGTTTCTCGAGATAGATATTCTGCCACTCCACGGGATAATCTGTGAAACCAACTCCATCACCGGCATGGACATGAATGTAGGCGTAGCGATCGAAGCCGGACGCGACAGTAAAATTCTTGATCGCATTGTGTATAGAACGCTCGTCCTGTGCCACATCGACGGCGTCAATCAACCCTTGTAGCTGCCCACCCAATGTAAGTGCCTCCCAGTTTTTATCCTTCGATTGCCTTTCGATCGCGATAGCGCTAGTCGGATGAGATATCGATGTCTTCTAGGCCGATGGCCCGCTGCGTATGCTCGAAGTAATTTCACCGCGTTTCATCTGTCTGCAGCTATTCCAGCCATTCTAATCGGGGTTTGGGCCGCCTCTTCAAGCCGAACCTCAACTTCCGTCATATACTGCCGCAGCTATCGACACAAGCGGCGTTGTCAGTTCAATGCTGAAGCCCCTGGCCGGATCGAAGCCCCTCGCGCCGCGGAATTTCGCGCGCGTACTGCACCGGCGTCCTCGCCCTTCGCGGCGGGCGATAATTGCGAGAACGAGAAGCAATCGTCATTCAGCCAACTGGATCGTTTATTTCGCGCACAAAGCGGCATCTCACAGAGAGTCTATCGTAATCATAGCGCGGACTTCATCCACGGTAAGCGCCTAGAAACACCATGTCCTGGTCGACGAGCACGTTGAATACGTAGCCCGGCCGAATCTCCAGCGTCGGCTGGACGTTGAGATTCTTGCTGATGGTCTGTTCGGCGACGCGGCCGAAGGTCTCGGCAAAGCTGTTTCGCGCCGCGTCCGTTGGCGTTTGCCGATAGCCATAGGGAGAGCTCGCCGGCACCGACATATCGATGCCCGCGCCGATCGCAGCGATCAGGATCGCTGAGCCGAACACCTTGAAATAGTGGTTGTCGACCTGATCGTTGAAACCGCCATAGCCTTCAGAATCCGTGCCCGCCATGCCGCCGATCTGCAACGTCGCGCCGTTCGGGAAGATGATGTCCGTCCAGATGACCAGCACACGGCTTTGGCCGAACGATATCTTGGAATCGTAGCGCCCCAACAATTTCGTGCCTTGCGGGATCAACAGGTCATGCCCCGTGGCGCTGTCGTAGACGTTCTGGCTGACCTGGGCGGTGATGCGACCGGGAAGATCGGAGTTGATGCCGGTGATCAACGTCGCCGGAATGACCGAGCCGCGTTTGAGTTCATAGGCCGAGGTCGGCGCGACCACCTTGTTGGGAAGGTAGCCGAGCTTCTTCAGGTCGGCGTTGAAGAAGTCCTCCTTCGCCCCCTGCCCGTTCGGATCGATGTTCTGCGTGCCGAAACCCGCGCGCAGCGCCGCCGCGTAGAGATCGTTCGCGCCGCCGGCAAAGCCCGGTGTCGACGTTGCCTTCGACGGTGCTCCGCCGCTCGTCGGCGCGGTCGACGTCTGAAGCTTGCCGAGATTGAGGGCAAGTGGAGAATCATAGGCGGCATCGTTGGCCTGGACGCGCGCCATGCGCTCGCGCTGCCGTTCGCGCAGATATTGCTCATGCGCCTCCCGCTCGAGGCGCGCCCGCCAGACTGCCTCCCGCTCGAGCGTTGATGCCGACGCTTCGGCTTGTTGTCGGCCGGCGAGCGGATTGCTCGGGGGTTTCGGCGCTTCGGACTGCGGCGCCGGCTGAAAGGCTTGCGCCTCCGACTGGTCGCCGATAATGCCGTTGGAGATTCCCTTCTTCAGCTGATCGGCGAAGGTGGTGGCTGGACTGGACGAAGCCGTGTCGATCCCGGCCGCTCGATGGACATAAAGCCCGCGCGAGGTGAGGCCGTAGAAGATCACGGCGAAGAACACGATCACCAGCACGATGGCGACGATGATCGGCAGCTGGTTGAGGCGTCGGATGCCTCTCGCCTCCTCGCCCTCCGGTGTGCCGCCGAGCTTCAGGGATTGCGCCATGAGCCGTCCCCTATCCACGCCGCATGACGGAGAGCGGACTGGCCGGCGACGCGCCGGCGGTTGTTGCGGCATAGGTGCGTCCGAGCTCGACGTGTGCGGTCGATAGCCGCGCCAGGATTTGGCCGTTGTAGGACGCGATGACATAGGCGAGCGGAATAGTCTTTTCGCCGCCGGTCTTCTGATCGGTCGCGACCGCGTAACCCCAACTCTTCAGCGACGTCTCGAGCGCCTGGCCGAACGGCGAGCCGTCGCGCTTCAGGATGATCGTCCCCGATCCGGGTCCGACCTGCTCCGCGAACTTCGTAACCAGATCGCCGGCGATCGCGGAGGCGGCGGGGCCAGACAGATCGGGCGGTGCCGAGCTTGCCACCAGGCCGCCGGTTCCGAATGACGCGCAGCCCGCGAGCGACAGGGCGACGATGCAAAGAAGGATGGCTCGGCGGGTCAAAGAGTCCACGCGCATGGTCAGCCTCCCCTCCGGATCGTCACCTTCTCCTGATGCCAAAAGCTCACGCCGGAGACCAGAATGGCGGTGTCGATCTGATAATCGACCACCATCATGTCACCCTTCAGCCGATAGTTGACGATCCGGTCCTTGCCGCCCGATTCGACGAAAAGCACCGGCGCATCCTGTCCGGCGAGCGACGACGGAAACTGGATGTAGGTCTTGAGGCCGTCGCTGTAGACGCGGGTCGGCCGCCAGGAGGCGCTGCCACTGACGCTATAGGCGAAGTTCAGCTGCTCGGCCGGGACGCCGGCGCCGGGGATCGTCTCAGTGCCAAGACGCGCGTTAATGTTGGCCAACTTGCTGCTGACGTCCTCGGGATATTCGAAGCCGACGCGCGCCATGTATTGTATTGCGTTCGACTTGAGCTGGATGTGGTAGGTCCGTCGCGAGGTGGTCACCACCATCGAGGTGACGAGCCCGGGCTCCGACGGCTTGACGATCAGGTGGATAGCTTGGCCGCCGACCGCGCCCGACGTCGCCGGCTCGACCTTCCAGCGCACCGTGTCGCCGACCAGCACATCGCGCACGACCTCACCCGCCTGGAGTTCGATATCGCAGACCTCAAGTGGCGAGCAGACCACGGAAGGCTGCACCTCTCCGAAGAGGAAAATCACCTTGCCGTCGGCTCCGCGCGTCACGAGCCCGGTCGATCCGCGCCACTGGCTCGAGATGTGGGTGCCTTTCCGCTCCTTGGCATTCATCACCTGCGCGTGGGCGCTGACATCGGCGAGCAGCAAGCCGAAGGCAGCGGCAGCGATGAAAAGCCCTGTCTTGAGTCTGATGGTGTATGGGTGCATCAGTGTCCCCGCCCCTTTCATAGTTGCGCCGTCCAGTCGAAATCACGCAGGTAGAGGCCGATCGGATTGAGCCGGATGGTTTGCTCGTCCTGGGGTGGAGTCAGCGTCACAGTGGCGATGCCGCGAAAGCGGTGCTCGCCGGTTTGCTTTCCTTTCCGGTCGCGCTCGAATTCGGTCCAGTCGATCTGATAAGTCTGGCTGGACAGAGCCACGATGTTGTTGACCTCGATGGCGACCGTTGTCGTCCTCGCCTTCTCGAACGGCGAGTTGCTGCGAAACCAGTCATTGATCTTCTGCGTGGCCGGATCCGAGGTTCGCAACAACGCGTAGGTCCGATCGATATATTGCTTCTGCACCACCGCATCGGGCGTCACCGAGCGGAAGTTCGAGACGAAGCTTCCGAGTGTCGCGCGCACCACGCGTGGATCGGCATATTCGATCTGCTGCGGGAAGCCCGCGTTCACCGCCGTGCCGAGCTTGTCAACCTCGACGATGTAGGGGACGAGCTTGACCTGCGTGCTCTCGAACAACGCGTAGGCGAAGCCGATCACCGCCATCAGCATGGCGACGATGCCGACGACGCGCCATGTGGCGGCCGCCTTGACATAGGAGCCGTAGCGCTCGTTCCATTCCTGGCGCGCGGCGAGATAGGGATTGTCGGGCGGATTACGCGCGGCCATGCGAGAGAGGGTCTCCGTTCGTCATCGGTCGTTTCGTTTCGCTCAGGCCTTTCGGGTTGCGCTCTTTTGCGCGCGCTGCCGGTCGAGCTTGGCGTTGGCGAGGCCGAGCGTGGTCGAGCCAAAGGATGCGCCGACCGCGCGGTCACGTGCCGCGGAGGCGAGCGCACCGCCGGCCGTTCCGATACCCTCTGTCATGCCCTTGAGGGCGGCCGCGCCGAAGGACGCGCCATCGGCACGCGCGGCGCTGTATCCGGCGGCACCCGCTCGCGCGCCTCCCATGGCAAGCGCGGCGCTGCCGGCCGCGAAGCTCGCGGACTGTGTCCCGTGGCGCACCACCTCCATGCCGCTGCCGACGGAGACGCCCTGGACGACGCCTTGCATGATGTTAGGCACGTAGATCGAGATGATGAAGACGACGACCGAGATGCCGGCGATCGCAAGCGTGGTGACGAAGGCGTCCTTGCCAGCGCCGGTCTGGTCGGCGAGACTCAGCAAGCTGTCGGACCCGATCTTGGCGATCATCACCAGCGCCATCAGCTTCATACCGATGGAGAAGGCGTAGACGAGGTAGCGGATGGCGAAGTCCTTGGTGAAGGACGAGCCGCCGAGGCCGAGCATGATCATGCCGGCAAGGAGGCCGACATACATCTCGACCATCACCGCGACGAAGATCGCCGCGACGAGCGAGAACGAGATCACCACGATCACCATGGCGAACACGGATGCGATCGCAAGCGCGTTATCCTGGAACAGGCCAAACTGCGCGTTCTGCGACATCGAGGACGCGACCTTGAGACCGGCATTGAAGACATCCGCCGGAGACGCCGAGCCGCCGCCGGCGCCGATCTGATAGAGGCTGTCGACGACGGCCTTGGCGAAAGTCGGTCCCTGGTCGAGAACGAAGGCGAAGAAGCCGATGAACATGATCCGCCGCACCAGTTCGGCGAACCACGCGTCGATCGAGGCAGCCTGAATGGCGAGCCAGATGGCGGCGAGACCGACCTCAATGCCGGCGAGCATCCAGAACAGCGACTTCGCCGCCTGCATGACGGTCGACTGCCAGCCCTTGGTGGCCGTCGCGACTGAGTTCTCCACGGTTGTCAGAACGCTGCCGTCCTGTTGCGCCAACGCAGGATGCGCAATGATGACGATGCCGATCGCAATGATCAGGACGAGCCCCGGTTTGATCCCCCGCACCCCTGCCCCTCCCTACCAACGCGGTTTCATTTTTTGGCCGCCGGTCGTCTTGTAGTCCTTCGGAGCTTTGAAGAAGTCGTGGGCGCGCGACGTGGCGTCCGATGTCGGCGCAGGCGCCCGCGGCGCAAGCAACCACCAGGCGCCCGCGGCGCCGGCGCCGATCGCGATGATGACGATGATGATCGTCGACGGTTTCACCAGCGCGGTTCCATGGTCTGGCCGCCGGAGGTCACCGGTGCGGTCGCGTTGAAGAACTGCTCGCGGCGCGCCTGCGACAGGTCCTTGCCTGCCTGCGAGGACTGGAACCAGGTCGCCATCATCGTGGTCTGCTGCGCGATCAGTCCCCGCAACTTCTGCATCTGCGCGACTTCCTGGGCGGCGATCTCATGGCCAACCTGCAGGGCCTTCATCTGGCCGTCGGCGCTCTCCGAGGCGGTCTTGAGTTGCGCCATCGTGGCGTTCTCGGTCGAAAATTGCTGCGAGGTGAGACCCGCGGCCTGGAGCGTGCCGGCGATCGTGTCGCGGTTCGTGGACGACCAGGTCTGATAGGTCGACGCGAAGTTCGCGCCGTTCGGCAGGCTGGTCTTGAACTGCGCGTAGCTTTGGAAGCGCTGCTTGAGCACGTCGTCGATATTGCCCATCGAAAACGCGATGCCCTGCCCCTGGTTGACGACGCTTTGCAGCTGTTTGAGATCACCCTCGGCCTGGCCCCAGACATGCGAGGGCAACTGCGCGGTGTTCTGCAGCATGTTCTGGTAGATCTTCAGCTGGTTCTGAATCTGCTGGGCAAGCTGCGAGATCTGCTGAATCTGGTTGTTGATCTGCGTCGTCGACTGCCCGACGAGGCTGACCAACTCGCCGTTGTTGAGAATCTGCGTGAACTCGGTGGCGCCGCCGGCCGCAGCGCCGGCGAAGGCCGGACCTGACGTCGGCAATCCGATGATGAAGGCGACAATGAGCGCCCTATGAATCGGCGAGAAGCGTCTCGGCATGGCCGATCCCCCTTTCCTTGAGCCAGTAAACGGGCCAATCGGTGCTGTCCTTCTTCAGCGCCAAAATGCGCTTCAAGTCGTCCTTGCCGGATGCGCCGACGAAGGACAGCGCGACTGGGCCGAGCGCCATGTTGAAGAGACGGCGGCCCTCGGGCGAAGCCACGTAGTATTCGCGCTTGGGCACTGCGGTCGCGACAATCTCGATCTGTCTATCGTTGAAGCCGATGCGCTCGTAGAACTTGCGCGTCCCGGGCTCCCGGGCGGCGCCGTTCGGCAGGCAAATTTTTGTCGGGCAACTTTCTTTCAGCACGTCGATGATGCCGGAGCGCTCGGCGTCGGAGATCGACTGCGTCGCGAGCAGCACGGCGCAATTGGCTTTGCGCAGCACCTTCAGCCATTCCCGAATCTTGTCGCGGAAGACCGGATGGCCGAGCATCAGCCAGGCCTCATCGAGAATGATCAGGCTCGGCGCGCCCGTCAGCCGCTTTTCGATGCGGCGGAATAGGTATGTGAGAACCGGGACGAGGTTGCGCTCGCCCATGTTCATCAACTGCTCGATCTCGAAGGTCTGGAATGATCCGAGCTCCAGCCCGTCCGATTCCGCATCGAGCAATTGGCCCATGGGGCCGTCGACCGTGTAATGATGCAGCGCATCCTTGATCTCGCGCATCTGCACGCCCGAGACAAAATCCGACAGCGATCGCCCGCGCGCCTCGGCCATCAGCCCGATCTGTCGCGAGATGGCATTGCGGTGATCGGGCGTGATCGTCACGCCCTGCACGGCGACGAGCGTCTCGATCCATTCTGAGGCCCAGGCGCGATCGGTGTCCGTCGACAAATCGGAGAGGGGACAAAAGGCGAGTGCGGCTGAGCCGTCCGCATCGTCGCCGCCAATCTCGTAATGGTCGCCGCCGGCGGCGAGCGTCAGCGGCATCATCGAGCGGCCCTTGTCGAAAGCGAAGATCTGCGCGCCGGCGTAACGGCGAAACTGCGCCGCGATCAGCGCCAGCAAGGTTGACTTACCGGAGCCGGTCGGGCCGAACACCAGCGTATGCCCGACATCGTCGACATGAAGGTTCATCCGGAAGGGTGTCGAGCCGGACGCGACCTGCATCAAGGGCGGCGAGTTTGGCGGATAAAATGGGCACGGCGCGGTCGGACTGCCCGACCACACCGCGTTGAGGGGGATGAGGTCCGCGAGGTTGCGCGTGTTGATGAGTGGCTCGCGGATATTGGCGTACCAATTACCCGGCAGGCTGCCGAGGAAGGCTTCGGTCGCGTTCAGCGTCTCGATGCGCGCGCCAAAACCTTCCGCCTGGATCAGGCGGCGCACGGCTTCCGTCTTCTCCTGCAGGCGCGTGCTGTTGTCGTCGAACAGCACGATGACCGGCGTGTAATAGCCATAGGCGACGAGCTGCGAGGAGGCTTCGGCGATGGCATCCTCCGTCTCCGCCACCATCGCGGCCGCATCCTGGTCGATCGATCGGCTTTGGGTCTGGAACAGTTGGTCAATGAAGGGCCGTACCTTCTGCTGCCACTTCTTGCGGGTGCGCTCGAGCTTCTGGCGGGCATCCTGATCGTCGAGGAACATGAAACGCGACGACCAGCGATAGGTGAGCGGCATCAGATCGAGCGAGTTGAGAATCCCCGGCCAGCTCTCGGCCGGAAAGCCGTCGATCGCCACCACGCCGAGAAAGCGGTTCTCGACCATGGGCGACAGGCCGTGCTGAAGTTCGGCGGTCGCGAGCCAGTCGAGATACATCGGGATATCCGGCAAGCGGACCGGATGGTTCTCGCCGGTGATACAGAAGCGGATGAACTGAAAGAGCTCGTCATAGCGCGCGACGCGCGTGCCATCCCGCTCGTCGACCTCGCGCGTTTCCATGCGCTGGATCGACAGAACGCTGGCGAGATATTGCTCGATCTCACGGATCGCGTTCTGAAAGGTCTCGATCGCCGTGTCGGCATAGGAGGCCGAGCGGCTTTCGACATCGGAGTAGATGTAGCGCGCGAGACCAGCGCGCCGCCGCTCCGGCGGCCGCCAGGTCAGGATGATCGCGTGCCGACTCTCGAAATGTCCCCTCTCCGCCTCAAAACGGGCGCGGCGTTCGTCGTCGATCGCGCGCGTTACTGGATCTGGGAAATGGCAATCCTGCCGTGCCGGATAATCCGTGGTCGGCACGCGCACCGCCTCGACCTGGATCATCCAGCCGGATCCGAGACGCGAAAGAATAGTGTTGATCTGGCGCGAGACCTCGTTGCGCTCGGCGTCGGTCGAGCTCTCCGAGTCCGGCCCCGCGAAATACCAGCCGGCCATCAGCGAGCCGTCCTTCAACAGGACGATGCCGTTGGCGACCAGACCCGCGTGAGGCACGAGATCGGCGAAGGACGGCGAGGGGTGTCGGAAGGAGCGCAGCGCGACCATCGGCGGATCTCAGTAACGCCGCCAGGGCGTCGACGTCGCCCGGTAGTTCGGCCGGTAGGAGATGTGCCGGGCATAGACGCGCCGCATCATCGGGTCGGCTTTGGCCATCATCCGCAGCGCCGCCACGACGACGATCCAGATCGCGGCGCCGAGGATCGCCGCATACCAGGTGAGCACGACGAAGATCAGGATCACGGCGGCGAGGCCCGTGAGCAGGACGAGCTCGCGATCCGCGCCGAACAGCAGGTTCGGCCGCGACAGCGCGCGATGAATGCGGTTGCGTCGGAGTTCGGCCCCGGCCTCAGCCATGACCGAAGTCCCCTGCCCTGTCCGCGATCGGCGCGACGTTACCGATCGAGGCGCCGCTCGCGCCGAACAGCGCGACAATCTGCGTCGCGCCGAGCAGGATGCCGGCGACGAGCACGACATACATCAGCCGTCGTGCGAAATCGTTGAGCTCGCCGCCGAAGATCAGCATGCCGCCGGCGACCGCCACGGCCGCGAGCGCGATAAACCCGGCTACGGGGCCGGTGATCGATTGCTGGATCTGTTGGAGCGGGCTTTCCCAAGGGAGATTGCCGCCGCCAGTGGTCGAGGCGAAAGCAGGCTCGATGAGCAAGAGCGCGAACACCATGCCGGCGACGCCGATGATCATCATGCGGTCACGCGACATGGCGCTGCTCCTTCCGGGCGCAGGATTCGGTCTGGTACTGGCCTGCCGAGTAGCTCTCGACATGCAGCACGTCGCGGACTTGGCGGCCGCGATCCGTGCGTTCGATCGAGACGATCAGATCGACCGCCTCGCCGATGACCTCGCGCATGGCCTGTTGGCTGGCTTCGGCCGTCAGCTGCTCGAGACGACGCAGCGCGGAATGGGCGCTGTTGGCGTGGATGGTCGTGATGCCGCCGGGATGGCCGGTGTTCCAGGCCTTGAGCAGCGTCAGCGCGGCGCCATCGCGCACTTCTCCGACGATGATGCGATCCGGCCGAAGCCGCATCGTGCTCTTGAGCAGACGCGCCATGTCGACCGTGTCGCTTGTGTGAAGCGAGACGGCGTTCTCGGCCGCGCACTGGATCTCGGCCGTATCTTCGAGGATGACGAGACGCTGTTCCGGCGCATGCGCAACGATCGCGGCGATCACGGCATTGGCGAGCGTGGTCTTGCCCGAGCCGGTGCCCCCGGACACCACGATGTTCAGGCGCGAGACAATGGCATTGCGGACAACCGCGACCTGGTCGGCGGTCATGACGCCTTGCGTCACGTAATCATCGAGATCAAACAGGCGCGACGCCCGCTTGCGGATTGTAAAGGCGGGCCCACCAACGACGGGCGGCAGCAGGCCCTCGAAGCGATGGCCGCCGATCGGCAGTTCCCCGGAAATGATCGGGCGCTCGTCGTCCGCCTCCGATCGCAGCGCGTGCGCGACGCTGCCGATGATGATCTCGGCGGTCGCAGCCGCCATCGTGCCGGCCGACGCCATCCCCTGCCCGAGCCGTTCGATGAACAGCCGGCCGTCCGGATTGAGCATCACTTCGACGACGCTCGTGTCGTCGAGCGCGGCGCAGATCTGGTCGCCCAATGCGTCGTGGAGCTTGCGGACAAGCCGCGGATGGGAACGAAGTTCGGCCATGACCAGGGCGCCGGCGGTCATGCTGCGGCGCGCTTAAGGCGGCGCAGGTCGGAGCAATAGCCCGGCGGATAGACCTGTTCGAAGCTCGTCCGATCGGCTGGCAGGATGCCGGCGACGCTCATAGTCTCGCCGATCAGTTCGACGCCGCCGAGGCGCGTCATCGGCCAGCCCGCCCGCTGCAGGATGCGCTCGAAAAGCACATCCGTTGCCGTGACGATCTCGTCGTAGCCGTTGGACATCGACCACTCGATGACGCCTGCGAACATCGTCAATATCGCCTCGTGCAGGCACCGGCCTCCCCTCCCCTCGCGTTGGCTGTCGACGCAAAAACGTGAGCTCTCGATCCTGGTGGGCTTAGCCCGTAGCCGACCGCTCGCGAGTAACTGCGGAAAGGTCTGCGACAGCATGTTCGGGTCGATGGTCGGAAGCAGGCGCGCGCAGCCGGCGACATCGCCATGATCCGTCAGGGCCAGGATGTAGGTCGGACCGAGGGCGTCGTATTCGTCCCGCTCGTGTCCCTGTTCGATTCTCACCTGCCAGCCGAGCCAGCCGGGGAACACCCGAGCACGCAACTGATGCATCCCGTCGAGCAGAGAACGCATTCCACTGTCTTCGTTCGCATCGATTGCTATGGCCCGCATCCGCTGATTCCTCCGTCGTGTTCAGGTGAGCGGAGGCAAATCAGCATGAAGCGGCGGGACGGACCCTCTGTAGAATTAACGGGGTCTCGGCGAGCTCGGAGTCGCGGGTGAGTCGCGAGTGCGGGACCGAACGAGGCTCATTTGCCGTCGAAATCGGCCGTCAAACGCTGCCTCTCGGATGTAGGATTAACGGGGTGCTGAACTGCCATCGTGACGTTGTTGTCGCGCGCAATAACCCCGCGAAATGATTGCGCGATTCTGAACGAATCATCGCGTTCCACTGCGCGGCTGAGAACCGTCGTTAAGTATCTGTTAACCTTAAAGGACTGGACGAACGCCGAGAATCGTGACCTAGTTTTGGCGGGCAAAGGGCGATAAATCGCCTATTGGCCGACAATGAAGGAATGAATCGGCAATGCCTGCGCAGGCCCTAAACAGTGACCCCACCGAGGACCCCGCGGACAAGATCATCCGGCACGCGGGAATGCTTTCCGAACATTTGCAGGCACGTCGCCAGCAGATGTATCCCCCGGACGCTCAGAAGAGCCTTCGGCATTTCATGACCCATGAGGTCTCGAAGCTGACGTCGATCCCGGAATCAACACTGAAGTTGATGTCGAATGAAGGGAAAGGTCCCCTCCCTGCGCGGCTCGAAAATAATCATCGAGCCTATACGCTTGCCCAAATCAACGAACTTCGGCAGCTCTTTGCCGCCCAACGTCCGGCAGATGCCCTCAGGTTTTTGCCCCACCGTCGAGCCGACGAGCATCTGCAGGTTCTCGCGGTTGCTAACTTCAAGGGCGGCAGCGCCAAGACAACAACGAGTGCGCATCTTGCTCACTTCCTAGCCCTCCATGGCTATCGCGTCTTAGCGATCGACCTCGATCCGCAAGCGTCGTTGTCGGCGATGTTCGGTGCGCAGCCCGAAATCGATGTCCGGCAGAACGAGACTATCTACGCCGCCCTGCGCTATGACGATGAACGCCGACCCATCGTTGACATCATCCGGCCGACCTACTTCACGGGCATCGACCTCATTCCCGGAAATATCGAGGTGATGGAGTACGAGCATGAGACGCCTCGTTACCTGTCGAGGCGGCAGCCGGGCTCGGAGAGCATCTTTTTCGAGCGGTTGCGTCTCGCATTGGCGGACGTTGAAGACGCTTACGACGTCGTCATCTTGGACACGCCGCCGTCACTCGGCTTCTTGACATTGGGCGCCATCTACGCGGCGACTGGGCTTCTCGTGACGGTCCATCCCGCAATGCTCGATGTCATGTCGATGAGCCAGTTCTTGCTGATGATGGGTGATCTCATATCCGTTATCCGCGATGCCGGCGCGACCATGAAGCAGGACTTTCTTCGATATGTCGTCACCCGCCATGATCCGTTTGACCAATCGCAGGTCCGGGTCGTGACGATGCTGCGGCATCTGTTCGCTGAAGATGTGCTGACTGCGACTGCGATCGCGAGCACCGCGATTGAGACGGCAGGGTTGGCTAAGCGAACCCTCTACGAGTTGGAGCCAGGCAACATTTCGGCAGCAACCGCGAAGCGGGCGAGAGAATCAATCGACGCGGTCAACGAGCAGATCCTGGCATTGGTTACCCACGCTTGGGGGCGAACATGACGAGTAAAAGTCGTTCGGGACGATCGATACTTGCCAACTTTGGATCGTTCTCGGAGTCTGAGACGACCTCGGACCCCTCCCCTTCAAGTCCCGCCCGTGTGGATGCGCCGGCGCAACCGCCGGCCCGAGTCGGAGCTGGGGTTATTGGAGCAACGCAGCGATCATTAGCGGAACTGCGCGAAGAGCGGGACAAGCTTCAGGCGCTCGTTGACGCTGCCGGCGGTTCAGAGCTTGATCCGGGCTCTATCGATCCCTCCCCTTTCCCGGACCGGCTGCCTGATGACAGTCAGGTCGATTTCGAAGCACTCAAAAAACTTATTGCCGAAGAAGGTCAGAAGGTGCCGATCCAGGTCCGGCGGCATCCGAAGGTCAGCCGTCGATACCAGGTCGTTTACGGGCATCGCCGCTGGCGAGCGGCCTTGGATCTCGGCATCAAGGTCAAAGCCACGGTTGTCGCGCTGTCGGACAGCGAGCTCGTCGTCGCACAAGGTATCGAGAACGCGGCGCGTCAAGATCTGAGCTGGATCGAGCGCGCGCTTTTCGCGTGGCGAATGGATCAGGCCGGCATCAAAGCCCGCGATATCCGCGTCGCTCTTTCGATCGATGATCCAGAGCTAGCCCGCCTTCGGGCAGTGTGCCGAGCCGTCCCGGTCGATGTGATCGAGGCGATCGGCCGGGCGCCGAAGGCGGGTCGGCCCCGTTGGGTCGCGATGGCGGCTTCCATCGGAGAGGACCCGGCTGCGCTGGATCGGGTGCGAAAAACCTTGTCAGGTGACAAGGTTTCCATCCTGACCTCCGACGATCGATTCAAGCTCGCCCTTGCCGCTGTAAAGGCACCATCGGCGCGCTCGCGAAGCGAGATCGAACTTCGGGGCCCAGCGGGCAGGGTCCTCGGGAAGGCTACCTTCGCAAAAGGGGACATCAAGCTCACGGTCGCCGAGGAGCACGCATCCGGATTTGGCGCCTTCCTGGAGGAAGAGCTGCCGGGGTTGGTGGAAAGATTTTTTGCCCGAGAGGGCACTGAGTGATTTTCGGCGTGCGGTCCGACCTTGTCACCTGACAAGGTTTGGCTGGACGGCGGGAAGGGCAGAGGCCTCGGCCGAAGCCGGACGATAGTGCGACAAACACAGAGGTAGCATGCGGTAAAAAGAAAGGCCCCGAAACAGTGTCCCGGAAGCCTCTCTCGTAATGTCTGGCGACATCGAGAATCTCACTTCCGCGAATCACAGTCAAGAGCCTCTTTGAGGCGTTGGACACCATTTTGGTGAGCGCTTTCGCTTTGCCTAAAAGCTGAGGGCACGACCATGACGGAACACCTAGCAACGACGCCCTTTGGGCGGCGACCGATGACGCTTGGCATGATTTCAAGCCAGCTGGCCGCGAAGAAAGAGAAGTCGGAGACGGTCATTGTTCACAAGTGGCACGTCTTTCAGCACATCAAGGAGGCGCGCCAGGTGCTCGGCGCGACCGATCGCGCCCTGGCAATCCTGCATGCGCTTTTGTCATTCCATCCGGAGACGGCTCTACAGGGCGATAGCGAGTTGATCGTCTGGCCGTCCAACGAGCAACTGATGGCACGGGCCAACGGGATGCCGCCCACGACGCTGCGCCGGCATCTGGCCATCCTTGTCGATTGCGGTTTGATCATCCGCAGGGACAGCCCGAACGGGAAGCGCTTTGCCCGCAAAGGGCGGGGCGGAGAGATCGAGCAGGCCTACGGCTTCGACCTGGCGCCGATCGTGGCAAGGGCTGAGGAATACAAATCCCTGGCCGAGGCGGTACAGGCCGAGAAGAAGGCTTTCCGGGTCGCCAAGGAGCGGCTCACCATCCTGCGCAGGGACATCGTGAAGATGGTCGAGGCGGGGATTGATGAGGGCGTGCCAGCGGACTGGAGGCGGTTTCAGCAGACTTACCAGGACATAGCGGTGCGGATTCCCCGGACCGCCCCCCGCCAAATCCTGGAAAGTATCGGCGGCGAGATGGAAAAGCTCTGGCGTGATATCCGAGAGCTGTTGGAATCGTTTACGAAAACACAGAATATGGACGCCAATGAGTCCCATTCCGGGCGCCACATACAGAATTCAAATCCAGACTCTCATTCTGAATCTGAAGAGGGTCCGCCAAAAAAGATTGAAGCGGGCGGCAAGGTCGCGGCTACCGACAACCTGCGGAGCTTGCCGAAGCGTGAGTTGCCGTTGGGAATTGTACTGGACGCCTGCCCGGAGATGCGCTGGCTGATGAAAGACGGCGAAATCCGCCACTGGAGGGATTTTCTGGCCGCGGCGGAGCTCGCCCGGCCGATGTTGGGGATCAGCCCGAGCGCGTGGTGCGAGGCGAGGGAAGTTCTGGGCGAACAACAGGCTGCGATCACGCTTGCTGCGATCTATCAGAAATCCGACCAGATCAGCAGCGCCGGCGGCTATTTGCGCAGTTTGACCGAGCGCGCCAAGGACGGCAAATTCTCGGTCTGGCCGATGGTCATGGCGTTGTTGCGCGCAAAACTCGACGCCTCGAAGCCGCCGGCGACCCAGAGTGGGCGGGATTCCGCCGAGCCGCAAAAAACGGCCCAGGGCGGCGGTTTGCAGCCGAGCGACCAATTGCGGACCCCTCTGTCTAGGTGGCAAAAGTGATCCGAGCTGGCGAGCCAGCAGGTGCCATCTTGCTGGCAGATCACTTATGGCTATATGCTTAAGGCCAAGGAGGCAAAGGATATGGCTGAACCGCAACTTTCTGTTCGAAGTGCGAAGGCTCGCGATCTTGCCCATCGTCTGGCGCGTCGGGAGAACCGCTCGATCGCTGACGTGGTCGAGCGCGCGTTGGAGGCCTACGAGGAGCGGGCGGCCGGACGGGAGCCGCCGACGGCGTTCTACGCCCGTCTGAAGGCGAGCGCCGATGCCGACATTGATCTCGAAGCAGTCATCCGCGAGGGGCGGCACCCACACACGGGGCCAGAGCTTTGATCTTTCTCGACACTAACGTCATCTCCGAGACCCTGAGAAAAGCCCCCGATGACGGCGTGCTTGCCTGGCTGGTTCGCCATGATGCCGAGCTTGCGCTTCCCACGGTCACGATCGCCGAGATCGCATTCGGTATTCAGAAGATCAGACCCGATCAGCGCGCTGAGCGCCTGGAACGGGGGCTGTTGGATTGGCGGCGACGCTTCGCCGATCGAATCTTTGGCCTGACCGAAGAGGCCGCGCTGGCCTATGGCGAGATCATGGGGGAGGCGACACGCCGCGGCCAGCCGATCTCCGCGCCCGACGGAATGATCGCGGCCATCGCCCGCGTCAACGGCGGTCGCTTGGCCACGCGGAATCGGAGTGATTTTGCTTCGACAGGGCTCGAGCTGATGTCGCCGTGGGACTTCTGACGGGTCAAAGTCCGGCCGCTTTGGTCAAATTGACCCGAAACCGGTCGCGGCGGCGCTGATAGCGGCGGGTCATTTCGGCGCTGGCGTGGCCGAGCTGCTTTTGGACATAGCGCTCGTCGACCTCGGCCGAGGAGGCGAGGCCGGCGCGCAGCGAATGGCCGGCGAATTTCTCCTCGCGTTCGCCTTCGGGGAGATCGCCCCGGACACCGGCCGCCAACGCCGCGCATTTCACCAGACGAGCGACCTGCCGATCGGTCAGGCGATCTGGCCCGACGTCCTTGCCCTGGCCGATGACGCGGCGGAACAGCGGCCCATGGCCGATCTTGGCCAGTTTCAGCCAGGTCTGCAGCGCGATAACGGGGCAGGTGGCGTCGGAGGAGCCACGGCCGATTTCGACCTCGCGCCAGCCGGTTTTGCCGCGCAGGGTGACGATCATGCCCTTGTCGAGGATCTCGACCCAGCCACGGCCGTCCTCGGTGTCGTCGCGATCAACATCGAGGCCGACGATTTCCGAGCGGCGCAGGGCTCCTGCGAAGCCGATCAGCAGCATGGCGCGGTCGCGTAATCCCCGCAGGGTGCCGCGATCGAGCGTTTCCAGCATGGCGATGACGTCTTCCGGGAGAACCGCTTCCTTCTGCCGGGGCGGGGCGGCGTGGGTGTTGCGGATGCCGGCGAGCACGGTCGCGATGTGCCGATCCGCGCGATCGAGCGGCGTGCCGCGCTGGGCATAGGTCCAGGTCAGGGCCGAGAGCCGGCGTTCGATCGTCGCGACCGAATTCGGCTGGTGATCGGCGGTCGCCGTGCCCGAGGCGCAGGCGGTAATGTAGAGCCCGACCGTCTGGGCCGAGGGCGGCAAGACCTCGAGGCCCTGGCGCCGGCACCAGGCCGAAAAATGCTTCCAGTCGGAGGCGTAGGCGCGGCGGGTGTTGGCCGAGCTCGCGGCCTCGACATAGCCGCGGGCGCGATCGGCGAGCTGCTCGAGGTGGGCGGGTAGAGGAGGGGAGGGAGCGTCGCCCGGCTCTCGCACGGCCTGCGAAGGGACGAGAAGGCTGTCGCTGCCGGGAGAGAGATTGTTCATCGTCAGGCCGCCTTGATGTCGGTCTGCGAAAAGTCGTTGCCCTTGTACAGCAGGGGTTCACCGCTGAGGGCGGCCAGGGCATAGGAAAAGCAGTCGCCGAAATTCAATCCGGCCGGGTGGCGGCCTTTGCCGTAGCGACGCCAGGCGCGCCGGGCCTGGTCGGCGTGCTCCGCAGTCACGGGAACGATCTCGACGTCCGCCTTATGCAGCCAGAGATCGAGTTCTGTCCCTCCCGCCTCGCCCAAACGGGCCTCGATGACCATGGCCGCTTCGAGGACGGTTGCCGCCGAGATCAGGCGGACCGGATCGTCGGCGATGCGCTCACGAAAGCGCGCAGCGTCCGGCTCATTGAAGAAGATCGCGACAATCGGGGACGTATCGATCACCATCAGTTTGGAACGCCATTTTCGTCGTAGCCGATGATGTCGTCGGGGCTGCGGGGATCGAGAATCGGAAGCGCATTCAGTCGACGCTGCATCGCCTCCATATCCTCCAGAAGGGCGGCCTTGCGCGCCTGCGATTCCGTTCGCTTCAGCCGCTCCTCGATCGCGCGGCGGGTTGCGACGGTGATGGTCTCCCCGGTGCGCTGGGCCAGTGCGCGCGCGAGCTTTTCGGTCTCGGGATCCTTGATGCTTAGCGCCATTGCAGGGTTCCTTGGTTCCTACTCTTCAATATTCTACCTATATAAGGCGTCTCGACCCAAGCGCCCAGCACATTTTTGACGGCGGGCGAGGTTCCTTCGCCGGCGCTCAGGCGGCGCGGAGCCGTCCTGGGCATCGAATTCGGGGCTGTGCGGGGCGTCAGGGCTTGTCGTTCGCGTTTCATTGGCGGACAGCAAGTCATTGATCTGGCACGAATCGTGTTTTAGGTTCATGAGCGGATTCTAGCCGAATCAACGGATTTTTCGTAGTATTTGAGCGGACAAACTTCGCAGCGAGGTCGCTGTGGTTCATGGGCCTGACAAGAACTCGGTCGATGAGAGTACCTGGAGCGAGGCGGTTTCGAGGGAGGCCGTGATCCGACGACTGGTGTCGCTTGACCGTCCCGGCCGGTCGGATTTCCTCCGCGCTTGCCATGAACTCGGCGTCAAACGAACCCGCCTCTATGAGCTGATCGGGGCCTATCGCGAGCATCCCGTCGCGAGTTCACTGTTGCCGCGCCCGGCAGGCACGCGACAAGGCAGTCGCCGATTGCCGGACGAGACCGAAGCGGTGATCGCCGAGGCGTTGCAGGACTTCTACAAGACACGCCAGAAGCCGAGCATCAATCGGCTGCACAAGGAAATCCGCCGGCTCTGCCGTGTGCGCGGCCTGCGGGCGCCATCCTGGCATGCTGTCAGAGCGCGGATCGCTGCGCTTGATCCTGCCGAACTCGCCATGGCGCGGGAGGGTCCGAAGGCCGCGCGGGACCGTTTCCGGCCCGTTCCGGGGCAATACGAAGCGGGGCATGCCTTTGCGGTTGTTCAGATCGATCATACGCTGGTCGACGTGATCGTCGTTGATCGCCAGCACCGACGGCCGCTGCAAAGACCGTGGTTGACGCTCGCCATCGATGTTGCGAGCCGCATGGTCGCGGGCTTCTATCTGACGCTCGAGGCGCCGTCGGCGGTTTCGGTTGCGCTCGCAATCCAGCACCTCGTGCAGCCGAAAGAGCCATGGCTTGCCGGACTGGGGATCGATGCGGATTGGCCGACCTGCGGATTCCCCGAGGCGATCCATGTCGATAACGCCAGGGAATTTCGGTCGCGCGCCCTGCGACGTGGCGCGGAGGAATATGGCGTCGAACTGATCCACCGGCCGGTCGCGACGCCCCATTACGGAGGCCATATCGAACGGCTGATCGGCACGATGATGGGCGCGGTCCATCTTCTGCCGGGCACAACCTTCAGCGATATTGACGAGCGCGGCGATTATGATTCAGCCGCCAATGCGATGATGACGCTGGATGAACTTGAACAGTGGATGGCGCTTGAGATCACGCGTTACCATGCTGATCGGCATGGAGCCTTGGGAATCCCGCCGCTGGCGGCCTGGCATGAAGCCTTGGCCCGCCGTGTCAGGCCCGTGTGTCAGCCCCATGATCTCGCCGGTTTCATGATCGATTTCCTGCCTTCCGTTGACCGGCAGGTCCGACGCGACGGCATTCACCTGTTCGGCCTGCGTTACTGGGATGACATCCTGAGCATCTGGGCCGGCCGGCTCGATCGGCCTTTGCGTGTGGCTTACGACCCACGCGATCTTTCCAAGATCTACGTCAGGGCTCCGGATGGCACGCGCTGGCCGATCCGCTTTGCCGATTTGCGGCGACCGCCGATTACGCTGGGCGAGCATCGCCGCGCCCGGACCGCCCTGCGGGAGCGCGGTCTGGCGCTTGTCGACGAGCAATTGATCTTCGAGACCATCGAAGCCCAGCGCATGCTGGTCGATGAGGCCACCCGGCGCACCAAAGCGGCGCGTCAGCTGGCCGAAAAGCGCGACCGCGCGCTCGGCGCCGCCACGGCGCACAGCTCCTCGGCGCCGGCCGAGCCGAGGCAAGCCGAGGACGATCGACCGATCGACTGGAGCAAGGTGCCCATCTTTCCCGTCGAGGAATGGTCGTGAGAGGGGAGGGGGCCTACGAGCACCTCGACGCTCGCTACCGCCGCTATGCCGCACTCCCGGACGAAGAGCGCATCGCCTGGATCAAAGCGGACCGCTGGGTTGGCTTCGACCAGGCCGCCGCAGTGCTGGCCCGCCTGGAGGCATTGCTGGTCTATCCGCCGCGTGACCGCATGCCGTGCCTGCTGATCTACGGCGACACCGGCATGGGCAAGACCAAGATCATTCGCAAGTTCGAGCGCACCCACCCGGCGACCTTGTGTCAGTCGACCGGCGTCACCAACCGGCCGGTTGTCGTGGCGCAGGTACCCTCGGAGCCGGTCGAGCGGGATCTCTACCGCGAATTGCTGGCCAGCCTGCAGGCTCCCGCGCTCGTGGGCGGGGCGCTTGCCCGGGAAAAGGACATCTGCCGCTCGCTGTTGCGCACGGTCGGCGCCAAGCTGATCGTGCTCGATGAGGTCAACGGCATGCTGGCGGGGACCTATCGGCAGCAGCGGATTTTTCTGAATGCATTGCGGTTTCTCGCAAACGATTTGAGAGTGCCGCTGGTCTGCGCCGGCACGGATCTGGCGCGTCAGGCCTTGCTCACCGACGCCCAGCTCGCCGAGCGCTTCGAGGCGTTTCATCTCAAGCCCTGGAAGAACGACCACGCCTATGCGCGGCTCCTGAAGAGCCTGGCCGGCATTCTGCCGCTGCGAGCACCGTCCGATCTCGACAGCGACGCGGTTCGGGAACGGATCCATATGCTCACCAGTGGCGTCACGGCCCGGATTTTTCGGTTGATCGAGACGGCGGCCGAAGAGGCCGTCCGCTCGGGACGGGAACGGCTCGACCTCATGAGCTTCGGCGATGACCTCGTCTTGCCGCTGGTGTCGATGACGCAATCGGCACGCCGGCGGGCGCCGCAGGCGGCGGCACGGTGAAGCCGACAAGCCGTTTGCCGGTTGCGCCACGACCCTATCGCGACGAATTGCTGTCATCGTGGCTGGCGCGGGTGGCATGCCGCTATGGCCTCACAGCGCAGGAATTAGCCGGCTATTTCCCCGCAGGGCAAAGTCCGGCGCCGCCTCGGCCGATCGATGACAGCACGCCGGCGGCAGATCAGACACGGGAGTGGGCTGCGGCCTGCGGTGTCGATCCCGAGCGCCTGCGGCGTCTGTCCCTGAGCCGGCGCTATCCGCGACGCCCGCGATCCTGGTACGCAACCCGGGGGCCAGAATGGGCGCTGTCGATCGGGTCACCGCCGGTCTGTGCCGCCTGCTTTGACGACGATCATGCTGCCGGCCGCGACGCCTATCTGCGAGCCCATTGGGAGCTCGCTGAGCTTTGCGTTTGTCCTCGACATGGCCGGCAGCTTCATGATCGCTGCGGGCGGTGCCACCGGCCTCTTTCCCTGGGCTTCCGCATGCGCGGGGGATGCGCGCGGCCCGTCTGCAACCATTGCGAAGGGGTTTTCACCAATCGGGGAGGGGAGGGGGCCCAGCCTCACGATCCAGCCCTTGCCGGTTCGGTGCTCGCCGTGCAGGCGTGGATAACGGCAGGTATCGACCGCGCCGATTCCGAGCGGGAGCGGTTCGAAAGGGCGCTCGCGACGCTCTGGGCGCCGCTCGACCATCCGGCTGCCGCACGGCCCGTGCTGGCCCTGTGGTTCAATGAAGCCGGCTGGCGCTGTCCCTACGACGTCCGGCACGCCGTCGGCGTCAATGCTCCGCTGGGGCGATTGCCTGTGCGCTGGCGCTTCCTGACGCTGCTCGCTCTCAATGATACCTTTGGCGGTGATCTGCGTGGGGACGGAGGAATGCCGCCTCCGGCTGCCCATCTGATGCGGCGGGCCGCGCCACGTCGGGAACGCCTCTCAAGGCCAAGCCGAGACGGCCGCATGTCCAGCCACAAAAGCGCTCCTCAGCCGAATACGAGCGCCTGGCGCGTCAAATTCTGGCTGATCCGCGCTGGATTGCAGCCAAAAGCTGCCCCAGCGACAGCGGGAGCGCGTTCGGGCACTATGCTCGGGGAATCGCACAACGATGCGCGAGATTTCGTCCGGGCGGCGATTTGCGTGGATTGCGGCACTCTGCTCGACAAGAGAGGCCATTCCCGGCTGACGTCCGGGAATGGGCCGCAAACCCGGTCCGCTCAATGACCGCAAATTCCGACGCCTCCAGGCGCCGATTGGGGGCTGTCCGGCGGTGAAATGCGAGCGACACATCTCATTTTGTCTATAAAGAGCAAAACGACCGATAAGGCAACATTATCGGTCGTTGGTATGCCCCGACAGGCGCGGCGGTTTGTCCGAATTCTATGGCGAAAAGCGCCGCGCCATATTACCGTTCCGGATGCCCTCGCGCGCCCGAATCACGTTCGAACCGCCGCCGAGCTTCGCCCCGGCACCAAGCTGGCTGCGCCGCCGCGCGCCGCCGGAGATGGTCACAGAAGCCTTATTCTATGCGGGCGCGGCGCTGGCGGCGCTGCATCCGATCGCCCGCGACGACCACCGGCTCGGCCGCCTGTGGCGGCAGCGCCTCGCCCTGGCCAGCGCGACCGCGCTGGCGCGGCAAAGTGGGCGCACCGAGGACGAAGCGGCGCTGCGCGACGCCTGGTATCTGCGCCGCGACAGCGACGATCCGGGTCCGGCGGGCCGCATCCTCAACGCCTGGCGCCAGCTCGGCGAATGCGACAGCGGCGATGTCGAGGCCTGGATCGTCGCGCTCGCGACTTCACTCGGCCATCCGCTCAACGCGCTGCCGGACCAGGTCGTCGAACTCGCCGGCCGCCACGCCAAGCGCGAGCACACCATGCCGGTGCTCGCCGCTGCGGAGATTGCTGCGGCCAGTCGGCGTGTTCTGCCCAACGAAGACCTGGTGCCACTGTGGCTCGCCGACGCGGTCCTCGCGCACCAACTGCGCTGGCCGGCGCCGGTGCCGCTGCTCGCGGCCCAGCTGTCGCGCGGCGCGCTGCGCAAGGCGCCGCAGCATCTCGACGGCGAGACCGTGTTCATGACCGCGCTCTGCACCGCCTACACCACGGCCGCGGTGGCGGCGATCGACCGCTACAACGAGCTCGCCCGCCGGGCGGCGCGCCTGCTCGCGGTCGCGCCGACGCTGCGCAGCAGGGACGCCGACCATACCGTGTCGGTGCTGCTGATCGAGGATGCGCAGCCGGCCGCGCAGGGCAAGTCGGCCAGCGACCGCTCGAGCCGGCGTCTGTTCGAGCGGCTGGTGGCGCTCGGCGCGGTGCGCGAGCTGACCGGCCGGCCCGCCTTCCGGCTCTACGGGCTCTGACATGTTGGGAGATTGATGTGGGCCGGCGCGCGCGACAAACAGACAATCTCGATACCGAACTGACCGACCTGCCGCCAAAACTGCGCTGGCGCGAATGGATGGGCCGGGTCGAGGCGGTGATCTTCGCCGCGCCCGAGCCGGTGCCGCGCGAGGTTCTGGCCCGCGTCGTCGGCCGCGCCTGCAATCTCGACCTCATCGTCGACGACATCCGCGACGAGCTGCGCGGCCGCCCCTATGAACTCGTGTCTGTCGCCGGCGGCTGGCAGCACCGCACCCGGAAAGGGTTCGCCGAAGCAATCCGCGCCGCGACCGGGTTGGGCGACCAGGTCCGCCCGCTCTCGCAAGCCGAGAGCCTGATCCTGCTATGCATCGCCTACTACCAGCCGATCACCCGCGGCGAACTCGGCCGGTTTTTCGGCCAGGAGGTCAGCCGCGACCTGATCGGCTATCTGCGCCGCCTTGGCTTCATCGCGTCGGGGCCGCGGGCGCCGCAGCCCGGCGCGCCCTACACCTACGTCACCACCAACGGCTTCCTGTCGCACTTCGGCTTCGCCACGCTGCGCGACCTGCCGGATATGGAGATGCTCGAGGATGCCGGCCTGCTCAGCAAGGACAAGCTATTGGCGGGGGACTTTCCTGCCGGTTTTGGCGCCGGCACGACCGCTGGCGATGGTGACGACGAGGGTCCGGAGCGTGACGAGCTGCTTTCAGACTGACGATCGGTCGGACGGGGCTTGGACGACGCTCTGGACCGAGGTCATGTCGCACGCTTTAGAGTGTCGGCGCGCCGCACCGCGGCGGATGCGTGCCTAAGCGCTGTGAGATCGAAGCTGTCGGTTTTAACATCGGCTGGATACGTTTTGCGGCAACCCTCGCGCGGCATCGCAAGCCCGCGACACAATAATTCGCACACGGATTCGAGAGTGCCGGCAATGCCAGCGGCGCGAACGGATCCAATCGCGCCAGAACGCGATGGTCGCGCCGTCGTCATGGCGCAGCGGAGTCAAGCCGCGGTCGTGGCGATCGATGCAGCCATCCGGGCCGCCACCGATAATTGCGTCAGTGCGTGAGCAACCCCAGGAGAGATGGCATGCCGCAGATAGATCAGCCGCCGCGTCAACGAACTTCTGGCGGCAAACCTGCGGGCCGCCTCGACGCGACAGAGATCGTCGATCACCTGAGCCTTGCACCGGGTCGCGGCGAGACCTCTGACCCGCGCGGCGATCCGCAAATCATGGCCGCAGTGCCTGCAAACATGCTGCGCGATCAAATCGCGCTGGGCGAAGGCCGCGATGCCCTGCCGACAACCGACTGGCCGATGTCTTCGCCGCCGTTGACGCGGCGATCGCCAAGGCCGACCGCACGCTGGCCGGCGAGATCGCCGGTCAAGCGAGGCATCCGCCCGAGCGCGACCCGCTGGTCTACGACCTCGACTGGGACGAGGAGGAACACCTCGAGGAGTGGCGCGCCATAGTCGTCCGAACCCATCATCACCGAAATGCGCACCCGGACGCTGCCGCGGCGACGGCCCCCCGCCTCACCGTGCAGCTCGAGGCGATCGCCGCCGCGGCCGAAGCCGGCCTGAAGGATCACGATCGCTGGCAGACAGCCCGAACGTTGCTCGCGCGCAAGCTCGACGGCCGCCGCTCGACCTCCCGGTTGCCGGCGCTGCTCGATTACGTGCTGACCCGCCTGATCGTCTCCGCCGGCATGATCGCCGGGAATTTCAGGTTACGCCCCGCGCGGCCCAGGCCCTGGTCGGCGAGCTGGGGGCTGCGCGAAGCCACAGGCCGGGGACGGTATCGGGCCTGGGGGATTCTCGAGCGGAGGCGCCAGATACGAAGACGGTCCGTGCGGTCGGCCTGCGGAGATCCCTAAAAATACCCTGAGCTTTACATCGTCTTTACATCGCGCTATATTATGCTCAGGAGGCACCATGGCCCAGGCACGCAAGAAGGACACCAAATCCCGTTCGCTGATCAACCTGCGGGTCTCCCCGGAGGATCGGCGATTGATCGACCGCGCCGCCACGGCGACCGGCAAGAACAGGTCGGAATTCATGCTCAATGCCGCGCGGTTTGCGGCCGAGGAGGCGCTGCTCGACAAGGTGTTATTTCGGGTCGACGCCAAAACCTATGATGGACTGATTGCCTACCTCGACGAGCCGCCGTCCGCGGATGCAAACCTTCGCAAGCTGATGCAGACCACGCCGCCGTGGCGGGGCTGACGAAGGCCGCGCCGCTCAGCCTTCCGGAGGTATTGCGGGAGGATCACGCAACCGAAAGCTTCGACAGCGGCGAGCCGACACTCGATACTTGGCTTGTTCGACGCGCCAGGGCAAACCAGATCAGCGGAGCCTCGCGCACTTACGTCGTCTGCCGGGAACGAAAGGTCGTCGGATATTACGCGCTCGCCAGCGGCGGGATCGATCTGGACGCGGCGCCAGGCCGGCTCCGGCGTAACATGCCCGATCCGCTTCCCGTCGTGGTCTTGGGCCGCCTTGCCATCGCGCGCGGCGAACAAGGTCAGGGGCTTGGCCAGGCGATGCTTCGCGACGCCTCCCTGAGAGTGTTGCAGGCGGCCGAGCGCGTTGGCGTGGCCTTGCTCGTGGTCCACGCGCTCTCTGAACGTGCAAAGCAATTCTACCTCAGTTGCGGATTCAAGGAATCGCCGCTTGATCCCATGACGCTCATGACCAGGGTCAAAGATCTTGGTGATGCGCGTGTGTGACCAATTATTTTGGTGGGACGCGCAGGGCCGCCGCGACATGGTCTCGACAGCTCCACGCCGCCACGACAAAACCGCTCGACATCTGCAGGCCGGTTGCGGAGCTCGAAGTCAAAGACAGTGTCTGCCTGCCGGCCGGGGACGAGAGTCTCTCTCAACCTGGACGGCGTCGGCGCGGGCGAAGAAGCAATGTCGTTACAATCCTAAGCCTCGAATGCACGGAATATTTCTCATACCGCACGAGACGCGCCCACTACAGTGTGGAGGCGCCCAATGATAACGCAATCGAAAGAGCTCGGCTGTATTGAAGCTGCATGCGTCTTGCGACAATCACCAACTGGGCTTACGGAGCGACTCTTCTGCTGACATTCGCGTCGGGCGCGACGATGCTGCTCGCTTCGAACGTCCAGGACGGGGAACGAGCCGCGGTTGCGCAGCGCGAGCTCCTGGACCAGGCAAGCGCCAAGATCGCGACCGAAGTCACATCGCTCAGCGACAAAGCGCGCGAATACGTCATTACGGGCGACCCCGTGCATCTCGACATCTACCAACGCGACGTAACAGCGCTGCGATCGGTCGAGGAGAGGGTCCGGAAAATCGAGGATCTCGGCGCAAGTCCTGACGAGGTCAACGCGCTGACTGACGCAATGCGCCTGGCCGATGCTCTTCAGGATGAGCAGCAGGACGCGGTCAAGATTCGCCAGCAGGGCGATGCGGACCGGGCGCGCAGCATCCTGTTCGGCATCGAGTATGATCGCCAGCTGGATCGGGTCGCCGCAGACGTGGAGCGATTTCAATATCGCCTCGATCAACGGACAGACAGCGAAGTCGCCGCAGCCGTCAACGTCTCGAAACTCTGGAAGACCTTTTCGGAGGTCGTCCTCGGCGTCACCGGCCTATTGTTTCTCTGCGTCCTTTACTTCGTCTTCAAGCGGCGTGTGTTGCGTCCTGTCGTCAAGCTGAGCGACGTGGTCAACCGTCTGGCGGCCCAAGACTATGCCGTCGAGCCTCCGGACTACGGCGAGATCGATGAGATCGGCGACATGGCGCAGGCCATTCGCGTCTTCCGCGAAAACGGCCTTGAACGCCAGCGGCTGGAAGAGGAGCGGAATGCGGATTTCGCAAAGCGCGCGCTCTTGTCCCGGATGACACAGCGCATGCAGGAATGCGAGACGATGGCTCAGCTTGAGCGGGTGATCGGGGGCTTTGTCCCGGAGATTGCGCCTGGCCTCGCAGGTCGCCTTTATCTCTTGGATGAAAGCCGCAATCTTTTGGTTGAGGCCTGCTCGTGGCTTGGAGCGGTCCGTTCGCCTCGCGAGTTTCCCCCTATTGCGTGCTGGGCGCTGCAACGAGGCGAGTTGCATCGCCCTAAGGGGTGTGCCGCCGATGTCGTCTGTGATCACCTCGGCGACGAACAGCCGATCGACTCAATTTGCCTGCCGTTGAACGCGCAGCGGACCACGGTCGGGCTTCTCTACCTTGAGCCGCGCAGTGACCTCTGCCAGCCCGACCCGAACGTGCCGGAAATCTATCTCAAGATACTCGCGGAAAACGTCGGTCTCGCAGTCGGCAATCTGCGCCTGCGAGACAGGTTGCGCGCCATGGCCATGCTCGATCCGCTGACCGGCCTTGCGAACAGGCGCCAGCTTGAGACTGTCCTCGAATCCAGATTGTTGGAGGCGAACAGGGCCAACCAGCCCATCAGCTGCATCATGCTGGACGTCGATCATTTCAAGCGTTTCAATGACGATTACGGACATGATGCCGGCGACGTCGTCCTTCGTGCGGTCGGCGATCTGCTAAAGCGATCGACGCGCGACACTGACGCTTTTCGGTATGGCGGGGAGGAGTTCCTGTTGCTCATGCCCGACATGGGGGCGGAGCACGCACTTCTGCGCGCCGAGGAGACTCGGTGCAAGATCAAAGACCTGCAGGTCGAGCACGGCGGACGCGAACTCGGGACAATCACCGCCTCTCTTGGCACGGCGACTGCGCCGGATCACTGCATGTTCAGCCAGCTTGTTCGAACGGCAGATGCCGCCCTACTGCGCGCCAAAGAGTCGGGGCGCAATTGCGTGGTCCAAGCCGAGCAAAGGGGGATCGCGCCGGAGGAAGCTGCGCAAACATCGAGGTCGGTCTCGGCCGACAGCGAGTAGGTCTCATCCGCATCGCCATCAATCAGACACCCGCGATCCAAAGCTCGGCTCCAGGAACGTTTGCCGGCAATTCTGGCACTCGGCCACCATTGAGCTGTACAGCCGCCATTCTCGACGGAGTGGTGTCTCATTTAACGGTCGTAACCCGCGCCACGGCCTTGCGGGTCAGCGTCGCGAGCTCGTGACGCCGCGTTCGGGACGTGGTCCGGCCTTCGTCGTTGTTCGATTACCTGACGGGCGCCACCGTCCAATCCGGCGCTCGGCGACCGATCTTGCGACCGCGCCATCGGAAGATGAAGGCGCATCGAAGTCGTTGGCTTGTATCAGTGTCCGAACGCTGCTCACATTGATGCACCATTTGCACAGCACGGTGGCCTCCCACGTTGAGGAGGTGATTCGCGATGAACATGCCATCGAACCCACACCGCGTAGCGTCTCGGACCCTCACCAAACTTCCAAACCCGGGGATCACGACTCTCCCGAGACTTTGGCTCGATTTGCCGGCGGAGACGCGGCAGCAGATCGCGTGGAGCTTCGCGCTCCTGCTTCTGAGGATGCGGTAAGCCGCTCCTGCCGAGCAAGCGCAAAGTCCGCGCCGTCCGGCATCACCCCGCCCTCCCTTACAAACAGCTCTTGCAATTCATGGCGTCGCTGTGCGCGGATGAGACTGACTCGGCGGTGCTTCTGCGCTTCTGCGGTTCATCGTCCTGACGGTCGCGCGGTACAATGAGGGCGCGTTTGCCGAGTGGAGCGAGATAAACGTTGAGCAAAAGCTTTGGACCATTCCCGGCGCGCGGATGAATGGCGACAGGCAAACAAGCCGCACGTGGTCCCGCTAATCGACGCGGCCTTGAAGGCGCTAGCCCGTCTTATTCGTGAGAGTGCGCCTGAGAGGCTGGCGAGCGTGGTGTAAAGCGCTGATGCGGCGTAGGATTCGGTTGCGAAGCCAACCCCATGACCTTCAATCGCGAACGCCACGCCCGCCATGACCGATGATACGATTCTGCCATTCTCGTTTCCAGCCGTTCACGCCAAGAAAGTCACAGCTGCCTTCGATGGCGGTCGCTTGACATCGAACGGGGGCGTGATGCTTCTGGCGACGGCCGAGCGACGTCTCGGTTTGGCCGACAAGTTGGCCCGGGTGTTCCCGGACCGGCGCGACCCGACGCGGGTCGTGCACAGCCTTGTCGATATGTTTCGCGCTCGCATGTTCGCGATCTGCTGCGGCTACGAGGACGCCGACGACCTCGATCATCTGCGGTCCGATCCGGCATTCAAGCTGGCCTGCGGACGGCTGCCGGACAGCGGTCGCGATCTGTGTTCCCAACCGACGCTGTCGCGCCTGGAGAATGCTCCGCGCCTGCGCGACGTGATCCGGCTGACCTACACTTTGGTCGACGCATGGATGGATAGCTACCCGCGCGAGCCGGCATCCGTCACGCTCGACATCGATGATACCTGCGATGTCGTCCACGGTCATCAGCAGCTCTCGCTGTTCAACGCTCATTATGACGAACGCTGCTTCTTGCCGATCCACGTCTACGACACGGAGAAGAGCCGGCCCGTGGCGGTCGTGCTGCGGCCGGGCAAGACGCCGGGCGGCGTCGAGGTGCGCGCCCATCTGCGCCGCCTGGTACGGCACATCCGCACGCGATGGCACAACACGCGAATTACGGTCCGTGGCGACGGGCACTATGCCCGGCCGGAGGCGATGACGTGGTGCGAGAACAACGGCATCGACTACATCTTCGGCCTGTCCGGCACCAAGCCGCTCGCCAGAAAAGTCGACGAGGTCGCTGACGACATCCGCACCCGACGCGCCATCGAGAACCTGGCTGTTCTGCGCGGCTATACCGAGACGCGCCACAAGGCCAAGTCCTGGGATCGCGAACGGCGCACCGTCGCCCGTATTGAGGCGACGATGCTCGGCCTCGACATCCGCTTCGTCGTCACCAGCCTCGATGCCGGCTCGGCCGAGTGGATCTACGACAGCCTGTATTGCGCGCGCGGCCAGGCCGAGAACCTGATCAAGCTGCATAAGACGCAGCTCGCCTCCGATCGCACCAGTTGCCGTTCGGCGCTCGCCAACCAGGTCCGTCTCGTGCTCCATACCGCCGCTTATTGGCTGATGCTGACCGTGCGCGACGCCATTCCCAAAGCCCGCGAATTGGCCACTGCCGAGTTCGCGACGCTGCGTCTTCGTCTCTTGAAAATCGCAGCCAGGGTCGTCGAGACCGCGAGCCGCATTCGCCTCGCGTTCGCCGCGGCATGTCCCGAAGCCGACCTCTTCCGCAGCTTGCCGGGCTCGCTGCTGCCACACGGTCCTTGACCGCCGGGGCGTGCGCCCCCTTCGCCCAACCCATCCCTCAAACGCGTTGCAAAGTACCGGTCGTCAGGCGGTGAAAAGCCGAAGGCAATCCTATGCGCCTCGTCCGAGGAGATGTGCAGTCACATCAATCGAACCAAAAAACCGCACTCTCACGAATAGGACGGGCTAGAGGTGGCCCGCGAGCGCGCCGGAGGCGAAGGTCTAATCTTCCCCGGCAGGTGACGCGGCAAGCCGATTAGCGACGTGTCGCTCGCGAAGGCGATTGCGCGCCACACTAAAGAGCAGGTGACGACGCATGGCTTCCGTTCGACGTTCCGCGATTGGGCTGGCGACATGACAAACTTCTCGCGCGAGGTGTGCGAGCAAGCATTGGCCCATGCTGTGGCGGACGAAACGGAAGCGGCTTATAGGCGTTCGGATGCGTTGGTGAAGCGGCGGCGGTTAATGGATGAATGGGCAACGTACTGTGCAGGTGGCTGGAGTGTTCGGCACGGCTGACATCTGAAGCCGTTAAGGCATTTCGCGCCTTGGGGCTGATGCCACGCCGCTATATATCGCCGCGTGGACCGCCGCGTCTTTTGCGGCTCTAATTTCGCGTGCGGCTTTGAGCGCCCGGCGCAGAAACGGGTCTTCTGTCTCTTTGGTCAGAGTAATCAGCTTGTTGCAGTTGAGGCAATTAACCTGTGCTCCATCGCGGACGCGGCTGGCATTCTCCCTGAAAATATGAGTGCAGGCTGGGCAGCGGATTTTCACCTTGTCATCCATGGCAATATCCCTTGTGAGAAAGGGCAGTGTTGCGCAATGGGATTACAAAATTCTGAAAAGGATCGATAGCAATGCATATTTCATCAGCAACCGGCCAGAGGATGCACGTCATCCGCCCCCTCTTTAAAGTCCCTTTTCTATGGTCTCGAGTTCGCATCATCCGAACAACCACCCGCACGCTCCACCAAAAACGCCCATCGAGGGCGCAGGCGGGCCTATTCGGAACCTCGAGTATTGTTCCGTCATCTTTCGGTATGTCCAAAGATACTTTGCGCCGCATAAGGCCAAAGTCGAAGTCGCCGTGCAAATTGCCCAGCGCTGGGTCCTGGCGCGTCTGCGCAATCAGCGCTTCTTTTACCTGGCAGAGCTGAACGCCGCCATCCGCGTGCTCGTCGCCGAACTCAATGGTCGCCAGATGCGCGGCTTCGGCTCCAGCCGCGTCGAACTCTTCGTCGAGATCGACAGGCCGAAGCTTGGGAAACTGCCGGACCAGCCATACGCCTTTGCACGCTGGAAGCGCTGCCAACGACGCTTAGCAGATCGTCGCTCCCCGGCAACGACGGAGTCATTTGCGGTAGGAAGTCGTTCAGGGCACAAGCGTCATCCTTGTCGCGAGAATCTTGCCGATGCGTCGCCCGTCCAGATCGACGATCTCGAAACACCAATCTTCATATACGAAAGACTCGCCGATCCCGGGCAGATGACCGAGTTGGGACAGCGCGAATCCGGCAACCGTGTGATAATCGCCGTTCTCTGGGCGCTTCCGGAATGCAAGGCGGTCGAATACGTCGTGTGCCGGCGTCATCCCGTCAAGGAGCAACGATCCATCCTCGCGTTCGATGATATCCGCCGATCCATCCTCGCTGTTCGGCAAATCGCCGGCAATCGCTTCAAGGAGATCGGTCTGCGTGACAATGCCCTGAAGGATTCCATATTCATCGACGACGATCGCAAGCCGCACGGGAGCTTGCTTGAACATGTCCAGCATCCGGAATACCGACATGGATTCAAGAACGAGCAACGGCTCCCGGATCACCTCCAATGGATCGAGGCCCTCTCCACCCAGCACGCGATTAAGCAAATCCTTTTTGAGGAGCATGCCAAGAGGCTCGTCGATGCTGCCCCGCCCAACGAGCAACTGCTCGTGAGGACAGTTTCTGATCGTATCAAGCATGTCGGCGCGATCCGAATCAGCATTGACCCAGTCGATTTCAGGCCGCGCGGTCATGATGTCGCCGACCTGCCGCTCCCCGATGTTGAGAACGCGAAGCACCACCTCTTCCTGTGCGTCTTGCAGGATGCCTGCGTCCTGACTGGCTTGCACCAGCAGCTTCAACTCCTCCGGTGAATGCAGCGAGGATTCGCCCGTTCCGGGCCGCAGGCCGCAAAGCCGGAGAATCAGGTTGCCGAGGCCATTCAGTATAACGATTGCTGGACGCAAGATGAGCAGGAACAGCCCCAACGGGCGCACAATCACAAGCGCGGTACTTTCGCTTCGCTGCAATGCCAAGCTCTTTGGCGCCAATTCGCCCAATACGATATGCAACGTAGTGATGATGCTGAAGGAAACGACAACCGCTACGGCATGCGCGCCGGCGGTCGCAAGGGAATCCGGGAATGCCTTCCACAGCGGCTGGATCAATCCCGCCAAGGCAGGTTCGCCAATCCAACCCAAGGCGAGTGACGAAATCGTGATTCCCAATTGCGTGGCGGCTAGATTGACATCAAGGTGCTGGATGGCTCGTTGAAGGACAAGGGCCCTTCTGCTGCCGCCGGCGACCAATTCGGCAACCCTGCTCGGACGAACCGCCACCAAGGAGAACTCGGCCGCGACGAAAAATCCGTTCGCCGCAACAAGAACAAAGATCAGTACAATACCGATAAGATTGAGGCTACTGCCATCGCCGTCAGGCATAACTCTCCTCTTGGGTTGATTCAAAGCTTCGTATACTCGCTATACGATCCGTCATACCCAGCCTCAACCTTGCCGCTTCCCATAGCTTCTCCCGGCGATCTCCTGCGTTCGCAAACCGTGGCCGACTATCACTCCGGCGCGTGGCCGGATTCTACTCCGCCGTTGACAGCAATGACTATGGCAAGGAGAAACCCGCGATTCCTCCGCATTCCAGCTCACGCCCGTCCAGATCGCTGACGAATGAAATGCGAGGCTAGTCCTGCAGCTGCAACCAAGAAGGGCAGAGCGAGCAGGAAAGCAAAGGGACGATCAAGCGTCGCCAGCCAGAGAGCAAGGTCGGAAAGGAAACTCATCGTTCTATTATAGCACGGACCGCGTCACCGGCCAACGGTTCGACCGTCTCAGTCATACCATCAACTGAGTTTCGCGTCGCTCGATTATGCGGCCAAGAAGAAGCGCACGAAGCGAGATGTGTTTTTGGCTAAGATGGCAGGCGTGGTGCCTTGGGTCGGGCTCGAAGCTTTGATCGAGCCGCATTATCCCAAGGCTGGTCCGAGCGGCGGTCGGCGACCATTTCCATTGGCCGTGATGCTACGGATTTATTGCTTGCAGCAGTGGTATAACCTCTCTGATCCCGGCGCGGAAGAAGTGCTTTACGACATTTGCTCGATGCGAACGTTTGCGGGTCTGGAGCTCGGACGCGCCACTATTCCCGATGAGACGACCATCTTGAACTTCCGGCATCTGCTGGGGCGTCACGAGTTGACGAAGGTGATATTCGTCGCGATTGCGGAGTTTCTGGAGACTCGCGGTGCTCTGCTGCGTGGCGGCACCATCATCGACGTGTGTTTTTGGCCGAGATGGAAGCCGTGGTGCTCAATCATGGCGGTGATCGCTGCATCTCGTTCGGAGGCATGCGCATTGACCGGGATGTCGGCGCCGAGGTCATCGTGCGTTTGTAACCGCTCGGAATCGAGGCCGCGCTCGCAGCACAGGCACTCGCAGTCGCGCAAACGAGGACAAGCGACGACAGATCGCGCTGGCATTGGAGCAGGCTCGCTACGAGGTCGGCCGCGCGCGTCGCCAGTATGATGCCGTCGATCCCGACAATCGCCTGGTCGCCTCGGAGTTGGAGACGCGATGGAATGAGCGGCTGACTATTGCCCGCGATTTGGAGGCGGAGCTTCAGGAACTGACGGCATCACCCGCTGCCGAGCCGGCGCCCGCCGACCGCGAGCGGCTGATGATGCTCGGTGCCGATCTGCAAAGTGCATGGACGAGCGCCGGTGTGACACCAGAGGCAAAGAAACGCATCGTGCGGACGGTGATCGACGAGATCGTCGTCCGCGTCGAGGACAACGCGCTCGATCTCGTTATCCGCTGGCACGGACGCGACCATTCGGCTCTTAAAGTCAAGAAGAACCGCACGGGCCAACACCACTGGAGCGTCGAAGGCGAGACCATCGTCGTGCGCGTGCTGACACGACAGATGCCGGACAAGGCGATCGCCTCGGTGCTCAATCGGGCCGGCAAAACGACGGGACGCGGAAACGGCTGGACGCAATCGCGGGTGTGCAGCCTGCGTAGTCACAATACGATTCCAACCTATCGGGAAGGCGAGCGCCGGGAGCGCGGCGAGGTAACGCTCGACGAGGCTGCGGCAGCTCCATCCGTTAGTCCGTCGACCGTGCGCCGTCTGCTCAAAGATGGTCAACTCTCGGCGAATCAGCTCTGTAAGGGAGCGCCTTGGATCATCCACGCCGCCGACTTGGACCGAAACGACGTGAAGGGCGCGGCCACAGCCCGCCTCTGAGACGTCCGCCGTCCAGTAGCCCGCTGCAAAAAACTCTTGCTTTAACGACATGGACAGGTGAGCATTATGCGCGGGACGTGCTCATTCGACAGCTCTTTCGCACCGGTGATGTCGCTGAAGACTTGGTCGAGCGGCGCCTCTTGGCCGTTGATCAAGCGGAGTTTTAGAGCCCCCTTGCCGGGATCAGCAAACCCCTCGGCCTTTAGGCGACGGGATGCATTAGCATCCGACGATGCAAACGGCGAAGTCTGGCAGTCATACGGTGTGGGACTGCAAATACCACATTGTGTGGGTGACGAAGTATCGGTTCGCAGTTTTGGGTGGGGATGTCGGCTTTCGCGCCCGGGAGTTGTTGCGGGAAATTGCGTTGAGCCATGAGATGGTTATTCATGCCGGGACGATAAACCGGGATCACGTCCATCTGTTGTTGTCGATCCCACCACATCTATCGGTCTCTCGTGCGGTGCAATATCTCAAAGGCAAGAGTTCTCACAAGCTTCTGACGGAGTATCAGTCGCTCAGGAAGCGATACTGGGGCAGCATCTATGGGCAGGGATACTGGGTTGCTTCGAGCGGAAACGTCACCGATGAAGTGTGGAAGAAGTACATAGAAGACCAAAAGCCGCCTGAGCCAGATGACAACTTCAAGGTCGTCTGACAATCGACCCGAAGGGTCGATCAAATCCGGCTTCCAGCCGTAATCCGAAGCCACCGGCTTTAGCCGGTGGAGCGTTCACACCGACGGTCGATTTGGATGGATGGCTTCAAGGGAATAACAACGCCGCGCGGCTGTCATGGTCCGGTGATCGCGAGGTTGCATCTGCGCGTAGATGCGCATTGATCCCAATCGTCTTTCGATGGAAAGATGCGGGTTCGATTCGGTCAATATCCAAATTGCGGAAAGCGAATGGTTTTGGAACCAGGGCGGCTTCGCCCTTACTCAATTCTTCGATCCTTTCTCGACAGTGAGGCCTCCGCTGGGCTGACACTGATGTTCGTCGCCGCATTGGCGTTGCTGCTCGCCAATTCGCCGTTCGCGCCCGTCTACTTCGATGTGCTGCACCGTCAAGTGCTGGGCCTGACGGTGCTGCACTGGATCAACGATGCGTTGATGGCGGTATTCTTCCTGCTCGTCGGGCTCGAGATCAAGCGCGAGTTCTTGGACGGGCAACTCGCGACCTGGTCGCGGCGCGCGTTGCCAGGTATCGCAGCCCTCGGCGGCATGGTCGTACCAGCGGTGATTTTCATCGCAGTTAATGGGGGCGAGCCAGCCAATCTCAGAGGATGGGCCATTCCGTCGGCGACAGACATCGCCTTCGCACTCGGCGTGCTCTCACTGCTTGGCCCCCGCGTCCCTGTGTCTCTTAAGATTTTTCTGACCGCGCTTGCCATCCTGGACGACCTAGGTGCTGTCTTAATCATCGCGCTCTTCTATACCGCCGAGCTTACTCCGCTGATGCTAATTCTCGCAGCCGCGACGTTGTTGGGTCTCGCGGCCCTCAATCGGTTCGGTGTGAAGCCCCTCGCACCCTATCTGGTCCTCGGGGTGGTGCTCTGGTTCTTTGTGCTGCAGTCGGGGATCCACGCAACGCTCGCAGGTGTTGCACTGGCGCTCGCCATCCCCTTGCAAGCTTCCACAGGCGGCGGTCCAACATCACCTCTACATCGGCTCGAGCACGCACTCAATCCGTGGGTGGCGTTCCTCATCGTGCCGGTATTCGGCTTCGCCAATGCCGGCGTCTCATTCGCCGGGCTCGGTCTCTCGGCACTGCTCGATCCGGTGCCACTCGGCGTTGCACTGGGCCTTTTCTTCGGCAAGCAGGTAGGCGTTTTCGGCTTCGCATGGCTGGCGATCTGGCTGAAAATTGCCGACATGCCACGTTACGCCTCTTGGGCACATCTTTATGGAGTGGCAGTGCTCTGCGGGATTGGCTTCACCATGAGCCTCTTCATTGGGCTCCTCGCTTATCCGGAGTCGGCCGTTCTCCAGGACGAGACAAAAATCGGCGTGCTGCTGGGTTCGACGCTCGCCGGCCTCATAGGTTGGCTGATCTTGCGCGTCACCAAGGCAGGCTTCCCCGAGCGAACCTAGTACCTCCTTTTCTTAGAAGGTGAGTCGTGATTCAAGATCGGGATGATCCCCGAAGCAAGAGAAGTTCGCCTTTCGAGGAAAGATCGCAATGTGCTTGAGGCGTGTTGTCGCTCACCGGTGACGTTGCAGCGCGATTTGAAGCGAGCGCGGATAGTTCTGTTGGCGGCGGACGGGCGCAGCACCCGCTCGATCGCCAAAGAAGTCGGGGTCCAGCCGCGGATTGTCAGCCTTTGGCGGCACCGCTATGCCGATCATGGCCTTGAAGGGCTGCAAGACAAGCCGCGACCCGGCAAGCAGCCGATCTATACGAAGGCTACCGACAAGCGGATTCTGAAGCTGCTGGACAAGCCGCCCCCGCAAGGGTTTGCGCGCTGGACCGGCCCTCTGCTGGCCGGGGCGCTGGGCGATGTTGACGTCCAATATGTCTGGCGGTTCCTGCGCAGCCACAAGATTGATCTCGCGGCTCGCAAGTCCTGGTGTGAAAGCAACGACCCGAACTTTACGGCCAAAGCCGCCGATGTTGTTGGCCTTTACGTCGCCCCGCCCGCAAAGGCCATCGTGCTATGCGTGGACGAGAAGCCTTCGATCCAGGCATTGGAGCGAGCGCAGGGTTATCTGAAGTTACCCAATGGCCGCGCCTTGACCGGCCAGAGCCACGATTACAAGCGGCATGGCACTACAACATTGTTTGCGGCCCTCGAAGTTGCCACCGGAAAGATCATCGCGGCTCATTCAAAACGCCGTCGCCGCGTCGAGTTTCTTGACTTCATGAACAGCGTCACCGCGGCCTTTCCGGACCGAAAGATTCACGTCATCCTCGACAACCTCAACACCCACAAGAAAAACGAGCACTGGCTCAAGGCCCACCCCAACGTGCAATTTCATTTTACGCCGACAAGCGCGTCCTGGCTCAATCAGGTCGAGGTATGGTTCTCGATATTACAGGGCCAGTCGCTTAGCGGAGCCTCCTTCACAAGCCTCAAGCAGCTTCAGGAGCACATCGATGCCTACGTCAACGCGTACAACGACAAAGCCGAGCCCTTCCTCTGGACCAAGAAAAAGGTCCGTCAACGTCGCTTCCAAGGCCGCCGTATCACTCAGCTATGATTCCGGGTACTAGTCACCTGGAACTGAAGTTCGTTTCATTATAATCTGCCGCATTCGCAAGAGTGCGGGAGCGCAGTTATGGCCAACGCGGCAGGACGCCCGGTTTCTCCCTTGATCCTCAGCGCGGATGAGCGCGCGTATCTCGAACGGCAGGTTCGTCGTCATCGCGTGGCGCGTTCTTTGTCTGAGCGATGCCGCGTCATCCTGCGATGCGCGGATGGCATACCCAGCAAATCCGTTGCGCACGAACTGGGTGTCCATGAGCATACAGTTGGCAAGTGGCGTCGGCGCTTTCTGAAGGGGCGCATCGAAGGGCTCTTGGATGAAGCCCGCCCTGGCAGGCCTCGCACGATTGATGACGATCAGGTCGCTGCAATTATCGAACGCACGCTCCGCTCCACGCCGAGCGACGCCACGCACTGGTCCATCCGTTCGATGGCGACCGCGACCGGCTTTTCGCACACGACGATCCGAAGGATTTGGAACGCCTTCGGCTTGCAGCCGCACCGTTCGGAGACATTCAAGCTTTCCAGCGACCCATTATTTGTCGACAAGGTCCGCGACATCGTCGGTCTTTATCTGTCGCCGCCCAATCGGGCCCTGGTGCTCAGTGTCGACGAGAAGAGCCAGATACAAGCGCTTGATCGCGAGCAGCCGGTCCTGCCGATGATGCCGGGCATTCCGGAACGCCGGACGCATTCCTATATCCGCCACGGCACAACATCGCTGTTCGCGGCCCTCGATGTTGCTTCCGGATTTGTGATCGGCAAATGCTACAAGCGCCATCGTGCTGCGGAGTTCCTCGACTTCCTGAAGCAAATCGACGCTCACATTCCCGACGGTCTCGATATCCATATCATTATGGACAACTACGCCACTCACAAAACTGCTGTGATCAAATCCTGGCTGGTGCGACGACCGCACTACCATGTGCACTTCACGCCAACATCAGCATCGTGGATCAATCAGGTCGAGCGCTGGTTTGCTGAACTCACCCGCAAGCAGATCCGCCGCGGCGTCCATACTTCGACCAAGCAGTTGGAAAAAGATATCCGCGCCTTCATCGAGCGGCACAATGAAAATCCCAGGCCATATCGATGGACAAAGTCAGCTGACGAAATCCTCGCCTCCGTCAAACGCTTCTGCCAAAAAACTCAGCAGACCTTATGCCACGAATTTTAGATTCACCTGACTAGGTATAAGCCGCACCGTTCCGGTTGGATTCCCAAGGAACGCACATCGAGGCTCGCCGTTAATCGAAGCGATCTCGCGGTGGCGTAGTCTGCAATGTGTGGCGAGCACCTTTATTCCGACGCTCGCCCGTAAGGACGATCCCCTCTTGGAGGAAAAGAACCATCATGGCCAAATCAACTGACGCCAAACACGACGAACCGGCCGCGGGTGAGGAAAGCAATCAACAACGGCTCAATGCAAAAGCCGCTGCGCGCTCTCCTGGTCCTGGCGCTAAGGACCGGCCAGGTTTTGACCTGGGCGGCGCCGTGACCGACGCTACGGCTGGCTCCGGTTTAGGGCCGGGAGATGATGCGTCAGAGAACAGCGGTGATCGCCGGCTACCCGGCCGCCGGCGAAAAAACAAGCTCGGTCTGCCCCGCTTTGGTGGAGCGGTTGTGAACGACAGGTCACTGCGGCCTGATTGAGCTCGACCGGTTTTGCTCAAATTAATAGCGCCGCAGCCCGCCTCATCAGTACACGCTTGCCGCAGCGCGATACGCCGCAGTCCGGCGCGGGAAGCAAGCCGGAGAACGTTGCCCATGGATCAACACACGAACAACGCTCATGCCACGTCCGATTTCCGGCACCTGGCGCATGCACTGAGCTGCTATCGCGAGCCGAATTGCACCCGAAGCGTTTTCGAGATCGTGATCACGGCAGGACCGTTTGCCCTCACGTGGTTTCTGATATGGACGTGTCTCGATGCCGGGTATTGGATGGCTCTGCTGCTCGCTGTGCCCGCCGCAGGCCTCCTCTTGCGTCTCTTCATGATCCAGCACGACTGCGGCCATGGATCATTCTTCCGCCATCGCCTCGCGAACGATTGGGTCGGACGTGTCATCGGCGTTCTGACACTAACGCCGTACGATTTCTGGCGGCGCGCGCATGCTCTACACCATGCCGGTTCAGGCAATCTCGATCGGCGCGGTATCGGCGACATCGATACGCTGACCGTGCGCGAGTTCCTGGCGCTGCCCAAGGGGCGCCGGCTCTTGTATCGCTTGTACCGGAATCCAATCGTGATGTTCGGCGTCGGCCCGGCGTATATGTTCATCTTGCGGCACCGATTGCCGATGGGACTGATACGCAGTGGCTGGCAGCCCTGGCTCAGCGCGATGGCGACGAATGTTGCAATCGCGGTACTGGTCGCGACCATGATCTGGCTGATCGGCGTTGGTCCGTTCCTGCTTGTGCAGTTGCCGATCACGCTTATCGCCGCCTCGATCGGCGTCTGGCTGTTCTATGTCCAGCACCAGTTCGAGGATACGTTCTGGGCCCATGATGAGGGCTGGAATTTCCATGAAGCGGGGTTGCACGGCAGTTCGCATTATGACCTGCCAAGCGTCTTGCGCTGGTTTACCGCCAATATCGGAATACACCATGTCCACCATCTGTGCAGTCGGATTCCTTATTATCGGCTGCCACAGGTGTTACGGGATCACCCGCAGCTCTCTGCCGTCGGACGGCTGACGCTGTTCGAAAGCCTTCGCTGTGTGCGCAAGGTTCTTTGGGATGAGGGCCGGCACAAGCTTGTTTCGTTTCGCGAGATGGAGTCGGTTCCGTCGCCTGCATCGCGCGCTGTTTCCGGAAGCGGCTACCATTGAGGGGTGCAGAAAATGCGAAATGCACTGCGAAAGGGGATACGTAATGCCAGCGGAAGGGCTTCATCATGTTAGGTCTATTGAACCTATTCGCGTATATGCAAGGAAGCAACGACACGAGCGATCGTCTGTCGAACTTGGTCGGATTTGGAACGAATCCGGGATCGTTGCGGTCTCTGACGCATATACCGGAAAACTTGCCCGATGCTGCACCGCTTGTAGTCGTGCTGCATGGCTGCGAGCAGACGGCGACGGACTATGACCGCGGCTCCGGTTGGTCAGAGCTTGCCGACCGGCATGGGTTTGCGTTGCTGTTCCCCGAGCAGCGGCGCTCGAACAATTGGCTTCTCGCTTTCAATTGGTTCGAGCCGTGCGACAGCCACCGTGACTCCGGCGAACCCCTGTCAATCCGCCAGATGATCGAGCAGGTGGTCAGCGATCATGGGATCGATCGTCAGCGCATCTTTGTCACCGGCTTGTCTGCTGGCGGCGCGATGGCCTCGGTCTTGCTCGCGACGTATCCGGAAGCCTTTGCCGGTGGCGCGATCATCGCCGGGCTGCCGTACGGGTGCGCGAGCACGATTCCGGACGCATTCCGTCGAATGCGGGGACAGCGTGGCGGCCCGACAGCACAACAGCTTGCAGCACGGCTGCGCGACGCTTCGGAGCATGACGGACCTTGGCCGACGATCTCGATCTGGCACGGCAGTCGCGACCGCACCGTTGATCCTTCGAACAGCGAGGAGATCCTCCAACAGTGGCTTACGCTTCATGACCTTGAACGAATGCCAAGCCGCGCTCACATCGTCGACGGTTATCCCAGGCGGGTCTGGAGCGATCCCGAGGGTCATGAACTTCTGGAGGAATACCGCATTACCGGGATGGGCCACGGCATACCGCTCAACACGAGTGGCCGCCACGGCTGCGGCTCGAGTGGCGACTACATGCTGGACGTGAATATCTCGTCAACACGCCACATCGCCGCCTTCTGGGGTTTGAGGGCGGTCGGCGCAGCGGACTGAGGTGGAATGCGGTTTCTTGGATGAGCGACCAAGGAGAATAGGACGCGCGGGGTCATGAGGGATCGCGCTTGCCTGAGGCAGGTCGCGCCAGGCAAGCATGCCATCTTGCTGCTCGACCAGGCCGGCTGGCATCTGTCGGGTTGATCGTTCCATCCAACATCACGATCCTGCCGCTGCCAGCGAAATGCCCGGAACTTAATCCGCAGGAAAACGTCTGGCAGAGTTCATGCGCGACAATTGGTTGTCGAACCGCGTGTTCAAGTCCTACGAAGATATCGTCGATCACTGCTGCTACGCCTGGAACAGGCTAATCGATCAGCCCTGGCGCATTATGTTCATCGGAATGCGTGATTGGGTGTACCGGTTTTGATCAGCGAGTCTTGGTATGATCCAGCTAAACGCAGCCGTCAGGACCAGCAGTACAGCGATGAGATCGATGCCCGCTGAAACACTCTTCCGGGTCGATCCCGAGCGCAACATGAAGCGGTTTTACAAGGACCTGCAACCGTTCTGCAGAACTTTTAGGGTTCTACGCGCGCAATTCGTATTATTTCTTGAGCTATACCCTCAGGCGAAAGAACAAAATCTATACACCCGCTGGCTATTGCGCTCTGGGGCATATCCGGCTGCCCGGCTGTTTCGAGCTTCTGCGCGATCGTAATTCCCCCCACTTCTTTTATGCCGCACAGCGCCGCTGCCCCATCGCCATCATAGCCAGAGACGATGACAGCAATGATTTTTCCGTCCCAGTACTGGGTTAACGAGCGCAGAAAAACAGTAATAACTGTCGGGCCATCCCCGAGGTTTTGATATCGGCTTTAGACGAAACTCTCCATCAAGAACGTGCAGATCACGTTGTTCTGGTATGATGAACACGCGGTTGGGCTGGATGAGCAATCTTTCCGTAATCAGTTCAACCGGCATCTCCGTGTAACGTGGAAGAATCTCGTGGAGCAACGTAGCTACCGTTCTCAGGTGATTAACGATGACGATAGCAACGCCCATATCGGCCTGCAGATGTCGAAGTAACCGGGTATAGGCGTCGAGGCCACCGGCCGAGCCGCCGACGCAAACGACAGGAAAATCTCGAGCAGCACTCGCGGCCTTCATAGGTAATCGCTCTGCTCGGGTTTTTTAATCCCAACGTCGAAAAGCGGTGCCGATCCACTTTCGCCATTTTTCATTCCCTCTTTATCCGGCATCGCCCGCTGAACTTGGCTGGCTGGCATATCGAGCGTCCAGCGGAAGCCTTCCGGGGCGAGATCTATCCCAACTGTGGCATGGAGCGAGCTGGTCACCATCTGGTCAATGACAAATCGACCGAAACCTCTGCGCTTGGCCGGCTTAACGGTCGGACCACCACGCTCTCGCCACTCCAGTCGAAAGCCTTCAGGAATCTTATCTCCCCCGGTAAATTTCCACTGAAGCAAGATTCTGCCGCCGGGCACCGATAATGCGCCGTACTTCGACGCGTTGGTCGCCAACTCATGTAGCGCCAGACCAAGGGTCTGCACGGCCTCGGTTGCCACGAATACGGCAAGCCCATCGATTTCGAGACGAGCCTGATCCGTTCCAATGAAAGGCGCGAGCTGGGTACGCACCAGCCTCTCCAAGGATACACTTTGCCAATTCTGGCCGATAAGCAGGGTATTGGACTCCGAAAGCCCCTGTATCCTCGCTCCGAATTGGACCTCAAAGTCTGCAAAATTCGCGCTATGCTTGGCGGTCTGACGCGCCATCGCCTGAATCACTCTGAACAGATTGTTGGTGCGGTGCTGCAATTCCTTCATCAACACCCTTAGTTGATCGTCCTGTGCTTTTCGCTCAGTAATATCGGTGAAGGTGATTACCACGCCTGTAATGACGTTCTTGACCGTGCGGTATGGGCGTATCCGCATAATAAACGTCGCGCTCTCATCCTTTAGGTCCAGTTCCTGTTCGACGACCGCAAGCGTGCGTTGGACTTTCCTCACATCCTCGCGCAGCTTGTCATAAGCCAGCAACGTAACAATGTCGGTTATGGCGCGGCCACGATCGCAATCATGGAGTGCAAACAGCTCCATCGCGGCCGGTGTGAAATTCTTAATGTGTAGGTTATCGTCGAGGAAGATGGTCGCGATCTGGGTGCTGTCGAGAAGGTTCTGGAGATCATTGTTCACTCCATTCAGCTGATCGTTCTTGCTCTGCATCTCACTGTTGACGGTCTGAAGTTCCTCGTTGACCGACTGCATCTCTTCTTTGGCAGTTTCAAGCTCTTCATTCGACGATTGCAATTCCTCGTTGACGGACTGGTATTCCTCCGTCACTGACTTCATGTTCTCGATGTGGGTTTCCAGTTCGTTGCTGGCGGCCTTGTATCGGGCCTGCCAACTCCGCAATTCCTGCTGATGTGATGCTGCATCGAGATCGCTAACCGCCGGTGCGGTCTTCCCCGCTTCACCGCCGTTCGTAAGGGGGCCGCGTTCGCGAAAGGCAACAATGAAAAATGCCGGTGATCGTGCAATCTCAACGATGGGCTCGACAATCAACTGAACCGAGTACCAGCGTCCATCAATGGTTGCGGCCACAGTCTCATCGACAACGGTCTGGTGGGTCGCGAAGGATGTGTCCACCGCATTTCGAACCTGCGAACGCAGCGCCTTTGCCAGAATGCCGAACAGATTTAAGGTGGCCGTTCCCGGCGATGGCTCAAGATAACGGCCCGTTTCCGCTCCCGAGAAACGCAGAACTTCGCAATGTCTGTCGATCACAAAATATGCAGGCGCATATTTATCCATGGCGCGCCGCGCGCTCTGGTCGATGCCATCCTCTGCGTGAACCTCCGCAGACCACGTTGGTTCAACCGCTCGCAACGATGATGCAGTTTGAACCACGGGAAGCGTGGCCCTGACGCCATCCTGGCGCTGCAAAATGCGATGTTTTTTGTCGATAATGGTGAAGAGCTTGATCTCGCGACTGACACTTTCTGAAGGACCCAGGAACAGGTAGCCGCCCGGATTGAGCCCGTAGTGAAAAGTCTGCATGACGCGATGCTGAAATTCGTTGTCCATGTAAATCAGCACATTGCGGCAGGACACCAGATCGAGTTTGGAAAATGGTGGATCCTTGATGATGCTGTGCTGGGAGAACACGCACATCTCGCGTATCGTCGCGACCGGGCAATAGTGTTCCCTCTCCCTCACGAACCAGCGCCCCAGGCGCTCAGGAGACACACCGTCGGTCTTGCGGTAGCGCGCGGCGCGGGCGAAGGCGACAGCCTTGCCGTCGATATCGGTGCCAAAGATCGTGACCGAAGGCTCGACGTTGAGTTCGGCCATGGCCTCCTTCAACACGATGGCGATGGAATAAACCTCCTCTCCGGTGGCACATCCTGCAACCCAAACACGGATCGTATCGTCCGGTTGTTTGGCAGCAAGCAAGGACGGCAAAATTGCCGTCTTCAAAGCCTCGAAGGCCGACTCATCGCGAAAAAACTGGGTCACGCCGATGAGAAGTTCACGAAACAGCGCGTCGGCTTCGGGAGGCTCCCGCCTTAGACGCTCCACGTAGGCGGGGACGGCTTCGATCTGGAGCACCTGCATTCGGCGTTGAACGCGCCGGATTATGGTATTTTGCTTGTAGCCACTGAAGTCATGCTTGAGACGTTTGCGCAGCAGCGACGTAATCGTTGTCAGACTCTCCCTGACGTCATCACGGACGCCCTCCGAATCTTTCTGCTCTTCGACCTTGGTTAGATGTGCTTGATGTTCGAGCCGCTTTGCAGGCAGGTTCTTGACCGGCGCCACGCAATCGACAAGCCCGGTGGCCACAGCGCTCCGGGGCATCCCGCTCATCGCCGTCTCGTTGAACTCCGCTTGAGCAAACGTGTATCCACCATTTTCCTTGATCGCCTTGACGCCCAAAGTGCCATCGCTACCGACGCCGGACAGAACCACGGCGACAGCACATTCCTGCTGATTTTCAGCGAGCGAAGTGAAAAACGTGTCGATTGGCCGCCGGTACTCGCGCGCCGGCGCGGGTGTCGAAACCCGTAAAAGGTCGCCTTCCATCGTCATCGTTGCGTTGGGCGGAATGACAAAGATGTGGTTTGCCGCGAGCGCGACACCATCCCGCGCTTCTTCGACCCGCATGGACGTGTGCGGCCTGAGCAATTCGACGAGAAGGCTCTTGTGGTTGGGGTCGAGATGCTGAACCAGCACAAAACTCATGCCAGTATCAGCCGGAACGCCTTCAAAGAAGCTCTTAAACGCGTCCAGCCCTCCGGCGGAAGCCCCGATGCCAACGACCAGCGAGGGTGGACGTCGTTTAGTGGCAATCACACCGGATTGATCCGGGGTTGGTTGTTTGCCCTCGACTTTCTCTCCGTGCAGTTCTTGAGGCAGCAATAGCTTACTCCCGGTGTGCAGGACGGATTTTTCTTCCGACCCTGTACCTCCGCCTGCGCGGCTCACACAACACTCACACAATAAGTGTCGATATCAGGTTGTGTTCCCCGTCAGCACCATTGAGAATTGGGGGATTTTGTAACGCGACAATCTTGATCGGAACACAGTGAGAATCCTTATTGCTTTGGTCGATCAACAAACTCCAGATACCAGCGGCAGGCGCGAGATGTTGATGACGCCAAGCCGGAGCAAGCCCTTCCGACGTCTTATGGAGGAAACTATGCAGAAAGTTGAGGTCGTCAAGCGCTCCGATACAGCGAAGAAGTTCGTCGTGTTGCCGAAGCGATGGATCGTAGTCCGCCGTACAATATTGCCAAGTTTGGTTTCGAATGGTCGGTGTGCATCGAGCGTCCACGCCGTAGGCGATCGCTTGTTGAGGTGCGCCGTGGTCGGGATGCGAGTCGATTTGTCGCGGCCGAATCAGAGTCACCACAGGATTTAATGCGCCATCGACGGTCGAGCTGCGAGCCGGCCGATGGAGGCGCACATGGTCCGGCGCATGGATAGCCCTGTGCTGCGCATGCACGTGTCGTTCGAAGCGACAAGAACCGGCCCCCAACTTCTGATCGAGGCCTACGCCCATCTTGTGCCGACGATACGGCGCACGAAGCAACGGCCGGTGCGTCGAGCGAACCCCTCATCGAAGGTGACGAAAGCGATGGCGAGATCGGGAGGTGAGCAATGACCGAGACACGATGCGCGCTCTATGCGAGGGTGTCGAGTGAGGCGCAGACGCGCGACAACACGATTGCCAGCCAGGTCGTTGCATTGCAGGAACGCATTGCGGCCGACGGCTTCCTGCTTGAGCCAGATCACAGCTACGTGGATGATGGCTACAGCGGTTCGCTTCTGCTTCGTCCGGCGTTGGAACGGCTGAGGGATGCGGTTGCCGGTGGCCAAGTCGACCGCCTTTATGTTCATGCCCCCGATCGGCTCGCCCGCCGCTATGCTCATCAGGCGCTGCTGATCGACGAATTCCGTCGTGCCGGTGTGGAGATCGTATTCCTCAACCGCCCCATTGGTGGCACAGCCGAGGATGATCTATTGCTTCAAGTTCAGGGCGTGATCGCCGAATATGAACGGGCCAAGATCCTCGAGCGTAGCCGGCGTGGTCGCCGTCACGCGGCATGCTCCGGCTCTGTCAGCGCGCTGACGGGCGCTCCCTTCGGTTACCGTTATGTGAGCCGCGACCAGGGCGGCGGCTTGGCACGCTTCGAGGTGGTGGAGGCGGAGGCACACATCGTTCGTCTGATCTTCGCATGGGTCGGCCTGGATCGCATGAGCCTGCGGGAGGTATGCCGACGGCTGGAGCAGATCGGCTGCCGGACGCGGACAGGAACGACGCCTTGTTACGCCTCCACGATCCGCGGCATACTTGCCAATCCCGCCTATGTCGGACGGGCCGCTTTCGGGCGAGCCCGCTACCTGCCGCCACGACCGCGGTTGCGGCCGATCCGCGGTCATTTGCAACCCTCGCCGCACGCTACCTCCCGCGTTGCCGTTCCGCCCGAAGAGTGGATCGAGATCCCTGTTTCCTCGCTCGTCGATCCGGCCGTATTCGAGGCGGTCCATGCTCAGTTTGAGGAGAACCGGAAGCGCAAGCGCCAACGCACGCCGAGTTCGGACTGGTTGCTGCAGGGCCTCACGGTCTGCCGTCGTTGCGGCTACGCTTATTATGGCAAGCGCGCGCCTCGCGTCCACAAGTATGACCCGACGGACACGCTGCGCTACTATCGGTGTATCGGCACGGATGGTCATCGCTTCAGCGGCCATCGTGTTTGCGACAACCCGCAGGTGCGCGGCGATCACCTGGAAGAAGCGGTGTGGGATCAGGTCAAAGGTCTCCTGGAGGATCCGCACCGCGTGGCCGGGGAATATCGCCGCCGCCTCCTTGCGGCCCGTGACCAAGTCCGTGAACCGGAGGAGATCGTCCGCCTCGAACGACAAATGGCCACCTTGCGTCGCGGTATCGGCCGGCTGATCGACAGCTATGCCGAAGGCATCATCGACAAGGCGGAATTCGAACCGCGTATCGCTGGTCTGAAACAACGCTTCTCACAGCTCCAGGAGCGGCACCAAGCGGCGGTCGAAGTGGCCGAATGCGAGCTCTGACTCCTCGTCAGCCGTCTGGAAGACTTCTCAGCCAAGGTAAAAGCAGGGCTTGCCCGCCTTGATAGGATCGGCATGCGGCAGATCATTCGCACCGTGGTTCGCCGGGTCGAAATCGACGACGCGCACGTCGAGATCGTCTTCAGGGTTCCCCCACTCGAGGGCCCAACTGGCCCAAAATCACCAAGCCAGGCGACCAGTTCCACGCAACATTGTACAGCGGATCGTCGAGCGCACATTCGCGTGGCTGGGACGATGCCGTAGGCTTGCCAGGGATTGGGAGAATTTCAATCAGAAAGCGCTCGCGTTCCTGCGTCTCGCGTCGATCCGCCTCATGCTGAGAAAGCTATGCAATCCCGCATAATGTTTCCGGATAGACTCTGAGAAATTATGGAGCCCCACTATAGCCGCGTTCCCTTGGCGGCCGATCTGATCGAGAACGCCGTCGATCGGTTTATGTTCCTGCGTAGTTTCCGAGATTGACGAACCTCATATATCAGACACTATCGTGACAAATTGCACATTCAGCGACTGGCCGCGCGGTCCGACGGAACGGCAGCGCCGACCCTTCTAGCTGGCGGCTTACTGAGCACTTGCACGGAAGTCATTCATGGTCCTTGAAATCACCGTCGGACCGCCAAGGTTGGCGATCAACCAAGGTTATGGGGTCCTAATCACCGACCCAGACGGTCAGATCCGCTGGCCAACGGACAAGGGCTTCTATCACTCCGATACCCGGGTCATCTCGTCATGGCAAATATTCGCCGACGGCACGCCATGGGAGCTCTTGAACAGCGGCAACATCGCCTACTACGCCAATCGTATTTTCCTCACCAATCCGACCATCCACACCCAAATCGGCGAAGTCCCGGAACATACCCTCGGTCTGTCGATCAGCCGTTCCATCGGCGTGGGATCCATGAGGATCTCGATCTGGTCAATCATGGCATGAGCAAGGTGCAGTTCAATCTCGAGATCGCGGTACGCAGCGATTTCGCCGACATCTTCGAAGTGAAGTCCGGCAATATCGTCAGGCGCGGCCGCATCACATCGGCATGGTCACAAGGCGCTACACGCCTCACGATCGCCTATGTCAACAAGGACTTCGAGCGTCGGCTCACCGTCACCGCGCACAAGTGGGATTCAAAGCCGGTCTATGCCAACGGCCGGATCAGTTTCGAGCTTGAACTTAAGCCCGGCGAAGCGTGGCACTCGTGCCTGCTCTATGCGGTCGGAGACGGGAAAGCTGACGATCACGCGCCGGCTCACTGCATCGCTCAGACGGGTGACGCTGGCGCGCACCGCAAGCTGAGCCAGTGGAAGGACGCGACGCTGAAGATCGAGACAAGCAATGAGGAGTTCTACCGCTTTTACCACCAGTCGCTGGAGGATATGGCCGCCTTGCGGCTTCCCATTGAGGGCACCGACCATTTGGAGTTCGTGCCGGCTGCCGGGGTTCCATGGTTCCTGGCTCTTTTCGGGCGCGACAGCCTCACCGTCTCGCTGCAGAACGCCATGGTGCACCCTCGTTTCGCCCGCGGCGCGCTGGAGGTGCTGAACCGCCACCAGGCTAAGAAGCGCGACGACTATCGCGACGCGGAGCCCGGCAAGATCATGCACGAACTGCGTCCGTGGAGAGTTGGCGCACTTTAAGCTTATTCCGCACACGCCCTATTACGGGACAGCCGACGCCACCATTCTCTATTTAATCGTGCTGCACAACGCGTGGCGGTGCACCGCCGATCCCGATTTGCTGGCTCGGTACATGCCGGTCGCGGAAAAATGCCTGACCTGGATCGACAAGTACGGCGACCGGGACGGTGATGGCTTTCAGGAATATCAGACCCGATCCAAGGCCGGCGCCTACAACCAGGGTTGGAAGGATTCGCCCTTGCTGATCCTTGTCGAAAGTGATCTTGACGGGAATCCGCTGGACGATGCGGGTGAAGTTTCCGGTCGCGTTGTCGGGCGGCAGGAGTGCAAACTGAGCACCGCTGGCGGGCGACAGGCTATCGATGTGTCCGGTGAACTTCACACCCTGGACGCCATCGACGGATACCCACTTACGCGGTCATAACGCGGTTCGTGATGGAGCGAGGGCTAACACCAGAATGCCGACGACGCCTGCCATGGCCGATCCTATCAATACGCCTAACTTAACCTGATCTTGAAAGGCGATGACCGTTGGGAACGCCAACAGTCCGATAAAAAGACTCATGGTGAACCCGATGCCGCACAGCAGGGCGACGCCGTAAATCTGCAGCCAGCTTGCATGGCCTGGTCGAGCGCCGAGCTTTAGGCGAACGGCCGCCCAAGTCGCCAGGAACACCCCTATCTGCTTGCCGAAAAACAACCAGCGGCGACGCCAAGCGTCACCGGAGCAGTAATGGTCGCCCAGTTCAATCCCGCAAAGGAAACGCCGGCATTTGCGAAGCCGAAGACTGGCATAATCAAATAAGACACGGGCCACTGGATCGCGTGCTCAAGCCTCAGTAACGACGGCAGCTGGCCCGTTGACGGCAGGCGTTTCAGTGGGACCGAAAATGCGAGGGCCACACCGGCGAGCGTTGCATGCACTCCTGATTTCAACATGAAGAACCAAAGAAACGCGCCCAATAGAAGATAGGGTGCCAAATTTGTCACGCCTCGATAGTTCAGCGTCATCAGGAGGCCAAACGTCGCGACGACGGCCGCGAGCCACATAGGCGCTAGATGATCGGTATAAAAGATTGCGATAATGCTGATAGCACCAAGGTCGTCCAAGATGGCAAGCGCAGTCAGAAAAACCTTCAATGAAGCCGGGATGCGTGAGCCCAATAGAGCCAATGCACCCAGCGCAAAGGCAATATCGGTTGCCGTTGGGATCGCCCAGCCGCGCAGCGTTTGAGCGCTGAATAGATTAAACGCCACGTAAGTAAGCGCTGGAGCGACCATGCCGCCGAGCGCTGCCATCGCGGGGAGCATTCGCCGCGGCCAAGTTGCGAGCTGGCCCTCGATGAACTCCCGCTTGATTTCCAGGCCCACCATCAAGAAGAACACTGCCATGAGCGCATCGTTGATCCACTCAAGCACGGTAAGGCCGACCGCATGGGATTGCAGCGTTGCAAAATAGACTGACGCCCAAGGCGAATTGGCTACAATCAGCGCGACGGTCGCTGTCGCCATTAAGGCGATTCCGCCGCCCGCTTCACTGGTCAGCAAGCGGCGGAATGTCGACTTCGGCTTAGATATTAATTGCATGCGTGAGATTGCCCCCACTCACGCGCGGCCTCAATGACTTTCGGCTATCATCCTGTGGCTTGGCTGACCCTGGCATCAGTGCACGGCTTTCTGGCCGACGCTAAGGCGATGATGCCTACCGAACCGTTCCACCATTGTTGCGCTGGCTTTGTTCAGGCCGATGATCTCAACTTGCGCCCCATGACGGCGAAGTTTCAGCACGATGTCATCGAGGGCGCCAATGGCCGTGATGTCCCAGAAATGAGCTTCGCTTACGTCGATGCGAACACGCGCAGGGACGTCAAGATAGTCAAAGGCGTCGATGAGGCTGCCGGCGGAGGCGAAGAACACCTGCCCAGTGACGTAATAATTAATCTGGCTGCCATCTTCCGATGGTTCGGTAACGATCCCGAGCAACCGTGCGACCTTTGCCGCGAAAAATACGCCGCTCAGGATGACGCCTGTCAGAACGCCCATCGAAAGGTCGCCGGTCGCCACAACGACGACGACGGTTGCCAACATCACCACGCTTGAGCTGAGAGGGTGCGAACGCAAGCTTGTGACGGACGACCAGTTGAATGTGCTGATCGACACCATGATCATCACAGCGACCAGAGCTGCCATCGGGATCTGCTTGACCCAGTCTCCGAGAACGACAATTAGGAACAGCAAAAAAGCGCCAGCAAAAAAGGTGGAAAGCCGTGTGCGAGCGCCTGCAGTGACGTTGATGACCGATTGACCGATCATCGCGCAACCGCCCATCGCGCCCAGAAATCCGGTCACGAAGTTGGCGACACCCTGGCCAACGCATTCCCGATTTTTGTTGCTACCCGCGTCGGTCATGTCGTCCACGATCGACGCGGTCAGCAAGGATTCCAGCAGGCCGACGGCCGCCATCGTCAATGAATAGGGCAGGATAATCTTGAGAGTCTCCAGGGTGAAGGGCACCTGGGGAATTGCAAAAAAGGGCAAGCTAGAGGGGAGCTCACCCATATCGCCGACCGTGCGCAGCTTGATGCCGGAGTAAATGGTAAAAGCAGTCAAGGCGACAATGCTGACGAGCGCGGACGGTACACGCTTGGTGACGAACGGGAAAAGGTAGATGATCGACAGGCCGACGGCGACCATAGCGTAGGTTTGCCAGCCGACGTGGGTTAGCTGCGGCAGCTGTGCCAGGAAAATCAGAATCGCCAGCGCGTTGACAAATCCCGTCATGACCGAGCGCGACACAAATTTCATCAGGAGACCGAGCCGCAGGGCGCCGGCCAGAATCTGGATTAATCCCATCAGGACGGTCGCTGCGAACAAATATTGAAGGCCATGGTCACGAACCAATGTGATCATCAGAACGGCGGTAGAAGCGGTCGCCGCGGAGATCATTGCCGGTCGGCCACCCACAATGGCGGTGACGCAGGCAATCGAGAACGAGGCATAAAGACCGACCTTGGGATCAACGCCGGCAACGATCGAGAAACCAATGGCTTCGGGGATTAATGCGAGCGCGACCAGCGTACCGGAGAGAAGTTCAGTCGGAATGTTCGTCAGCCATTCACGGCGAAACGCTTGGAAAAACCTCATGTTGTGAGAACCAAAATAGTCAGCGAGGCGAGGGGGCTGTGCCCGTTCGACCAAAAGCAGACAGAGACGTCATTTCGCTGAGAGTTTCCGGGGGATAGGCGCCCGGCGGAGCCACCCGAAACAACACCTCGGGTCCGACGAGCCCGCATCATGCCTTCGCTGCACTGCAAAATCAACTGTTGAGAGCGCCCCTGCCGGAGCCGCGGCCCGATGTTCCATAAGATAGCTTATGCGAATCCAAATTCGCTAGTTTAATAGACGGCTTAATGGCTACGTATTCCATAACATACCTCAATTACTCAGTTTGATTGTCACCAAAAATCAGTCACTCACGCGGCGCTTCATCGCACGATAATTTTCTCAGCAGATAGGTCGCGTCAGTAGTGCCCCAACGTTAAACGAACAAAGTCAATTGGTTGGCCGAAACGGGCTCGGCCACGACGATCGGCTGCAACGAAAGTAGCTGATCTATCGGCATTCGCTCGAACATGGTGAGGCTCAGGATCTGTAGGATTTCATAGAGGCTGGCGGAGAGTTGGAGCCGCTTCTTGATGATGGCGACCAGCACGTATGCTGACGCTGCTGGCCCCGAACATCGCTGAGGCTATCTTGAACGGACGGCAACCGCCGAACCAGCACGTAGACTGCCTGCTACGGGTGTTTCCAGTGGGGTGGCGGGAGCAACGGGCGACATCTTTCGGCTGAGGCCGATCGTTCGCGCGAGCAGAATCCAACACGCTTGGTTCACGAAGCCTCAAGCACCGTCCGGAGCATTGACCGGCATTCCGCCAAACGCTCGAGCGCTAGCTCGGTACCCCAGTGGGCCTGTATTTCCTGCAGATCACGGATCGCCACGTCGACGGCAGTGCGCAGGTCAATTGCGCGATCTGCGTCAGCTTCGGCTCGCCGGTCGCACAGCCAGATGATTTCAGCACTCAACGCAGCACCCTCCGAATCAGCGGCAGGATGCCAGCGGCGCGCCTAATCAACCGTTAGCAGAAACACTCACCGGTCCATCCTCGGGCACAATCGTCGGCTGGTAACGTCACCATCCAGCGGGTAACTGGCTGCCCCCCAGCCAAGCTTCGGATTTTAGGTTTTGCCAATTTCCCGAATCAGCATGTTGGATTAAAAGCGGGCCATGCTGTGGCGCCGCGGCGTCATCCGCGCGGGCGCGCATCGTCGAACGTGGAGGTCACATGGTTTCCGCCGCCGTCGTCCTTCGGGAAGACAACGCCATTGAGAGGCCGGCGGCCCTGTTGAGCCGCGCCGAGGTGCTTACCCGTTACCGCCATTTACGGGAAATCAGCCGGCAGCATCATTCCGCAGTACTGGATTTTTTATCCAAGGATACGATCATATCCCAGGCTCGGCGCTTAGGTCTGGCTCAGGGCAAGACGCTGCTCCTCGACAGCATGGACGATCTTAATTTCGTTTTCGACCTTGCGATCCACACGGCAAAGGACCGCTCCCGGGCGATTGATCGTTATGCCAGAGCGGCACGTCTGGCGCCAGGGTCTGACGAATCACTCATGCTCGAGGCCATGCGACGCGCGCGCTTCGCGATCATCAGTATTGTGCGCCGGCACCCTGTTGCGGGCCTGATTGTCAAAGACTTGTTTCGCGGCGTGGAGGTTTGGCTGGTCGATGAGGGCCTTGAGAGTTCGCTCCCGGACGGGGCAGCGCTGGCCACTCGGCTCTTTACGCCCGAGGGCTTCGCCATGACGGCCGGCGTCCTGGTGCCGCTCGACATAGAACTGATAGAAGATGCGATTGCCGACACGCCGCAGTTGCTCCGCAATCGGCGCGAGGAGTTGATCGATGACCGCCGTTTCGCGGAGGCGATCTATCGAGTTGCCCTTGTGAGCGGGTTGATGGAGCAGGTCGCTTACCAGGACACAATTGCCGAAGCTGGGTGACGTTGGAGCGTCGTAGCGATCGCCGCCGCGCATTCCGCTGGCGTGAAATGCTGGAGAACGGCACCCACGCAACCATCGCGGAGATCGCCACCGCCGAGAAAATCAACGAGACCTATGGCGGCGGACATCAAGTGCGACGAATGCGGGCCGATCCACCGCACTGCCGCTGGAGCGGAGCGCTTGCGGCAGGCCGTACCGTCGCCTGGTCTGCCTTAACGCAGACCCGTGGGTAGAACTTGCTGTTGCCGGTCAGAGACAGGTGGAGAAATCCTGCTGTGGGACCGATGGACGGGCACCCGGGACAAGCATGGTGGTGAAATTAGTTTGTCGCGGGGCGTGCCGTGAGCTTTCAGATTACGATTTTGAAGGTCTTGGCGGGCCATCCGGATGGGCGCGCCTCGGTTGCTGAACTGACGCGCTATGTCAGCATCCTGATGTCGAGCGGATCGGATTGGACCGACTGTATGCGCCGGTTGGCCGCACGCGCACCAAAGCTCGAAATCTTTGCAGATTCATTTGTGCTGCGGGACGATCGCGGTTGGTGCATCACGGATTCGGGCAGGCAGTTCTTGGCTTCGCTGGAAGCGCCGACTCCCGCCTGGTCGGAAGAGCAGGAGCAACCGACCGGAGCCCGCGTGACGTTCGTTACCGCACCGAGCCAGGTCCAGCCGACGCTTCGACTGGTTGTAGACAACACGGGCACCTCGCAGCCCGGTCTCGGTCCGGATGAAACACGGCGGCCTGCGTGGTCCGCGCTGCGACCAAGTAGCACGATGGGCGGCGAAGGCCGCTCGTGAGCTTGCCGCCCATCCAGAGTAGACTCAGCCGAACGCGCTGGAGCCAACGTCGCCGTTGTCTGGCCCCCCTGCACGCGTTGCGCGTTGGGATCAGCGTCCAGCCTACGTCGACGCGCCCCGTCGGCAACGACAGGGCTCCGAACTTCGTGGTGTTGGTGCAGAGTTTGTTGAGCGTCATCGCGATGGCGATCGCGGCACCCGACGTCATCTGGATGTCTGGTTGCACATGGGATCTGGAATAGATTCACCGACGATTAAAGAAAATGAATTCATGAAACCTACGATCGCGAGCGACACTTATTCTGATCGGACCTTACGATTTTAATTCTTTTCGCTTTCGCGTCGATTGATGCGTCATAGACCCGATGCTCGCTGAGTGATCGGCGGCCCGTCCTCTGCATGCATAATGTCGAGGGTTGTGCTGAATTGCCGGCACAGAGCCTCAAGCATGGAGGACGGGCTTAATAAACGATATCACATACGTCGGATTGGATGTGCACAAGGCGACGGTTTGCGTGGCGATTGCCGAGAGCGGCCGCGGAGGCGAGGTACGAGAGGTTGGCGCATTCGAGAACCGCCCCGACGTCCTACGCAAAATGGTGGCTCGGCTTGGTAAGCAGAGACCTCGCCTCAATTTCTGCTACGAAGCTGGTCTTTGCGGATATGGACTTCACCGTTTGCTGATCGGTTTGGGGCACGACTGCGTCGTGGTGGCACCATCGCTGATTCCGATGAAGGCGGGCGACCGGATGAAGACCGATCACCGGGACACTTTGATGCTGGCGAAGCTGCATCGTGCCGGCGAACTGACGCCGATCTGGATATCCGCTCAGCCGGTTGTTCCGCTCGGCCGGTTTCGAGATGACCCAGCCCCGAACGGAGTATGCAGACGGTCCCTGGCTGATGACTTACATGTATTTGGGAGAGCACACCCGTCATCAAACGTATCCAGAGGCGGTATCATGCACGCCCAGGCAGAAGCAAATGACTGCAAATCTTGTGGTCTGCAGCAAGTGCGGCACAGTCGATCGCCTGCTGCCGTCGCGTCCGGCCATGGACGCCAAATGTGGGGAGATGCAGAGTCAAACTGTTCCCGAGAATGTCAATGCCGAGATTTTCAAGGCCGGACTGTCATCCGGAAACAGAAGAATACACCCGCGAGCGCGAAGCTCGATCCTTCAGGGCCGCGAGTAGTCGCCGCCAGCAGAAATTTCAGCTAAAGCGAGCGAGGCTTGCAATATACTCATCCATGAGCTGGCAACGTAGACACAGGCGCGTGGAACTACGACGGCGGTGGGGTATTGGTGTTCTCATCAAGCATGAGGAAATAACGATGCCAGACATGAACCGCAATTCAAATCTGAACCGTGATAACAACTCGAACCGCACTACGATGGGAATAGGTGCTGGGACGATTTGGGCGATCCTTGGGGCGCTGGTGATCGTCGGCGCTCTGTTCGTTTGGCCGACGTGGAGAGGTTTTACCGGCAATACGGGGAACAATAGCTCGTCCACGGTCGGTCAGACCAGCAATCGTCCGGTTGCGCCGGCTGCGCCTATGACCACGAGAACGTCTCCGACGGTGCCTGCTACAACCCGATAACTCGCGTTCAGTTTTCGGAAAGAGGCGGACCCGATTGTGTTTCGGCGCAGGGAGACAGTGCGCTTTCCCGCACGAGATACAAACATCGAGGTTTCGACCAGCCTATCAGGACGACAGCCGTTCCGCCGCAGCCGAGAGACGAACCGTCAGCCCGTCCGGATTCCAGTCATAGGTCATCTGCCCGTCCAGTTGGCCATTGATGCTCTTGCGGGCGAGTTGGCTGCCGAACCCTTCGCGCTCAGGCGCGCCGTTGACACGTGGGCCGCCCCGCTCGGTCCATGAGAGCTCAAGCCGACCCTTCTTGACCGACCAAGTGACTTCGACGCGCCCGCCAGCCTTCGAGTAGGCTCCGTATTTCGCAGCATTCGTGGCCAGTTCGTGCAGAACCATCGCAAGACTGGTGACGGCATCACCGCCCACCGCGACATCCGGCCCCTCGATCACGGAGCGCGGCTCGTCGCGCGGATCCTCGGTCGCGCTATAAGGGCGAAGAACCGTTTGAATGATATCGGCCAACGTCACTATCGGATTCGCCGATCCGGCCTCAAGTCGCCGCGGCCTGACCAACTGATGGGCGCTTGCCAGCGCGCCAAGGCGCCCCTGGATCGCCGTTGCCATCTCCTTGGGTGTCGTTGCCGAACGCGCACTCAACGACACGACGCCGCTTGTGATGGCGAACAGGTTCTTGATCCGGTGATCCATCTCATTGAGCAGCAGCTCCCGCTGTCCGTCGTGCCGTTTACGATCGCTAACATCTTGGAAGATCACGCCGAGCTTCAGACCCGCTCCGTCATCGAACCGAAAAGCGAACAGTTCCAGCATCCGACCGACCGACACCAGATCGCGTTCGAACCGCACCGCCTCCCCGGTCGCCATAACGCCGTCATAGATGTCGAACCACTCCTGGGGCTCCTTGGGAAACATCTCTCGAATGGTCCTGCCCACCACGTTACCGACGCCGCTTTGCTGCGCGAACCCGGGATTGGCGGAGAGGTAACGAAAGTCGCTCAACTCACCGGGGCGGGTCTCGACCTTTTCAAGCGTACAAAACCCCTCGTCAATGAACTCAAACAGCATCCGGTATCTTGCCTCGCTGGCGCGCACAGCTTCGTTGGCCGCCTGGCGATCGGTAATATCGACAAAGGTCAGGACCACGCCGTCAATGACGTTATCGACTGTACGATAGGGCCGGACGCGAAGGATAAACGTCGTCCTGATGTCGTGAAGCGTCACCTGGCGCTCAACCGTCGATAGCTTGCGAAGCACGGTTTTCACGTCGCGCTGCAGATCCCTATACTCGAGCAGGCTGACGATTTCCGTGATCGGCCGGCCGATATCGGCGTCGCGGAGATGGAAAATCTCGTTGACGCCGCGTGTGAAGCGGCGGACCCGGAGATTTTCGTCGAGAAACAGCGTCGCAATTTCCGTGCTGTCAAGCAGGTTGGAAAGGTCGCTGTTCAGTCGTGTCACCGCTCCCGTCTTTTGCGCAATAAGGGCTCATAGTCAGAGATGCCCTGGCGAAGATCCGTGGAGGCTGAGCGGGATGCTATGCTCAGCCCGTCGGACGAAGGCTCACCAGCGCCCCATGGAATCCTGATCCGAACATCTTGACCCACAAATCCCCACGTGAGCCAAATCCAGGCGCTCGACCGCACCCAGCCCGGTCTGCCGATCAAGCCGGGCCGTGCCGGAACGATGACCCACGACTACAAACGCCACGGTACGACCACGCTGTTCGCTGCTCTCAACGTCCTCGACGGTACCGTCATCGGCCGCAACATGCAGCGCCACCGGCACCAGGAGTTCATCCGCTTCCTCAATGCCATTGAAGCGCAGGTACCAGTCCAAAAGTCGATCCACGCCATCGTCGACAACTATGCTACCCACAAGCATCCGAAGGTGCGCCAATGGCTGACACGGCATCCCCGCTGGACCTTCCACTTCACGCCCACATCGGCATCCTGGCTCAACGCCATCGAGGGTTTCTTCGCCAAGCTGACGAAGCGACGGCTGAAACGCGGCATCTTCCGATCGGTCGTCGACCTGCAGGCTGCAATCAATCGCTTCGTCGTCGAACACAACGCAGAATCAAAACCCTTCACATGGACCGCTGATCCCAACGAAATTATCCGAGCTGTCAGACGCGGGCACCAAGCGTTAGATTCCATCCACTAGCGCGCCTTCACATTCCACCCTTGATCCTATCGTTCATTGCTTAGCCTCCTCGCATGGAGCGCCTGCTTGTTGCAGAGCGGGGAAACCACCGGCCACGTGCGCGATGTTTATAATGCCCATCTCCATTAGAGTGTTGGCTCCCAAAGCAGACCGGCTGCCGGAACCGCAATAGAGCACCAACTTTTTGCCGCCGCCGAGTTCCGGCTTGTGAGTAGGGCTGGTAGGATCGGCTTGAAATTCGAGGAACCCGCGCGGTACATGCAAGGCGCCTTTTAGGGTGCCCGTCTTTTGCAGTTCGTCGGACTCGCGAATGTCCACGAACACCACGTCGGAGTCGCTCACGAGCTTTTCCGCTTCGGCACCTGACAGAGTTTCGACATTGCGGTTAGCCTCCGCAACCAGATCTTTCGCTCTCTTAGTTGCCATGATGGTCTCCTTCGGTTTGATTGGGCGATACTGGGTCTCGAGCATCAAGCGGGTTCGGGCTGCAGCCGGTGAGTATGCCCGAATCGTGAGAGCTGGCATGATCCCGTCTTTCACGCATTCCAAGGCGCGTCTCCGAGTGCATTGAGCGGAAGTTTTAGATAGCGCTTGCCGTCCTTTTCCGTTTCCGGGAGCCGGCCTCCGCGAATATTCACCTGCAGAGAATGCAAAATGAGTTTCGGCATCGGCAGTTCGCGATCGCGTTTCTCGCGAAGAGCCACGAACTCTTGCTCCGTTCGCGCCTTGGTCAGGTGGATGTTCTCGGCGCGTTGCTGAGCGACCGTACTTTCCCAGAGCGGCTTTTTGCGTCCGGCGGGACAATAATCGTGCCCCGTGAACAAACGGGTCTTATCCGGCAACTCCACGACGCGCTGGATGCTGTTCCACAGCTCGCGGGCGCTGCCGCCCGGAAAATCCGCCCTGGCTGTACCCCCATCGGGCATGAAGATGGTGTCGTGAATGAAAGCAGCATCGCCCACCAGATACGCGATCGAAGCAAGCGTATGTCCCGGGGTTAGTAGGACTTCGACATCCATATCGCCGATCTTGAATCGCTCGCCATCTCGGAAAAGCCTGTCCCATTGCGACCCGTCGGTGGGGAACGCGTCTGAGTAATTGTAGATTTCCTTCCATAGCTTTTGGACCTCAACGACTTTCTCGCCAATCGCTGTGGGCACACCGGTCTTGTCTTTCAGATAGCCCGCTGCCGAAAGATGGTCCGCATGGGGATGCGTGTCGAGAACCCACTGCAGTGTGTAATTTTCATGTTTGATGAAATGCAGCAATTCGTCCGCGGCATGGGTCGCGGTGGCACCTGAGTTCGGATCGAAATCGAGCACGGGGTCGATAATCGCGCACTTCTTGGTTTCGGGGTCGGCCACTACGTATTGAACGCTTGATGTGCGTTTTTCGAAGAACCCGGCGACGATGGGGGTGCCTTTGCTGACATGTATGTTTGACATCTGCACTGCTCTCTAAGTTGCCACGAGGGAGGTAAGCCCGCGAACAGTCACGTAAACCCCGACAGCAATGACGAGACTTGCAAAAACGATATTGAGGGTGCGCTTACTTTTGGCCAGGACCTGACCGGCTCGCATGCCGGCAACTCCTCCGGCGAGTCCGCCAAGCACAAAAAGCGCGGCGACCGCCCAGTCAACGAAACCTGACCAAGCGTAGCTGGCGGCTGTTGCGGCTCCGAAGGCCGTGATGGCAACCAGTGAGGTCCCAATAGCAGAAGTCAGCGGCATGCCGGTCGCAAGGATCAGGCCCGGCACGATTAGGAAACCACCACCGATACCGAAAAATCCGGAGAAGACACCGACAGCAAAGCCGATGCCAAGGAGAAGCGGCAGCAGTTCTTTTGCGCTTTCAGCTGTCAAATGAACATCGTCATTTTCGCCGGACTGGCGCTTTCGTAACATCATACTGCCGACAACGATCATGACTACGCCGAAGAGTGCGAGGAGTTTCTGACCATCCAGGGCTTTGGCAGCCTGCGAGCCCGCGAGTGCGCCGATCACGCCAGCCGCGGCGAAAGCGAAGGCGCAGCGCCACTTGACGTTTCCGGCCCGAGAATGGGCAAAGAGGTTGCCGAGAGCGCTCATCGATACGGCGATCGCGCTGGTGCCGATTGCGACGTGAGGCGACTTCACGCCGACCACATACACAAGGAGCGGAACCGCAAGAATTGAGCCTCCACCGCCCACAAGGCCAAGGACCAGGCCAACGATGCCCCCGGATCCCATCGCAAAAAGGCTAATGGAAACACCGGGCATCATGCATCGGCGTCCAAGGCCGGCGAATGCGACGACGATGGCGCAACTGCAGAGGGCAGCAACGTGAAAGCACCCATTCCGATCAGCATCGCTGCGAAAAACAGGACCCCTTGCAGGCCCACCAGCGGCAAAGCCACGATGGCGGGGCCGGGGCAAAGCCCGACAAGACCCCAACCGACGCCAAAGAACGCAGCGCCTATGATAAGGCGGGCATCGAGGTCGCGTCGGTCTGGGATGTCGAATTGCGCGGCCAGAAGAGGTGCGCTGCGCCGCCTCGAAAAGAAATAGCCAAGTCCCGATACAGCGGCCGCTCCGGCCAGAACGAATGCCAAGCTTGGATCCCAATCTCCGGCCACATCGAGAAATGCCAGGACTTTTTCCGGGTTAATCATTTGCGAGATGATCAATCCAAGGCCGAAAATGAGACCAGCCGCGAGAGAAATAAGAACTTGCATTCATTAGCCCCCGATGACGTGGCGGGCAACAAACACGGTCAGGATGGATGTTCCCATAAACACTGCGGTCGCAACCAATGACCGTCGCGATCCACGCGCCATCCCGCAGACGCCGTGGCCGCTCGTGCAACCGGAGCCAAGACGCGTTCCGAACCCAACCAGAAGACCGGCGATGATCAACGCTCCGACGGAATGGTCGATCGAGATGCGAGGAAGCGTGGCCCCGCTTGCTGCATAGACAACCGACGACAGAACCAGACCGGCAATGAACGCGACCCGCCACGTCGCTTCGGGTACGATGGCGCCGATGATGCCACCGAGAATTCCGCTGACGCCGGCTATTCGCCCGTTGAGCAGAAGCAGGAGGGCCGCAGCCAGACCTATGAGCGATCCGCCGGCCAACGCAGAGAAGGGCGTAAAATTATCCACGGGGAACGCGCCTCACGGTCTTTTTGCTTCGGGACGATTCCGACAAAACAGATGGTGCAAGGCGGCAAAGAGCTGCTCGATCCGTTGATCGGCGATGCGATACCAAATCATCTAAGTTTCTGCACCCGTTGGCTGGGCGCGCTTGCTCGCGGAGTTCCATCATCCTTCTGTAACTCCCCGATATCGCCGCCGTTCCGACCTCTTTTGCAGGCTACGAATCAATTACTCATCAGGAACACGAGTGGACAAATCTAATGAGGAATGCGGCTTGAATCCTCATGGATACTTGGCTTGCAACGTGCGTGAGACACTGACACGGGACTGCGAGAGGCCGGGACTACCGGAGGCTTCTGGCGAGCGCGAAGGACGAGACCCAGCGAGACCTCCTCGGGCCCGAATTGAGCGGGAGCGTTGCCTGCTTGCCAAACTTCGCGGCGACCGTTCAGACCGTTCGCTGCATAATCTCCTGCCTCCGGAGTGGGGGCAATCGAATCGCGAGGCGCGGCAATGCCGAACCGGCTGCAATCGCCTCGCTTGTCCGCGATAGCTCTGTCAGCGCGACGAGCTCGGCGAGAATGGTGTCCATCATAGATCTTCCCGCTGGCCTTTTGAAGAACGGATGCCGCAGCTTTCCCTCCGCAGACACTGATACCCGATCGCCACGGCATAGCGCGACTGCCGGCCCTGGTAATCGGGCCGCGACCATCGCGGCTTGCATCGCCTGCTCTTGGCCGCGGAGGATGAGGAATCCACTCAGGTTACGAGACGCTGCCCAATTAGTGCAGAAAACCAAACAGCCAAAGCAGAAGAATGATGGGGAGCGGTATGCCGACCAACCAAAGAAGAGCGCCCTTTCCCATGTCTTGTCCTCCTATTTTCAGAGCCATGGACAACAACGAGGGTCCGTTGCTTGTTCCTCATAATTCTGCTCTCACGCTGTCCATGGAAGCAAGCGAGGCCCGTAGGGCGGTGTAATAGGTGTGCCCGGCCAAAGGTATCGCTGGCAACAACTCGGTGCCGACCACAAGCGCGCATATTGAAGCTCGTGGGCCAGCCATCAAACGACACCAGGCAACCGGCGACAACGCGGTTAAAAATCAAAACCGTAGCACATCGGCCGAGGGATCACTCTCGCGTGGTCGGCAGCCTTATGCTTCCTCCGGAAGCCCGCTCAGCGGCAGGCCGGGCAGAATAATGGAACGACTGGTTGGTTGGCGAATTGATAAGCTCCTCACATGTGCCAAGGAGCGCGCCCATGAGTAATGATCCCGAAACGCGGCCTAGCGTGGGTAAAGATGTGTCCCAGGATCGGCGAGGCAGCAATCCGCCGCCGGCCCCCGACAATATGGGACCGTCTAGTAACTTGGGCAATCCAGACCCTGGATATGCCGACCAAAAGACCATGAACGAACAAAATCCCGGCCAACAGCAGAACCGAGGCGAGAGGCCGCGGGTGCAGCAAGAGCAGGATGAAAGCGTCCGAAAGGCCGAAATTAAGAAGGCCGTAGAGGAAGATGATCCGGACAACAATCCTCGGGGCCAAGAAAAGACTGGATTCAGCGGCGGTACCTGATTGAGACGCGCAGCCGCGCTCCCCTTACACGAAGGCCGCCCAATCGGCGGCCTTTTCTGTGCGCGCTCAGCATGGGCGCATTCTTATAGGTGCAAGTCCCATCGTGAGTTAATCACAACGAGCGAAGTGAAGCGCAACTGCATGAGGGTGCTGACGCCTCCGTCCCGATCGGTCTCACCCGACTGATATTTTTTCGGCGTGAGCCCGAAGTAGGCGCGGCCGACGCCAGGGGTGCTCATCAATCGCCGACAAACCTTGTCGGCCCGCGCGATCTTCAACATCTCACGATGCAACCTGGTGAACTCGTTCCACAACGCCGTCCTCGCAGCGAGCATCGCGCCAATCACCATTTCCAGGGTCACATGCTCCGCTGTCAATTCCCGAATGCGCGCTTCAAACCGTCCACGGCTCACTTCGCCGACCTTCAGCCCGTAGCCACGCAGGATGCCGCGGATGCTCAGTTCGACGTCGAGAAGCTTGCCCTGCAGAAGTTTTCGTCCAACAAGCAGAGCCCGAGTATCCTTGCAGGGCACCGATTTCGCGTGAACCGGACGGTACCAGCCCATCCGCAGCAACTGAGCGATCCCGCGCGCATCCTTCCGGTCGGTCTTGACGGTCATGGCCGAGAGTGCTGCTTTCACATGCCGTGTCTCGAGCAAAACTGCATCGCGCCCGGCGGCCAAAAGCGCAGCATGCAGCCACTGCGACAACGGCCCAGCCTCGAGCCCAATGCGGCTGACAGGTAATTCCAGCTCGTCGAAATAGCCAATAAGCACCTCAGCCTCGCTGGCAACCTTGACCTCGCGGACGACGTTGCCAGTCCTGTCAACAACGCAGATGCTGCTCTCTTTCAAAGACACGTCGATCCCCGCATAATAGTCCATGGCTGTTCCTCACTTGATGCCTGGAGCCGATCACTCGGACTCCGTTTCAACATCATCATTCTGAGGGACAGCCACCTGACCTGGCTAGGCTCGCGAAGGCCGGCCCATTACGGCATCTAGGGAACCTCTGAGCAACGTCACCTTTTCTGACAAGGGTGACAGTCGCAACGAGGTTTGCGCTGGCGGTGAAGGGTTCTTCGTTTGCACGACTGGCCGCGGGCGGCATTCGCCGGCGTTTTTGTCAACAAGCCTTTGAATGCGATTTGCTGTTGTTTATAGACACCACCGAGTTCGTACCGAACGGTTTCGGGTAAAAAGCCGGCCTTGTCGAGTTCAGTCCGCACGTCGCCGGCGACCGAGTCCAGGCTGCGCCCTTGAATGCGCGCGGTGACAGCCACCAGCCGTTGCAGAGTTTCGCGCTTCTCCGGTTACCCGGTGACGATCGTAAAACGTTGCCCGTCGGGATCCAGCAGACAGACGGGCGGGACCTGAGAAACGGGAAGATTCTTTTGTCGCCTCGATTCACGTAGCAAAGCCGACGGCAGGAAAACGGAAGGCGTGGAGGCGTTCTTGTTGTCAAGGATCGGGGGCGTCGCCATCGGTCGCACCTTGGTTGATTGAGAAGGAACGCAGTTCATGGACGAGATCGATCGGCAGGCGCACTGGGAAAACGTGTACCGCACCAAGCGAGAGCACGAAGTCAGCTGGTTTCAGGAGAACCCGGCGCCGTCCCTGGATCTTATCGCACATGCGGGCTTGTCCAACGAAGCGGAGATCATCGACATCGGTGGCGGAGCTTCACGCCTGGTTGATGGTCTCATCGACCGCCGGTTTCGCCGCGTCACCGTGCTCGATCTTTCCGCGGTCGCCCTTGCCGCCGCGAAAACACGTCTTGGTCCTGCCGGCGCGGAGGTAGAGTGGGTTGTCGCGGATGTCACGCGATGGCACCCTGTGCGTAGCTACGATCTCTGGCACGACCGGGCCACGTTCCACTTCCTGACGGATCCCGCCGATCGTGAGGCTTACGTTGCGTGCCTCAAAAAGGCCGTCCGCCCAGGCGGGCATGTCGTCATCGGCACGTTTGCGCCGGACGGTCCGGAGAGGTGCAGCGGACTGCCGATCATACGCTACGATGCCGAAACTCTTGCCTCCGTGTTCGGGGCGGAATTCACATTGGTCGATTGTCGGCGGCACGATCATTTGACCCCGGGCGGCAATACGCAGCAATTTCAATTCAGCGTCTTCCAAAGAAATTGAGTCGGTATCATATGTGTCCAGCATCGTTACGTTGCGTTCCGCCTTGCGGCCGCGCCTTGCGATCAAAGCTTGACCATCCGCAGACGCAGCGCGTTGCCGACCACGCTCACCGAGGACAGCGCCATGGCCGCTGCGGCGATGATCGGCGACAGCAACAGTCCGAACACCGGATACAGCACGCCAGCCGCGATCGGAATTCCCGCGGCATTGTAGATGAAGGCGAAGAACAGATTCTGGCGGATATTGCTCATCGTCGCTTCCGAAAGTCGGCGCGCGCGAACGATGCCGCCGAGATCGCCGTTCAACAGGGTTATTCCGGCACTCTCCATCGCGACGTCGGTACCGGTACCCATCGCGATTCCGACTTCGGCCGCGGCGAGGGCAGGGGCGTCGTTGACGCCGTCGCCGGCCATCGCGACGATCCGGCCAGCCTTCTGCAGCTTGCTTACAACCGCGCTCTTCTGGTCGGGCAGAATTTCCGCCTCGACCTCCGAGATGCCGAGCCGCTTCGCCACCGCGTTTGCCGTCGTTCTGTTGTCTCCGGTCAGCATGATGACCTTGATGCCGTCCGCGGCCAGCGCCTTCAAGGCATCGGGCGTCGATCGTTTGATGGGATCGGCGATGGCGAAGAGTCCGGCGAGCTTTCCGTCGACCGCGATGTTGATGACGGTGGCGCCGTCGCCGCGGAGCGCTTCAGCCTGCGGTTCCATCGATCGGGTTTCGACGCCCAGCGACTGCAGGTAGCCGACGTTGCCGAGCAATATGTTCTTGCCCTCGACCTTACCCGTCACGCCCTTGCCTGTGGGTGAATCGAATTCCTCCACGTTCGCCAGCGTCAGATCGCGCTCCTTGGCGGCGCGAACGATGGCGTCGGCCAGCGGATGCTCGCTCGCGCGCTCGACGCTTGCTGCGAAACGCAGCAGATCGTCTTCCCCGAATGAGGGAGAAGTCACGATGGAGACGACCTTCGGCTTGCCTTCGGTCAGGGTGCCCGTCTTGTCGACCACGAGCGTGTCGATCTTTTCCATACGTTCGAGCGCTTCCGCGTTCTTGATGAGAACGCCGACCTGCGCGCCGCGTCCGACGCCGACCATGATCGACATCGGGGTTGCCAGGCCGAGGGCGCACGGACAGGCGATGATCAGCACGCTGACGGCGGCCACCAGACCGAATGCCAGGCGGGGCTCGGGACCGACCAGGGCCCAGACCACGAAGGCGACAAGCGCGGCCGCGATCACCGTAGGCACGAACCAGCCCGCAACCTGATCGGCGAGGCGCTGGATCGGCGCTCGCGACCGCTGCGCCTGCGCGACCATCTGCACGATCTGCGACAATACCGTATCGCGGCCGACCTTCTCGGCCTGCATCACGAAACTTCCGGATTGATTGAGGGTCCCGGCGATCACCTTGGCACCATTTTCCTTGGTGACGGGCATGGACTCTCCGGTCACCAGGGATTCATCGACCGATGAACGTCCCTCGAGAATGACACCGTCGACCGGGATTTTTTCGCCGGGTCGGACGCGCAATCTGTCGCCGACGTTCAGGCCGTCGAGCGGGACTTCATGATCGGTGCCATCCTCCGCGACGAGGCGCGCTGTCTTCGGCGCGAGATCGAGCAAAGCCTTGATCGCGCCCGACGTCGCCTCGCGGGCACGCAATTCGAGCACCTGGCCCAGCAGCACCAGAACGGTGATCACGGCCGCCGCTTCAAAGTAGACAGCGACGGCGCCGTCATGTCCGCGAAACGCGGGCGGAAAGACCTGCGGGACGACCGTGGCGACGAGGCTGTAGACGTAAGCCACGCCAGTCCCCATCGCGATCAGGGTGAACATGTTGAGGTTGCGGGTCACCAGCGACTGCCAGCCGCGCACGAAGAACGGCCAGCCCGCCCAGATCACGACCGGTGTCGCCGAAACGAGTTGAATCCAGTTCGACAGGGTTTGGTCGACCCAGCCGTGGCCGCCGACCAGATGCCCGCCCATCTCGAGGACGACCGCAGGCAGGGCGAACACAAGGCCGATCCAGAACCGCCGAGTCATGTCCGCCAGTTCGGGATTCGGTGCAGCGTCCAGCGTTGCCACTTCGGGCTCCAGAGCCATGCCGCAGATCGGGCAACTGCCGGGACCGATCTGCCGGATTTCGGGATGCATCGGGCACGTGTAAATGGTGCCTTCCGGAACGGGCTGCGCGGCCTTGGACTTGTCGAGATATGTTGCCGGGGCGGCCGCGAACTTCGTGCGACAGCCTGCCGAACAGAAATGATAGGTGCGGCCGTGGTAATCGAACCGATGCTTGCTGGTCGCCGGGTCGACGGTCATCCCGCAAACCGGGTCGAGGACTGTTCCGTTTTCTGCAGGAGGACGATGTCCGTGGTTTCCATGCGCCTGGTCGCCGTGGTGCTCGGGTGTTGCCATCGAGGAGTGGATCGGCTGGCCCGTGGAACTTGCGTTTCGCGACCTGGTCATTTAGGCTTCCTCATTAACTTGTAACAGGTACCTGGCAGGGTGGTTCATCGCCCTGGCTTATCTGTTTTGCGTGCTGGCGCCGACGGTGTCCTTCGCCTTGCCCGGCAGTCAGGCTACGCCTTATTGCCTGACCGACGACGATCACGTGCCGGGCATGATCCATGTGCATCATGAAGGCATGATGCACATCCACAAGAACGGACATGCCCATCATCATTCCGGCGTCCAGACCCACGCGGATTCATCTGCGGATCATGATGCAAAGTCTGTCGCGCTGAAGAGCGACGTCGATCCGGCAAAAGCGTCGCATTCGGCGGACGGCAAGTGCTGCGGACTGAAGAGCGTCACCGCTCTTCCCACGCCGCTCGTCGCTGTGGCACAGCCGTCGGTGCCGAAGGCCGTTCGGGCGTCCGATCATTATCGGAAACTGACGGACAACCCGCCCCCACAACTCTATCGTCCCCCCATTTCCTGACCTGACAACAGCATGACGCGGTGCCGTGCCCGTTCAGGGCACGTACACCTGTGGTCCACCGTCAGTTCAGGAAACTCTTATGTCAGCGCAGCTTGGGGCGACTGTCGCCGCCGTTGGTTCGGTGGTGCGCGGAATATTCGGAAGAAGACTTGGGACATTCGCAGGGATGGTCGTCGCGGCCATAACGCTCGGCGGCTGTGCGCTGCCTCCGGCGCCGCTGGCCGGTCCGGATCCCGCAGATCCAGGCGCGAGGGTCGCCGGCGTCGGTTACCGGTCGAGCATCGCGCCTTACACCAGCTTCCGTCCGGCGGCGCCTTCGGGTTGGACCGAACAGAACCAGCGCGTCACGCCGTCACCGACGTCCGGCCACGAACATTAGGAGCACGTCATGAAAATCGTCCGTGGCGCGTGGCTGCATCAGAGTCTTCTTCGAAATAGTCGGTCGGTGCTGGTGCTGGCCGGTTCTCTTGTTCTCTCCGGTTGCGCGACTTTCTCGCCGGATCGCGGCATGGGCGTCGTCGCCGACATCGCCGGCAACACGATCAGGAAGGACGTGATCGCGATCCGCTCGGTGGACGACGCGCAGCGGGCGGACGACAGCGTCAAGCGTCTGCTGCACCGGACGCTCAACGTCGAAACCGCGGTTCAGGTCGCGTTGCTCAACAATCGCGGGCTTCAGGCGTCGTACAATGAGTTGGCGTTGGCCGAAGCCGATCGTGTTCAGGAAAGCCTGCCGCCCAATCCGACCTTCTCGGTCTCGCGCATTTCGGGCAACGGCGCCACCGAGATCGAGCGCCAGGTCGTGGGAGACATCCTCGCACTTGCGACGCTGCCGTTCCGTTCGGAGATCGCGAAGCAGCGTTTCCGGCAGGCACAGCTTCGCGCCGCATTGGAAACGCTTCGGCTTGCCGCCGATGTCAGACGCGATTTTTACCGCGCGGTAGCCGCAAACGAACTCGTCGCCCTTCTCAGCGACGCCAAGGCCACCGCCGAATCCACCGCGCAACTGTCGAAGAAACTTGGCGAGACAGGCTCCCTTAACAAGCTCGATCAGGCCCGTGAGCAGGTCTTCTATGCCGAAACCACCGCGGATCTTGCGTCGCTGCGTCAGGAGGCGACGAGTTCGCGCGAAGCCCTGGCGCGGCTGTTGGGCCTGTGGGACGGCGATCTCAATTTCAAACTGCCGAGCCACCTGCCGGCTCTGCCGCAGCGTCCGCGGACCTTGCCGCGCATCGAAGTCGACGCCGTCGAACACCGTATCGATCTGCAGGTCGCCCGCATCGAACTCGACGCGCTCGCAAAATCGCTGAACCTCACCGAAGCCAGCCGGTTTGTCACGATGCTCGATATCGCCGGCATCGACCGCAAGACCCGCGATCCCGAAAGCACGCCCTTCCGCGAACGCGGGTTTGACATCCAGTTCCAGATCCCGATCTTCGACGGCGGCGAGGTGAGAGTCCGGCAGGCCGCCGAGACCTACAACCAGGCATTCAATCGTCTGACCGAAAAGGCCGTCAACGTCCGGTCGGAAGCACGCGACGCCTACCGCAGCTATCGTTCCTCCTATGAAATCGCCAGCCAGTATCAGCGCGAGGTCCTGCCGCTGCGCAAGATCATCACGGAAGAGATGCAGCTGCGCCTCTCGAGCATGCAGGTCGACGTCTTCGCGCTGCTGACGGAAGCGCGTCAACGGATTGCCTCGTTGCGTGCGGCGATCATAGCCAAACGCGCCTTCTGGTTCGCGCAGTCCGACCTGCAAACCGCCGTCAACGGCGGCGGCAGCGGAGAAGGTCAAAGCAAATCCCCCACGACCACCGCCCGGACGGGCGGCAACGGCGGCCATTGAAGGAGACCAACATGCTATCGCGCAGAGGATTTCTCGGCACCGCGGCGCTGGTCAGCGCAACGGCGGTGAGCGGCCGCGCCCAGGCCGCGAATATTCCCGAAGCTCCGATGATGGACAAGGCGACGATGCAGCCGCCGCTGCACCCGTCGAGCGGCCCGGACTATCGCCCGGTTGTGACGTTGAATGGCTGGTCCTTGCCTTGGCGAATGAACGGCGACTGGAAGGAATTCCATCTCGTCGCCGAACCGGTCGTGCGCGAGTTCGCGCCGGGCATGAAGGCCTTCCTGTGGGGCTACAATGGTCAGGCGCCGGGCCCGACCATCGAGGCCGTCGAGGGCGACAAGGTCCGCATCTTCGTCACCAACAAACTGCCGGAACATACCACCGTGCATTGGCACGGCATGATCGTGCCAAACGGCATGGACGGTGTCGGCGGCCTCAATCAGCCGCACATCAAACCCGGCCAGACCTTCGTCTACGAATTCGAGATGCGTAACAGCGGGACCTTCATGTACCACCCGCATTCCGACGAAATGGTGCAGATGGCGATGGGCATGATGGGCATGATCGTCGTGCATCCACGCGACGCGACCTTCCGTCCCGTCGACCGCGACTTCGTCTTCATCATGAGCACTTACGACATCGATCCCGGTACCTATCTGCCCAAAGTCTCCGAGATGACCGATTTCAACATGTGGACATGGAACAGCCGCGTCTTCCCGGGGATCGACGTATTGCCGGTTCGTCTGGGGGATCGTGTGCGTGTGCGCATGGGCAATCTGTCCATGACGAGCCATCCGATCCATTTGCACGGTCATCATTTCGCGGTCACCTGCACGGACGGAGGCTGGGTCCCCGAAAGCGCGCAGTGGCCTGAAACCACCGTCAATGTCCCCGTCGGCGCCGTCCGGGCCTTTGACGTGGTGGCGGATAATCCCGGCGACTGGGCGTTTCATTGTCACAAGTCGCATCACACCATGAACGCGATGGGACACAATGTTGCGAACATGATCGGCGTGTCCCCCAAGGATTTAGCCAAAGCGGTTGGAAAGCTCGCGCCGGATGCAATGGCGATGGGATCGAGGGGAATGGCGATGGGCGAGATGGAAATGCCGATGCCCGACAACACGCTGATGATGATGACCGGAACGGGACCATTCGGTCCGATCGAAATGGGTGGGATGTTTACCGTCATGAAGATCCGCGAGGGGCTCGCGCGCGACGATTACAGTGATCCCGGTCCCTACAAGTATCCCGAAGGCACGGTCGCGCACTTGGTCGATGCGCCCGCCGGCCAGGCTCCGCGTCAAACCGGCTCCGAAAAGACCGGCCAGCCCGATGCGATGAAGGGCATGAAGGGGATGAAAGGCATGGACATGAAGGGAATGAAGGGCATGTAGCCGCCTTCTTTTTTGATCGTCGGCAGCTACCACTCAAAGGAAAGAAAATGAAACCCACAAACCTCGCATCTGCCGTCTTCGTGCCTTCGCTCTTCGCTCCGCTCGCCGCCTCCGCGCAGGCGATGGCAAAGGGCGCTGTCAAGAAGGTCGACGTTGCCGGCGCAAAGATCACCATGACTAGCGGTCCGATCAAGAACCTCGATATGGAAGACGACAACATGACGACGGTTTTTCGCGTCGAGGATCCCGCGATGCGGAAGCAAGTGAAGCCCGGCGACAAAGTTCAGTTTGAGACCGAGAAGGCCAGCGCTGGATTTACGATCGCCAAGCTGCAAAGGGCGAAATAGTCGGCGAAAGACGACCGATCGGCTGAACCGTATCCGCGAGGACGATTCATGGTAGCGCTTCCCTACGACTATTATTTGATCGCATGGTTCGCCCTCGCGGCCGTGTCGACCGCCTACGTCGCGTTCGACCAGTTCAACGGCAACCCAGAACCGACGGTGATGAAATGGGGCTTCATCCTCGTCACGCTCTACATGGGGCCGTTCGGGCTGCTGCTGTATGTGCTCGCCGACAAGGAGCCTCATCCGGGCGAACATGAGCAGTTCACCTCGCCACTGTGGAAGCAGGGCATCGGCAGCACCATCCACTGCGTCGCCGGCGACGCGACGGGCATCATCCTAGCCGCTGTCGTGACGGCGTCGCTCGGGCTGTCGATGTGGATCGACCTGATTGTCGAATACATCGCCGGGTTCTCGTTCGGGCTTTTGATCTTCCAGTCGCCCCCGGGCCAGCGCTATGATGTCATCTGGACCGCCCGCAAGCCGGGCAAGTGGCTCGTGCATTGCCACATCCGCACCACACCTCGAACAACAACGTCGAGCAGCACGGCGGCGGCGGGCTGATGCTGGTTCTGAATGTTCAATGAGCGGTGGATTCGGTTTTGCGGCTTCCCGCCGAAGTGGTCGCATCCGCTTCAGGGGAGTCAGAAACAAGCCGCTCTCCTTTGCAGCCGGTCTCATCAAATGGAATTACCGAATTGAAAAGGAGCTATCTTCGAAATGACCAAATTGGTTGGTGCCGCGATCCTCGCGGTTGTGATCGTGCTGGCGGGAGCCGGAGCCTTCGTGTTCTCGGGCGTCTATGACGTTGGAGCTGATACCCCGCATTGGACGCTCACCAGAAAAATCATAGAGATCGTTCGTGACCGCGCCATTGCCGTTCGGGCCAACGATATCCAGGTCCCGGACCTGACGGGCGAGCAACTGATCCTCAAAGGCGCGGGACAATACGCGGCGATGTGCGCGGACTGTCACCTCGCGCCCGGCAAATCGGAGTCGGAAATCCGGCCGGGCCTTTACCCGAAACCGCCCAAGCTCTCCGAACATCCCATCGATCCCAAAACCGTGTTCTGGGTCACCAAACACGGCTTGAAGATGAGCGGAATGCCGGCGTGGGGACTCGGACACGACGACGAGACACTCTGGAGCATCGTTGCCTTCGTGGGGAAATTACCGGGAATGTCGGCCCAGCAATACAAGGACATCGTCGCAAAAGCGCCTCCCGACGAAGAGATGGAATCCATGGACCGAGGTGACGGTCACACGCATGGCGGACATCAGGAACACAACGCGGACCCATCGAACGAAGCCGGTCCGAAGCCGCGCCATCATCACTAACGGTTGGAGGCCGGAGGATGTGCGCCACTGTAGGCCAAGCGGGTGGGACCGCGTTCCTTGCCCTGATGGCATTCGCCCCCCTTTTCGCCATCTGAGATGCGGCCAACGGCACCTGCCCTCAACATCGTCGCGGCGATGTACTCGACCCGGGTCTTTATAGCTTCGCCCGAATCGCCCTAGCAATGGCATGAGCTTTGCTGAACGGGCTCTGATCAGCCGCCTGTTTGACTTGCAAGGCGTTCAGGCATGTCGAGCAGTTTCATCGCGGCGGCGGCAATGGCTTCGCCGATCGTCGGATAGGTTTTCGCCGAGTTGATCGAGACGCCGCCAGGAAACGTTACCGTGGCCTGATAGCCGTTGCCTTTTGGCGTGGCCGAAAGCTAGTACCTCCTTTTCTTAGAAGGTGAGTCGTGATTCAAGATCGGGATGATCCCCGAAGCAAGAGAAGTTCGCCTTTCGAGGAAAGATCGCAATGTGCTTGAGGCGTGTTGTCGCTCACCGGTGACGTTGCAGCGCGATTTGAAGCGAGCGCGGATAGTTCTGTTGGCGGCGGACGGGCGCAGCACCCGCTCGATCGCCAAAGAAGTCGGGGTCCAGCCGCGGATTGTCAGCCTTTGGCGGCACCGCTATGCCGATCATGGCCTTGAAGGGCTGCAAGACAAGCCGCGACCCGGCAAGCAGCCGATCTATACGAAGGCTCCTTCACAAGCCTCAAGCAGCTTCAGGAGCACATCGATGCCTACGTCAACGCGTACAACGACAAAGCCGAGCCCTTCCTCTGGACCAAGAAAAAGGTCCGTCAACGTCGCTTCCAAGGCCGCCGTATCACTCAGCTATGATTCCGGGTACTAGGCATTTCGCGGGTACTCCCTGTCCGATGACATCTCCCGTTGAAGTCTGGCGGCGCCACCGTGAATTATGTCCATCGGCGCTTGTGGTGGAACAACAGCGGCTGACCTCATCTCCCGCGCGTTGAGCGCGACAGGCGCCGCCTGGATTCGCCACTCGAGGCTGCCGAGAGGAGTTTGTTCCACGTGTCTGGTGGGTTTCCCCGGTCCAACATCTTCCTGAATACTGCGTACGCGTCGTTCGCGCTCTCGTAGGCGCGCAGCGTCGAATCATCATTCACCCATGCGAGAACGATGATCTTGGCGTCTGCTGATTGCTGGTAGCGGAAGAATAGGCGGAACTGCTGGAGGAATTTGGCGCGGGACCAGTGTTTGTAATCCTCGCCAAGCGTGCTTCCCTGCCGGTAGATCTCGCGCGTCGGGTCACCCGGTATGTCTTCGAACGCGACCTTCAAGACGGCCGCGAGGAGCTTCGCGCCGCGTTTTTTCTTGTATTTCGTGGGATCTTTCTTCCGTGTCTTCTCGACGGTCTCGATCATCGCCTCGAGCTGATCGAGAAAGAGGGGATGCGCGTAGATCGTCCAACCGTTGATCTTAACGATGTCGTCGCTCACGCCTCGTCGACCGGGAGAGCTGCGTCGAGGTCGACCTTGACGCCCTTGACCAGCGCCTTGCCGCGCGTGAGCAGCGACTTCGACATCGGCCGAATCCGTGCAGGTTCTTTCGCCATGTCGCGCGCCAGGAAGTCGAGGAACTTGCCGATCACGGGATCGTTCTGGTCCGCGCGCGCCTCCATTTTCGAGATCATGACGGTGCCGTCAGCCAGCCCGCGAAACACCACTTGGTCGCGTTTGCCAAGTGCAAGCATCTTGCGGATGGCGGCGGGCACGGTCGTCTGGCCGCGGTCCGTTATCGTCGCGGGGATTTCAAGGATTTCAGCTGTCTTTGCCATAATCGGCTCCTTGCGTCGTCATGCCAACCCATGTAATGCATTTGCATTGTAAGTCAAGATCGCCTATTCGTTTGGCGAGAAAGTAATGTTTCCAAGCCTGGTTTGGGGATCGGAGTGGGTAACTCCACGGTGTAGCGTTCGCGAACCGCAACTGGGCGCGCCTCAGCATTAAAGGCGCGCCAGCCGCGAAATTCGCCTGCAGCGGAAAGGGCCAAGTCGGAAGCGTGCGGGTGTTTGGATGTCCTCTGCCAACACGCTGCAGCTGTGCTACAGAGGAAAACTCGCTTATCTGGGGGAATTGCTTGAGGCGCCAAGATCCAATTGGACCAGAATTTTATGTACCGCTAGGAGCGGCAGAAAAATTTCGGACGCCGCATTCTACCCTGACGGCGAACAATCGAACGGGTAAAGCGGCGGCTCAAGGCTGGCATCGGTCATGGTCGAGACAATCTTCTCGCTCGCTTAGCAGCAGCTACCGCCAGCGACAGCGCGCTGGGCTTCGCGTGAGAACGGCAAGTCCGTGCCACAACCTTTGAAGATGCCATAGTGCCGGTTTGTGTCGCCGAAGAACTCAAAATGCGGTGCGAGTCGGCTCTCCTGGAGCATGCGATAGGTGTTGCCGCAAACGGGGAAGAGACGCCCGGCATCGATGTCATGATGTTTGTCGAGGACGAAGTTGTGTACAGCCTCGGGGACCGTCCCGCGATAGCGAACGGCCTGCCCGTAATCCTCGCAAGCGGATTCCAGCCCGTCGAGTTTGAAGAGACGGTAGGTTGCAGAATAAAATTCGACGGGACCGACAAGTTCGGCGATTTCGAGATCATTGATCCCAAGGCTGCGATCGCTGACTAGACGCGGGTCGCCTGCGGACTTCGCCAGGTTGAGGAAATCGCCCCAATAGAGCGCACCTGCGAGACATTCGCCGTGCAGGATCGGGTTTGCCCGCAATACCGCAGGGACGCGCCGGTCCGAGTAGATGTCGGAGAAATAGAGCTCGCCGCCTTTCTTGAGGAGACGATAGGCTGCGGCGAAGACCGCTGCTTTATCAGGTATCAGGTTGATCACGCAGTTGGATACGATCAGGTCGAAGCTGTCATTGTCGAAGCTCAATTCGTCGAGGCGCGACACGTCACCCTCGACAAAAGTCACTGTGGACTTCGGATAGCCGAACCGATCCCGGTGCCAGTTCTCGTGCGCTCGCGCGATCGCGAGCTGCTCTGGCGTTGCGTCGATTCCCACGACATGGCCTTGAGGCCCCGCCAACTGCGCCATGCTGGAACAATCAGGCATGGCCGCGTAACTTAAACCAAATGGCCTCCGGCAAACCCGGCGCGGTTCAATGGCCGCGGCCATGGCGCGGGACAAAGACGACTTTAAGACCGTCCAGCGTGCCGAACAGGAACTCGTCGGATGTCTCGCCAAAAGGCGATTCGATCCTCAACCAGGTTGGATCTTCCAGCTCGGCGATGTCGTAAACGCCGCTTCCGCCGAGTATACCTAAAATCGTCATCCGTGCTCCGCTCTGTTTCGTGAGCCAACGGCGAAGCCGTCACTTGAGATTGATGAAATAGTCGATGAACGACCGCGCGAGAGGAGAATCCCACGTCGTGGGACCCACCAGAAACCCCGTGACCAAGCCCCGCTTGTCCAGGATGTAGGTGGTTGGATAGCCATAGACGGGCATGGTTGGTTCCGGCTTCCCCTCACTGGTCAACGCACCGAACTCGTGGTTGGGATCGCGCACGACGGTCAGATGCCGAAGATTGTGTCGCTTGACGAACGACTTCACCTGCCGACCATCGCCGCTGTCGAGTGAGACCGCGACAACGACGAAGCGGTCAGACGGAAGACTCGCTGCAAGCGCCTCGAGAGACGGCATTTCCTCCACACAAGGAGCACACCAACTGGCCCAGAAATTGAGGAGAACGACCTTTCCGTAGAACTTGTCCATACTCAGGGTGCGGCCGTCGAGGCCGCGGAGTCGCATGAGCGGCGCAGGCCTAAGCGGCTCCTCCAGAACGAACTGGCTTATCCCGTTGCGCAGCGTCGGCGGATCGAGCGATTCGGGGTGCGCAGTCGCGCTCGAGAGCGTTGCCGCCACTGAAACGAGGACCGCTGTTGCGATGCGCAAGAACGGATGGACCCACATCATGGGGCACGGCCCAGCGGCTTGGGTGCCACCCAGGACAACATCCGGTGCCCGAAGATCCGACCAAGCGCAACGATCAACCCGGCCGCGCCAAGATTCCACATGAGGATCATGACCGTCGCGTCGATGTCATGAAACAGCGTAAGGGCGCTGGCTGTCAGCGCACCGATAGCGAGGCTGCCCATCCAAATCACAGTGGCGGGACGCAGGCTTGCCGTGTAGCGGAGCATCACCAAGAGCGCCAAGGACAGTGGGAGACTGGTCAGCACCAGGGTGGCGAAACACGATGCCGCTTCGTCCATCTTCATCCCCTCGGGCCCCACAGCGACCCAATCGGTCAAGCAACCGACGCTAATGGTCAGCATCCAGACCAGCAGGCTCGGCACCGGCAAAAGCGCGTAAAGGCGTGACCGATCAGGGAGGCTGAGCATGAAGGCAGCGACGGTCGCGAATACGCCCGTCAGGAGGGAGGCGACGAGCCCAACCACATAGGCGCGATCACCGAGTTGCTTTGCGAAGTCCGGACGCAAGCCGTGGCTGACGCCCAACAGGACAAGAATCAGGAAGGCTAGGGAGAGCCAGCAACACGCCCGGACAAGCGGGGGCCGAAGGCGGCGCACGGGTGTCGCATGAGCGCTGAGAGATGCAATCAGGTCCGAGGTCGCGATCACGAATTATCATCCTTGCCAAGAATCGTCCGCAGGCTCTTCAGAGCCCGATGTGTCGCAACTTTGAGTGCCGCAATGGACATTCCGCTTCGCTCCGCAGCTTCTTTCAACGACATCTCCTGGAGCTTCAGGAGGGTGATGGCCTCCCGCTGGCCTGGCGGCAGCTTGTCGACCGCCTCACGCAGCGAGCGTCCATCGGCTCTTGTCTCTATGTTCGCTTCAACCTCCACAATGGTTTCATGGTCTTCGTTCAAGGGCGTCTCGCGGACGGTCGAGCGCCCCTGCCGCCGCAGCCGATCGATGATCCGCCGGCGGCCTATTGCGACAAGCCAGGGCGTGAACGGTCGTGTCGGATCGTAGATCTGCCGAATTGAGTGAATCGTCAGAAGGATGTCCTGGATCGTATCTTCGACATCCTGGGGAGAGCGATGGTGCCTACCTGCTAAAGTGCGCAGATAAGGCGTGATCTCGGTCAGCAGCCGGCTATAGGCATCCTGGTCGCCGCTCTGCGCCCGCGCCATGTAGATCGACCATTCGACGTCGCGCTTTGTCGAGGCATTCTCAGCACGACGGCTGGTGTCACCTTCACGAACAAGTCTCAACGTCGGATTATCCTTGTGGCGGCCCGGTGCCATCGGCCATATTCCTCATAGTTCTGGCGGCGCGATCCGACGTTTCGTCTTGCCGCGTTGCTCCACCGTAGCTCTGACAGCGCCTTGTGGCAGGAACTTTCTTTTTGTCGGGGGGACGTAACCTTTGGGACCGCGACGCGAATCCGCGCGTGACCATCGCAGCATTGCGCAACACTACGGCTCGCAAGGCTTGCCGATCGGCAGACTCTCGAAATCGGATGCGACCTTGTCGTAGCCGATGCGGCTTGCCGGGGGCGAACCCTCTCGCGATGGCTGAATGGGCCATGACTTTCCTCAACACGCGAAGGTTAGGTGAGCAGCTTACATAGACAGGCGCCTCAGCGCACGACCTGCTTTGCTGCTCAAACCGTCGGGTCGTCACGGTCCTTGTCTGCAGACCGCACAAAACCCGGTTTCGCCATATCTCGGCCATAGTGGGCTGCCCGGGGCCGATCCTCCGCTTTCCGATTGTGCGTAACCATTCTTGCGACGGAGCGAACTTTTAGGTGAGCAGGCCACGTCGGCTTGCCGCCGGCGCACGATGCCTGTCGCTGGTCAACCCTGTTTGGAGGATTCGAAATGAAAGCCACAAATCCGGTGCTTGTCGCCAGCGCGTTCGCCTTTGCCCTGGGCACCTTCGCGGCCTCGACTGCCATGGCGCAGGATAAGCCTATGATGACCAAGGAACAAATGATGAAGAAGCGGGCCATGACCAAAGAGACGGTCAAGGGCGGCAAGATGGAAATGTGCTTTGGCGTCGCGCTGAAGGGCCAGAACGACTGCTACGCAGGTGCCGGCACGACCTGCGCCGGCACGAGCACGGTCGACTATCAGGGCAATGCCTTCAAGCTCGAGCCCAAGGGGACCTGCACCACGATCAAGACGCCCAATGGCGTCGGCAGCCTCAAGCCCAAGTCAGCCTGAAGCATCGACGGGCGGACGGCCCTGTGCGTCCGCCCGTGTTTCCCCCAACGCGCATCGGGAGGCGCTCATGGCACGCGCACAAGCTTTCTCGGATCGGACCGCTATTCCAGCGCGAGCTGGTGTCGGCCTCAAAGCAGAGCACTATCAGCACATCCTAGATCACACACCCAATATCGGCTTCTTCGAGGTCCATGCCGAGAACTATATGGGCGCGGGTGGTCCTCCGCATCGATATCTAACGCAGATCCGTGAGCTCTATCCGCTGTCTTTACATGGCGTGGGTCTGTCGATCGGCGGCACAATGCCTCTCGATAACGAGCACCTGAAGAGGCTTTCAAGCCTTATCGCGCGATATCAGCCGGGATTATTTTCTGAACACCTCGCCTGGTCCACACACGAGAGCAGATTCTTCAACGATTTGCTGCCCACTCCCTATACAAACGAGACACTATCTCGCGTGGTCGAACATATCGATCAAGTGCAGACTGTTCTCGGCCGTCAAATGCTCCTCGAAAACCCCTCGACCTATGTCTGGTTTGAGGAAAGCACATGGAGCGAAACAGATTTCATCACCGAGATTGCCCGCAGGACCGGCTGTGGTTTGCTGCTCGATGTGAACAATGTCTACGTGGCCTGCACCAATCAACAGTGGGGCACGACGGCCTACATCGACAGTTTTCCGCTTCGCTCCGTCCAGGAGATCCATCTCGCTGGCCATACACGCCAGGTCGACGACAAGGGACGGCCCTTGCTGATCGACTCCCATGACAAGGGCGTCGACGAGTTGGTCTGGAATCTCTTTCGCGACGTCATGAAGCGCATAGGGCCAACGCCAACGCCAACGCTGATCGAATGGGACGCGAATATTCCCACGTGGTCCGAGCTCCAGGCGGAGGCGAGAATGGCCGAGATGCTGATGGATCTCTCGCATGCGGAGGAACGGAGCTATGGCGCTGTCGGTTGATAGGCAAAAAGAATTCGCCGCGGCGCTGCTTGATCCGGAGCAGCCGGCGCCGACCGGAGTCGTCGGACCCGATGGCGATCCGTGCCCGAAGCGCTTCGCCGTCTATCGAAACAATGTCGTGGTCGGCCTCATCGAAATCCTGCGGGCCGTGTATCCCGCGGTTCGACGGCTCGTCGGCGACGAATTCTTCGATGCCATGGCCGGCGTCCACGTGCGCATCGAGCCGCCCCGGTCGCCTATTCTCGTGGAGTATGGAGGACGCTTTCCGGCCTTCATCGAGACGTTTCGTCTGGCATCGAGCCTGCCTTACCTGGCCGACGTCGCGCGCATCGAATGGGCCTGGGCCGAGGCTTATCACGCTCGGGACGCGTGCGCGCTGACGGCGAGCTCTTTCAGTGAAGTGCCGATCGACCAGTACCCCAGCCTGCGCTTGCAGCTGCACCCGTCCGTCCGCGTCGTCCGGTCGGCGATGCCGGCTCTCACAATATGGAACATGAACGTTCGCGACAGCGACTCCGGCGAGGTTGTGTTCGATGGCGAGGGTGAGACCGCGCTCGTCGCCCGTCCCGACGCTGTCGTCCAGGTTCGCTCTCTCTCGCCGGGGGCTCCCGATTTCATCGACGCGATCGGTGCACGTCACACGGTCGCGAAAGCCGCCGAACTCGCCGGCGAGTGTGACGGCCGTTTCGATCTCTCGAGCACTATCGCTGGCCTTATCGAGGCGGGAGCGCTCTGCGCCTATCAGACCCATTCGGGCGTCCGCTTCGAGGCAAAAGGAGTGGTACGATGAACGTCGACACGTCACACCCGCGGTTGTCCATCTCGTCGAGCCGCATCGGCAAGATCATTGAGACGTTGGCCTCATGGCTCACCGTGATCGGGCTGGCAGTCGCGCCGCCGATGTTGCGGATTGCGCTTGCGGTGCCGTTCTTCAAATCAGGACTCACCCGCTGGGATGGGTTCTTGTCGCTGTCGCCGAGCACGGAGTTTCTTTTCTCAGATATGTTCAAACTCCACATCTTCGGCAACGAGTACCCGTTCCCGATGCCGGACGTCGTTGCGCATCTGGTCGGAATGGCGGAGATCACACTGCCGATCTTGCTGGTCCTCGGCCTGGGCACCCGCTTCGTTGCGCTCGCGCTGTTGGTGATGACCGGCATCATTCAACTCACTGTGCCCGAGGGGTGGGCGAATTTCCATCTGCCGTGGGCGTCGATGGCGCTCGCGATCATGGCGTTGGGGCCCGGACGGCTGTCCTTGGATGCGGTCATTGCCATCGTCTCAAAACGCGAATTCAGGAAGACGAAATGACCTGCCAGTGCCTTCGTGGATCTATCGGGCGAAAACCATAGGGCCCAACGCTTAGACCGACTCGACATCAGTTATCGTGTCGGAATCTACCGGTGAGGTGATCAATGAGCCGAGGACGAAATTGCGACGCACAGTATACCTGTCGAGACCGGTAACGACAGCGGGCGTTCCTATCCCGCAGTTTGCGACATGGGATGCGTTCAACACCTGGCTGGAGGAGCAATGCTGCAATCGTCAGCGCGACAGGCTGCGGGGCGAGAACGAGACGATCGGAGGACGGCTGCAGCGCGATCTGGCGGTCATGCGAGGTCATGCGTTCCTTACCGCGCTCGCAAACAAGATGGAGCGAACCGTGTGAGCGCTGCTCGCGCATAACGAAGTTTACCGAGCTCCCGCTTTAGCCGCTACGTAAGCGATTAGAGCGTGAGGTTGTCGAAGGAGTAGAGGGCGAAGGCAAATACGGCGCAATGGTCGACGAGACGGGGCCGGCAAAACCAGATAGGGTCACTGTGCTTCGAAGCACGCAGTCCTGATATGGGAGCTGGTCCGCGAACTCCCCTGTGCGCCCGCGGCGCATCATCGCCGCATCTTGAAGCCGGACAGATGGCAGCATCCGACTAACTGCGTCAGAAAGCCAATTAGCCCTTGCTTCTTCCGGGGCGTCCACAGATGAGCCTAGTACCTCCTTTTCTTAGAAGGTGAGTCGTGATTCAAGATCGGGATGATCCCCGAAGCAAGAGAAGTTCGCCTTTCGAGGAAAGATCGCAATGTGCTTGAGGCGTGTTGTCGCTCACCGGTGACGTTGCAGCGCGATTTGAAGCGAGCGCGGATAGTTCTGTTGGCGGCGGACGGGCGCAGCACCCGCTCGATCGCCAAAGAAGTCGGGGTCCAGCCGCGGATTGTCAGCCTTTGGCGGCACCGCTATGCCGATCATGGCCTTGAAGGGCTGCAAGACAAGCCGCGACCCGGCAAGCAGCCGATCTATACGAAGGCTACCGACAAGCGGATTCTGAAGCTGCTGGACAAGCCGCCCCCGCAAGGGTTTGCGCGCTGGACCGGCCCTCTGCTGGCCGGGGCGCTGGGGCGATGTTGACGTCCAATATGTCTGGCGGTTCCTGCGCAGCCACAAGATTGATCTCGCGGCTCGCAAGTCCTGGTGTGAAAGCAACGACCCGAACTTTACGGCCAAAGCCGCCGATGTTGTTGGCCTTTACGTCGCCCCGCCCGCAAAGGCCATCGTGCTATGCGTGGACGAGAAGCCTTCGATCCAGGCATTGGAGCGAGCGCAGGGTTATCTGAAGTTACCCAATGGCCGCGCCTTGACCGGCCAGAGCCACGATTACAAGCGGCATGGCACTACAACATTGTTTGCGGCCCTCGAAGTTGCCACCGGAAAGATCATCGCGGCTCATTCAAAACGCCGTCGCCGCGTCGAGTTTCTTGACTTCATGAACAGCGTCACCGCGGCCTTTCCGGACCGAAAGATTCACGTCATCCTCGACAACCTCAACACCCACAAGAAAAACGAGCACTGGCTCAAGGCCCACCCCAACGTGCAATTTCATTTTACGCCGACAAGCGCGTCCTGGCTCAATCAGGTCGAGGTATGGTTCTCGATATTACAGGGCCAGTCGCTTAGCGGAGCCTCCTTCACAAGCCTCAAGCAGCTTCAGGAGCACATCGATGCCTACGTCAACGCGTACAACGACAAAGCCGAGCCCTTCCTCTGGACCAAGAAAAAGGTCCGTCAACGTCGCTTCCAAGGCCGCCGTATCACTCAGCTATGATTCCGGGTACTAGTCGCGGGCGCTCGCGCGCCGACGACCGGAGCCGCCAGACCGCGTTTCTGCCCACTCGGGTGATGATCGTTGCCGCAAGCTGTTCTGCCTGGCTCGCGCTTCTGCGGAGTCGGCGTGTAGTTGCGCGCCACGATGGAGTGCGGCCAGGCGAGGTCATCCAACGTGACTGCGCGTGTTTGATGCGAAGGCAGCACGAAGAAGTGAAACGGACTGACCACTTCCCACGCGCTCGACAGTGCAGTTGCTACGCCCGAACGATCTTCTATGCAGCTCTCATGGCCGGTGGTTCGTCGACGATGAGACTCCAATTGTTCGCGGCGACGACTGACTGAGCGGAAGCGCCGATATCGCTTCGGCCGACAACGCATTTCCTCCTTCCGACCTGAGCTGCGGCGGCCGGACCACGTATCTGCCGGCGCGATGCTGCGAGTCTCTGACCCGGAAAAGCGCGTGCAGGAGAGTGCGGACCACCGTTGGAGCAGGTCCGACCCCGCTCTCCGTGGATGGCTTTCCTGGTCCTCCGCACGGCCTTCCACGATCAACCCTCATCAGGGGTCGGCTATGCGAGCATGCCGCCGCTGCGGCTCCGCCTACGCGGTGATCGCGGCCGGTTGAGGACACTGACGGACGCCATCGAGCGGGGATCGGCCTCGCTTCACAAGATGGAGCCCTCAAATGTCGTACGATCTTTCTCTCGCCCAGTTAAACGCGTTCGAACTCGCCCGCACCCTCATGGTCCCGGTCACGCTGTTCGAGGTCGATGGAGAATACGGCGTCATGCCGAGCGACGAACTCGACGACGCTGATCTCGTGGTTGTTCACGAATACGATCCGCATCAGTTCGGCCCGGCTCATTGAGCCGGGTTCGCCCAGACGGCCGCGTGCCGCTTGCGAGCGGGCGGCGGCAAGGGAAGCTGCGCCGCGGCTGGCCGATGCGATGGCGCTGCGCGCCCCGCATGATTCACCAGTTGCCAGCCGCGCCCTTGCCCCCTTCGCCCTTCGCGGCGGAGGCGAGTGGGTCCCGCGAGGTGCGGGACAAGGAAAATCAAGCGGGAAAGGTCCGGCGCGCAGACGCGCCGGAGAAAGGCAATGGAAAAGAAGGATATCGAGGAGTTGAAAGACCGTGTGCTCTGCGCGGCGGTACTCGAACAGGCCGGGTTCACGATCGACATCAAGGAGAGTACGCGCAAGGCGATCAAATACCGGCGCGTTGACGACATCATCATCGTGATCCACGGCGGCAAGGGCTGGTTCGATGCACTGTCGGATGCCAAGGGCGACGTGTTTTCCCTGGTCGAACATCTCGACGGCATCGGTTTTGCCGAGGTGCTGAAACGGGTCTCGGACCTCGTCGGTTTCGTGCCGGTCGAGCCGGTATGGATACGGCGTTCGCGCGCGCAAGATCGCGATCTTGGCATTCCCGACCGCTGGCGCGCGCGGCGTATCCCATGGCGAGGGTCCGCGACATGGCGCTATCTGCGCGACGAACGCGATGTTGCGGAGACCGTCATCCGCGCTGCAATCGCGCAGGACCTACTCCGCGAAGGGCCTCGCGGCAGCATGTGGGCGGCGCATGTGGATGATAACGGCATGGTCACCGGCTGGGAGGAGCGCGGGCCGCAATGGCGCGGCTTCTCGACCGGGGGTGCGAAGGTGCTGTTCCGGTTCGGTCGGGCTGACGCGCCGCGTATTTGCGTGACCGAAGCGGCGATCGACGCCATGAGCCTCGCTGCGCTGGAGTGCGTCCGGTCCAACAGCCTCTATCTCAGCACGGGCGGCGGCTGGTCACCGGCGACGGAGGCCGCGATCCGAGCGCTCCTGGTGCGGCCGGGCGCATCGCTTATCGCTGCGACCGACAGCAATGCGCAGGGCGATAAATACGCGGATCGCCTGATGGCGGCAGCGAGCGAGACCGGGTGCGGCTTCGAGCGCCTTCGTCCGACGGAGGTCGACTGGAATGCCGAGCTTAAGGCGAAGGAGCGGAAAGATCGGGAACGAAGGGGAGAAGAGAAATGGGAAACCCGGCTGCCGCATGCCCGGCCGTCGCGTCAAGGGTGAAGCTTCGCCCGCGTGCCGCGGCCCTTGACCCGCCGGACCGGAGAGGCGGCCGCGGGTGGAGGTCAGGAAGGGCTGAAGGTGATGGCGAAATCGGAAGGATGAGCCGCGCTCCGGCCTGACGAGGCTGAAAGGAGCCCGCTCATGACCCTCTCTCCGATCCGCAAAGTCTATCAGGGCATCGCCGACCGCCGGCAGATGTTTCGCATGTTCGACCGCCACGCACAGCGGGCGAAACGTTCGTCGGACGATGCCGCTCTCTATCGCGGAAAATGGTTCGAAATCGACCAGGTCGGCCATGATACCATGTTGGCGATCCTGCCGCCGCTTTGGATCAAGGCTGAGATGTTCGCGCTGCGCGAATTCCTCACTGACTCGATCACCAGCGTCTTCTTTTCACTCACGATCGATGATCGTTTGCGCTTCTTCCACGCCTATTGCGATCTCTTCGACAAAGGCTCGCCCGACCGCATGCGCGCCGCAATCGTCGAACGGGAATCGCGGCCGCTGAAGGCGATGACGCGCGAGGAGAGGCTCGAGCACATCTGGTCGAGCACGCATGACGATTATCGCGGCTATGCAGACGACGGCTGGGCCGAGCACCTGCGTGGCAGGCGCACGGTGTTGGTCTACGGCGGGCAGCGCGGCACGATGCTGAAGCTTCTCGACCAGCTCACCGACGCCGAGATCTCGGCGAAGCTGCCGGTACATCTGCGCTATCTGCCTGACGCGATCGCGGCGTGAGGGAGGATGTCATGGCAGACTACCACTCACCGACCGTCGTGCAGCCGAATATTCCCGCCGCGGACATCACGCCGCTGGAGCGGCTGATCCTCGGTCTCGCCTTCGATGCGGAGGATGAGGAGGACGGTGTCTATTTTCATATTTGGTGCGGACCGAGCGACATCGTCACTTTGTCGGTTGACGATCTACGTGCCGCTTGCGACGCGTCGCGCGACCACGGCGAAAGCAGCATCGGCAAACATGTCAGTGCGTTGCTCGCGCGATCTGACGCAGAAGCGGGCGACGACCCGCCGGACGACATCGACGTCGACCTCACGGAAGGCGACTGCGGTTGAGACCGGATGTTTCAGGACATCGTGCGCCGCTCAGCCACGATCGACGAGATCGTGGTCACGACGTTTTATATCTGCACGAAAATGCGGCCGGACGGTTTTTGGCGGCAGCGTGATGCTCATCACCGCCAACGCCATCCGCTGTCGCTCCACTGTCGACGTGCTTGAAGAGTTCTGGAACGAGGCCGCGAAGGAATCATCCGCTCCCCGAGCTTCTCCCTCCGAAGCGACCTCATAGGTCGCGAGACCACGCGAACTTCGCGATAGCCTGGCCGCACGCCGGGCTTCGCGTTTCCGCTGCCGGCGAAACCGGCCGCTCCAATCCGACCGATGCGAACGCCGTCGCCTGCCAGCCAGCGGGACGACGGCACGCGCCCTCATCACAAGGAGAGTTTCCAATGGCGCATGACGACCCTTTCACCCTCGACCTCTTCGGCAACACCGCGGTGTCATCCGGCCTCGGCCTCGGCGTCACCGCCTTCGCTGGCGACACCTTCGATCCGGACGATGACGACGATCCCGATCCGGCTACTCCGGCCCCCGCGATCCCGGTCGCGGCGGTCGCGCGGTCCGCACCATCCGCGCGGCGCGAGCGCGGCGCAAACTTCCATCTTGCCGGCGACCGCGCCCTGGCGAAGAGCTGGAAGGACCGCGCCCGCGACAACATCGCCGCCGTTCGCCTCGCAGCCGCGATCGAGGCCGAGGAGCGTCCGGCGAGTCTTGAAGAGCAGAAACAGTTGATCCGCTTCACCGGCTTCGGCGCATCCGAGCTTGCCAACTTCGTCTTCCGGCGGCTTGGTGAGGCCGCGTTTCGCAAGGGCTGGGAGGAGATCGGCGAGGACCTAGAGGATGCGGTCGGCGATCTCGACCATGCCTCGCTCGCGCGCTGCACGCAGTATGCACACTTCACGCCGGAGTTCATCATCCGCGCGATCTGGCGCGGGCTTCAACGGCTTGGCTGGCGCGGCGGCCGCGTGCTCGAGCCCGGCATCGGCACCGGTCTGTTTCCGGCGCTGATGCCGGAGGGGTTGCGCAAAACCTCGCACGTCACCGGCATCGAGCTCGATCCGGTCACGGCGCGCATCGCGGGCCTGTTGCAGCCGCGGGCGCGGATCATCCGCGGCGATTTCGCTCGCACAGAGCTGCCTGCGAGTTTCGACCTCGCAATCGGCAATCCGCCGTTTTCCGATCGCACGGTGCGCTCGGATCGCGCCTATCGCTCACGCGGCCTGCGCCTGCATGATTACTTCATCGCCCGGGCGATCGACCTGCTGAAGCCCGGCGCGCTCGCCGCCTTCGTCACCAGCTCCGGCACCATGGACAAAGCGGATTCCTCCGCCCGCGAGCACATCGCCAAATCCGCAGACCTGATCGCGGCGATCCGCCTGCCCGAGGGCAGCTTCCGCGCCAGCGCCGGCACGGACGTCGTCGTCGACCTGCTGTTCTTCCGAAAGCGGAAGATCGCCGAACCCGAAGGCGACCTGTCCTGGCTCGACATCGAGGAGGTTCGTCCCGCGATAGAGGACGAAGCTGCCATTCGCGTGAACCGATGGCTTGTGCAGCATCCTGACTTCGTGCTCGGCACGCACGCGCTCGCCTCTGGACCTTTCGGTGAGATGTACACTTGCCGTCCGCGCCGCGGCGAGAGTCTCGGCGTGGCGCTCGCCGACGCCGTCAACCTTCTTCCGGAAGCGATCTACGGCGTCGAACCCGATGTGATCGACCCTGATCTGCGGGACGGAGACGACCAGACAGGCGCCGATTTGCCGTCTGAGCGGCATGTGCGCGAGGGCAGCTATTTCTTCGACAAGGCCCGCGGCTTGATGCAAGTCCTCGATGGCCAGCCCGTCGCCGTGAAAGTACGCAACGGCCGCAGCGCCGATGGCATCCCGGAGAAGCATGTCCGCATCATCAAAAAGCTGATCCCGATCCGCGATGCCGTGCGCGGGGTGCTGAAGGCCCAGGAACTCGACCGGCCGTGGAAGGAGGCGCAGGTCAGGTTGCGCATTGCCTGGTCGAACTTCGTCCGCGACTTCGGTCCGATCAACTTCACCACGGTCTCCACGACGGAAGACGAGGAAACGGGCGAGGTGCGCGAGACGCATCGGCGTCCGAACATCCAGTCCTTCCTCGACGATCCTGATTGCTGGCTGGTCGCCTCGATCGAGGATTATGACCTCGAGACCAATACGGCGAAGCCGGGTCCGATCTTCACGAAGCGGGTGATCTCTCCGCCCGCGCCGCCGGTCATCACCAGTGCGGCCGACGCCCTTGCCGTCGTTCTGAACGAACGCGCGCGCGTCGATGTCGACCATATTGCGGAACTCTTGCATCGTGATGGGCAGGACGTCATCGCTGAGCTCGGCAGCGCCATCTTCCGCGATCCGGCCGACGGCTCGTGGCAGACGGCCGACGCCTATCTCTCCGGCCATGTCCGCGACAAGCTGAGGGCGGCAGAGGCCGCCGCGGCGCTTGACCCGTCCTATCAGCGCAATGTCACCGCGCTTCAGGGCGTGCAGCCTGCCGATCTGCGGCCCTCCGACATCACCGCGCGCCTCGGCGCGCCGTGGATTCCGGCCGCCGACATCGTCGCCTTCGTGCACGAGACGATGGGCGCCGAGATCAAGATCCACCACATGCAGGAACTGGCGTCGTGGACCGTGGAGGCACGCCAGCTCGGATGGATGGCCGCCGGAACGTCGGAATGGGGCACCGATCGCCGCCATGCCGGCGAACTCCTGGCCGATGCGCTGAACAGCCGGGTCCCGCAGATCTTCGACACGATCAAGGACGTCGACAGTGAGCGGCGTGTGCTCAACGTCGTCGACACCGAGGCGGCGAAAACGAAGCTCTCGAAGATCAAGGATGAATTCCAGCGCTGGATCTGGTCCGATCCGGATCGCACCGACCGTCTGGCGCGGGTCTACAATGACCGCTTCAACAACATCGCGCCACGAGCCTTCGACGGCTCGCATCTGAAGCTCCCGGGCGCCTCTGGCGCCTTTTCTCTTTATGGGCACCAGAAGCGCGGCATCTGGCGGATCGTGGCGGCCGGCTCGACCTATCTGGCCCACGCCGTCGGCGCCGGCAAAACCATGACTTTTGCCGCCGCCATCATGGAGCAGCGCCGGCTCGGCCTGATCGCGAAGGCGATGCTGGTCGTTCCTGGCCATTGCCTGGCGCAGGCGGCGCGCGAGTTCCTGGCGCTCTATCCCTCGGCTCGCATTCTGGTCGCCGACGACACCAACTTCACGAAGGACAAGCGCCAGCGCTTCCTGTCGCGCGCCGCGACGGCGACCTGGGACGCGATCATCATCACGCATAGCGCGTTTCGCTTCATCGGCGTCCCGTCGGCGTTTGAGCAGCAGATGATCCAGGACGAACTGGAGCTGTATGAGACCTTGCTGACCAAGGTCGAGAGCGACGACCGTGTCTCGCGCAAGCGACTCGAACGGCTGAAAGAGGGCTTGAAGGAGCGGTTGGAGTCGCTCGCGACCCGCAAGGACGATCTTCTCACCGTCTCCGAGATCGGCGTCGATCAGGTCATCGTCGACGAGGCACAGGAATTCCGGAAGCTCTCCTTCGCCACCAACATGTCGACGCTGAAGGGTGTCGACCCGAATGGCTCGCAGCGCGCCTGGGACCTCTACGTGAAGTCGCGTTTCATCGAGACAAAGAATCCGGGCCGGGCGCTCGTGCTCGCCTCCGGCACGCCGATCACCAACACACTCGGCGAGATGTTCTCGGTGCAGCGCTATCTCGGCTACGCCGCACTGTCCGAGCGCGGCCTGCACGAATTCGATGCATGGGCGTCGACCTTCGGCGACGTCTCGACAGAGCTCGAGCTCCAACCCTCAGGTAAATACAAGCCGGTCACACGCTTCGCCACCTTCGTCAACGTTCCCGAGCTGATCGCCATGTTCCGCAGCTTCGCGGACGTGGTGACGCCGGAGGATTTGCGGCAATACGTGAAGGTGCCGGCGATCTCGACCGGCAAGCGCCAGATCCTCACCGCGAAGCCGACCGCCGCTTTCAAGCGCTATCAGGTCCTGCTCGACGAGCGCATCAAGGCCATTGAGGAGCGCGACCGGCCGCCGGAGCCGGGCGACGACATCCTGCTCTCCGTCATCACCGATGGTCGCCACGCGGCGATCGACCTGCGACTGGTCGATGCCGACGAAGACAGCGAGCCGCACAACAAGCTCAACAATCTTATCTCCAATGCAATCCGCATTTGGCAGGAGACTGCCGGCAACGCCTATATCCGTTCCGACGGCAAGCCGTTTGAGCTCCCCGGCGCCGCGCAGATGATCTTCTCTGATCTCGGTACGATCAGCGTCGAGAAAAGCCGCGGCTTCTCGGCCTATCGCTGGATCAGGGACGAACTCGTGCGCATGGGCGTGCCGGCGTCCGAGATCGCCTTCATGCAGGACTACAGGAAGTCCGAGGCAAAGCAGCGTCTGTTCGGCGACGTGCGCGCCGGCAAGGTGCGGTTCCTGATCGGCTCGTCCGACACGATGGGCACCGGCGTCAACGCGCAGCTTCGCCTGAAGGCGCTGCACCATCTCGATGTCCCTTGGCTGCCCTCGCAGATCGAGCAGCGCGAAGGCCGCATCGTCCGGCAGGGCAACCAGCACGACGAGGTCGATATCTTTGCTTACGCCACCGAAGGGTCGCTCGACGCGACCATGTGGCAGAACAACGAGCGTAAGGCCCGCTTCATTACAGCGGCGCTCTCCGGTGACACGTCGATCCGGCGGCTCGAGGACCTCGGCGAGGGACAGGCCAACCAGTTCGCCATGGCCAAGGCCATCGCGTCCGGCGATCAGCGCCTGATGCAGAAGGCGGGGTTGGAAGCCGATATCGCGCGGCTCGAACGCCTCCGCGCCGCCCATGTCGACGACCAGCACGCGATCCGCCGCCAGGTCCGCGATGCCGAGCGCGAGATCGAGCATGCGACGCGGCGTATCGTGGAGATCGGCCAGGACATCGAACAGCTCTCGCCGACGTACGGCGAGTCCTTTGCGATGAGCGTGAAGGGACAGCGCTATGTCGAGCGCAAGCAGGCCGGCCGCGCCCTCATGCGCGAGATCCTCACCCTGATCCAGCTTCAGCAGCAAGGCGAAACGACCATCGCTTCCATTGGCGGCTTCGATCTTGAATATTCGGGCGAGCGCTTCGGACGCGATGGCTATCGCTATTCCACCATGCTGTTGCGAACCGGCGCCGAATACGAGATCGAATTACCGGTCACGGTGACGCCGCTCGGCGCGGTCTCCCGCCTCGAGCATGCACTTGCCGATTTCGAGGGAGAGCAAGAGCGCTATCGCCAGCGTCTTGCCGATGCCCGCCGGCGGCTTGTCGCTTACCAGTCGCGCGAAGGCGGCGACTTCGCCTTCGCCGGCGAACTCGCCGGCAAGCGGAGGCAACTCGCCGAGATCGACAAAGCGCTTGCCTCGGACATCGAGGGCGCCGGCGAGGCGAGGTCGATCGCTGCTTAGGCGCTCTCGCGCAAGTCCTCGAGCAGCTCCGGATGCTGGTCGAGGAGCCGCAACAACTGGCTGGTCGGACCGCTTGGCTCGACCAGGCCCCGCTCGTATTTATCGAAGGCGTTCTCGCCCACCTTGAGCAGACCGCCCGCCTCGCGCTGCGACAGCTTGAGCTTCTCGCGCACTCTTCTGATCGTGGCGGGAGAGGGAATGCCTTCGATCTCTTCCTTCAAAATCCGAAGCGCCGCATCGGTGATCGCCATGTCGTCACCGACATGGATGCCGTCGTCGCCATTGTCCGGATAATAACCGGGCAGTTCGACCGTGATGCTCTTACCCTTGTAGGTCACGATTAAGGGACGAACGCCGCGGCGCAGCGTCTCTCCTGTCTCCGGAGAGACCATTGTGTTGGGCACGTCCATCTTCGATGCCGCCATGGTCATTGCTCCTTGAACGACATGACCGTGAACTCGGTCACGACGTCCGCCTGGATCTTCACGTAGATCGTCACGCCGCGCGCCGGGACGTGGTAGACGTCCTGCCAGACGCGATGATCGGCGAAGGTCGTCATCGACTTGTAGAACATCCGCCGCTCGATTCCTGCGATCGTCTGGACCACCCGCGCGCGATCGAAGCCCAAAGCGACGGCGTCGCGCAGCGCGGATGAGGTGATCGCAAGCCTCTCGGCCGACCCGAGCGCCGTCTTGATCGCTTCAAGATCGTACGTCGGACGCCTCTTCTCCATACCATATGCCACCATAATGGGGGCAAATCAAGCAAAGGCGGGGTCGGATCGACCTTTGACGCCCCACGGATGTGCAGGGGGAGGAAAGAAGAGAGGGGGAAAAGGAGGGGCGGAAAGGCCCGCTCGCAGATCGGGCGGCCCGGTGACGCTGACGTTCAACCGCGGCCTGCCGCGATCCCGGCCCGTCGTCCTGCGCAGGGCTTTGGCCCTGCTGGTCCTGCCGGGCAGGGATGCTCGGCCGCAGTTGCACCGGCCCGTCCGCTCTGCGGGTCGGGGGATGTCTTCGGAAAGAAGACGCGAAAGGGCCGGTCGCGCCGGTCCGCAACCTCCAAAAGGAGCATTCCCATGCATCTCATCAAGGTCGATCCGCGCGGGCTGAAGGAAAATCCCGACCGCCTGCGACAGACGAAGTCCGCGCCGCAGGCCGACGCGCTGCTGCTGGCGACGATCAAGGCCGTCGGTATCGTGCAGCCGCCCGTCATCACGTCGGAATCCGGCGGCGGCAACGGCTACATCATCAATTCCGGGCATCGCCGCGTGAAGCAGGCGATCGCGGCGGGCCTCAAGGAAATCGACGTGCTCGTCGACGAGACGGCGGACGACAATGGCGCCATGCGCTCGATGATCGAGAACATTGCCCGTGAGGCGATGAATCCGGTCGACCAGTGGCGTGCGATTGAGCGTCTCGTCGCGCTCGGCTGGACCGAGGAGGCGATCGGCGTCGCGCTTGCGCTGCCCGTGCGCCAGATCAGGAAGCTGCGCCTGCTTGCGAATGTGCTGCCGGTCATGCTCGACCACATGGCCAAGGGCGACATGCCGAACGAACAGCAGCTTCGCACCATCGCCGCCGCCTCGCCTGACGAGCAGAAGGAGGTTTGGAAGAAGCACAAGCCGTCGAAGGCCGATCCACAGGTCTCGTGGTGGAGCGTTGCCCAGGCGTTGCAGAAGACACGCATGTATGCCCGTCACGCCAACTTTGGCGCCGATCTCGCACAGGCCTACGGAATCCAGTGGGTCGAGGATCTGTTCGCGCCGGCCGACGAGGACAGCCGTTACACGACGGACGTCGAAGCGTTTCTCGGCGCGCAGCACGAGTGGATGGCGAACAACCTGCCGAAGAAGGGCATCGTCGCCGAGACCACCAATTATGGCGAGGTGAAGCTGCCGCTGAAGGCCGAGCGGGTCTACGGCAAGCCGACCAAGTCGGATTGCACGGCGATGTATCTCGATCGCGAGGGCCGCGTGCACACGGTGCATTACCGGATGCCCGAAGCGAAGAAGCCGAAGGGCAAGGCCGCGTCCGGCTCGCAGAGCAGCGCAGAGGATGTCGGCGTGATCTCGAAGGCCCGTCCCGATGTGACGCGCAAGGGTGTCGAGATGATCGGCGATTACCGCACCGACGCGCTACGCGAAGCGCTTGGCCGGGCGCCGATCGAGGACGACACCCTGATGGCGCTGCTGATCCTCGCTTTCGCCGGCCAGAACGTGTCCGTCACCACGGGAAGCGGCGGCGTTAGCTATGGCCACAGCCGTCTGGCGAAACACGCGGCCGTGCTGTTCGACGCCGACGGCACGCTCGACTTCGACAGGGACACGCTGCGCGTTGCGGCGCGCGCCGTGTTGATCGACGTGTTCTCGTGCCGGGAGAATGCCACCAACAGCGGCGTCGTCGCTCGCGTCGCTGGAGCCACGATCGGCGCGGACGAGTTCCTGCCGAACATGGGCACCGAGGATTTCCTGTCGTGCCTGTCGCGGCCGGCGCTCGAGGGCTCGTGCAAGAGCACGCCGGTCCTGCCGCGCCAGCGGGTGCAAGATACCCGCGCCGCGCTCGTCGAGCACTTCAAGGACGAATGTTTCATCCATCCGGCTGCACTCTTTGCGCCCGATGCGGCGAAGCTCGCCGAATGGCTGGCGTCCAGCACGACGGACGATGCCGATGACGCAGAGGACGGGCTCGACGGCATCGCCGATGGCTCGTCCGGTGAGGACGCCGAGGCGTTCCGGGAGGCGGCCGAATAACCACGCGCTTTTTTCTTCCGAACGATCTGCCGCCGCCGGTCTCGTCGGCGGCGGTTCTGTTTCCACACCTTGAACCAACACGGAGGACACGATGTCCGCGCACACCATCTTCGATAACGCTCCCATCGGCTCGACCATCGCCTGGTCTGATCGGAGCCCGCAGCCACCGGCTCGCTTCAAGAAGAAGATCGCCGCCTGGCAGACCAACAACAGCAGCGGCCGCCTCATCCGCAAGCAGGGCGACCGAGCCGTCGGCAATGTCTCGCTCTCGGCGTCATTCACGCTGCATGAAGCGGATTACGGCGCCGGCGGCGTCATCGCGATCCGTGTCCATCGGACCTTCTCGCTGGATTCGACGCTGCACTTCACCATCCTCGAACGTCCGGTGATCGGATCCATCCGCGTCTTCAACCAGGCGGGAGACGGCGCGGAGCTCGTCTATCTCGTCTCGAACCATGCCGACGCGCAGGAGTGGCTGACGCGCCACGGCTATCCAAGCGCCGTCCTGGAGGAAGTGACGGCCGATGAAGTCGGGGCCGATATTGTCGAGGGGAGGACCGCGGCATGAATGCGTTATCTCCCACTCGCACAGACAATGAAGCCCCCGGTTTTCCGGGGGCTTCATTTGGCCGCAGTGCAGACGGTCTTCTCGTTGCGCGTGTCGGCGAGACCGCATTCGCCATGGCTCCGGCTCGCGACGGCCGGTATTTCCTCGTCACAGCCTGGCGCATCTCCCGCCCGATGAGCGAATGGACGCGCGCAGACTTCTACGGTTGTTCGGGCGAGCTCGCCGACGAAGACGCTTTCCGCGCAAGGGTCGCGGAAAATGCCGAGCACCAGCGCGAGCGCAAGGCGCTCGGGCGCGTTGAGGTATATTCGCGCGCTCATACGCCCTGGGGGGCTTCGCAGGGCGCGACCGTTAATGCCGAGGGCGTCGTTTCCCATTCCACCGCCGGTCACGGCGGATTCAAGCTGTCGGCCGCGCGAAACCGTCAGGTCCATCCGATGCTGCGATCGAAGGGCGGCTTTTATGAGGAAGATGCTGAATGGGCGATCGTCGCGATCACCTTCCCGCATCTGTTCACCAGCTACGAGCGCCGCTGCGCCGAGCGTACCGTCAAGGACAGCTGGCCGGATGCGTGGGAGACGATCTTCGGCACGATCCTGCAACCTGGCGAATCCTATGAAAAAGATCGTCGGGCATTCGAGGCGACGCACGCCGCGGATTGGATCGTCATCTCGGCGATCACCTCCGACCGCAAGAAGGGATTCGTCGAATGTATCGCCACGCTCGGCTCTCAGCGCGGCCCGGGCGTGGAGGAACGACGCTTTCTCGTTCCCTCGGCTGAATACAAGGTCGGACGGTTCGGCTTCGTCATCGATCCGGATCGCCACGCCATCGATGACGATTTCCAGCGGGGAACATCGTCATGAGCGCCTCGTCCGATACTGTAATTCGCCTCTCCCGCATGGAGGAAGCCCGGCGGCAGATTCAGCGCCAGCTCGACATGATCGACCGGCAGATCACGCGGCGCATGACCGCGGTGATCCCGCAGTTGAAGCCGCAGCACACATGCTATCGGCGCGGCAGGCCACCTAACCCGAGCGCGTTCCTCGAGCGCTATCGCGCGAACCTCGCCGCGATCACCGCCGAACGCCAGCCGGAGATTGACGCCCTTTCCCGCAAGCTCGCCCGGCAGGATGCGGCCATTGCCGCGTTCTGCCAGCGTCACGGTCTTACGCAGGGCAGCCTCGACAGCGCCGCTGCAGCCAGCGACGCCGCGCGCGATCGCGCCGGCGTTATGGCGCCGTCCCGCAGCCAGAGGGTTTGCGATCATGGATGACGCCACGCGCGCTGCATTCGAACGGTTGCTCGAGGTCGCGACGAGCGACACCGGCCAGTCGCGCCGGGTCGCGAACTTCATCTTCGCGTGGTGGAATGCCGACAGCCTCGGCGGATTCGACCTCGCCGACATGTTCGCGGTGGATCGTGACATCGCCCGCGACATGGCGATCGTCGCCGCCCGTCTCGCAGAAGCTCCGGCTGCGGAATATCCTAAAGGCCTACCGTGCCGAGATCGAGAACCTCATCAGGCTCTGGCGGCCGGAAGTCTGGGCGCGTTCGGTCGAAGCCTGACAGCGACGGTACTGTCCCGGTTGCCCCGACCGAGGGCTTTATGAGGAATCGGCGGCAGGTTTATCGCGATCCTTGCCGATCGGTTTTCTCTTCATCGTTCCGGCGCGCCGGACCTCCCCTCGGGTTTGTTGCGCTCGTAAACCGGCGGCCGGTCACTTCCAGGCCGCTGCGCGCCGCGTTGCGGCCGAGTCGCCGCCGATCTCGACAAAGCGGGTCCGCTTGCTGCGCGAGGGCTGAAAGCCCTGCTTGCGCGCAAACCCGCTCCGCTCGATTCAGCGTCCCCGGACCTGGAAGCGCCCGTCATTCCGCCGGTTTTTTTCGACCGCACCCGAAGGGAGGACCGGCAGGAGCCGGTCCAGGCCTTCAGGAAACCGAAGGAAAGGATATCCCGATGACCAAGAAACCCGCCGCTGCTCCCCGTCAGCCCGCCAAGGTCGTCCACCTCCGCAAGGGCACCACCCTCGAAATGGTCAGGTTCGCCTGCCCCGACACGAGCCAGGCCGCCCGCATCTCCGAAAGCTTCGGCCTTGCGATCATCGACACCGACGGCATCCGCGATCTTCACGAGCGCCTGATTGTCGAGACGGCCAGCAGCCTGAACGAAGGCCTCGGCGAGCGGGCGATGCAGATCCACCTCCAGCGGATCGTCGGCGCCTATGTCGGCTCCGCCCACGGGGCCGGCCAGTTCTACAGCCGCGCGGTGACGGAGGCTCGCGACGCCACGGCCAAGGTAGCCAATGACGTTCGCGACGAGGACCTCGACGGACCGGTCGGCTTCGACAGCGCCGCGCAGCGCAAGCGCGAGTTCGCCGCCGACATGGCCCTGCAGTCCCACGCACTCCGCATGGCGGCTGAGGGCGCAGTTGCAGCCTACGAGCAAGTCGTCGGCGAGCGCTGGAAACCCTTCGAGCGTCCGCTCGACAATCCCGGCCAGACACTCGACCGCAAGGCAGCCCAGGTCCAGATGGCGGCGTTCGGGTGAGGGCCGCCGGCGGGGCTTCGGCCCCGCCATTCTCTTCTCTCTATATTGTCAAATCGATCAAGTTCAGCAAGGAAGCTCATTGCGCGACCTCCGAGATGGGCCACGGCTGTGCGACGAAGCGAAGCCCATCGATGTCGAGCTTCGCATAAATCATCGTTGTCGCTCTCGATCGATGACGCAGAAGATCTCCTACCTCTTCCAGAGAGGCGCCGGCGCGCACCATATTTGTCGCCAGACTGTGGCGCAGAACGTGCGATCCAACATATGGTGTCGGGGGTTTCACTCCCGTCGCAGCGAACGCCTCTTTGAGCATGTCGTTGATGATCTGGCTGCCTTTGAAGGGACGATCGGGGGCTCGATGCGTTACGAACAGCGTGCGTGTGGTCGTCGAGGTTAGATCTTCCCGTAGATACCTGCTGATAGCTTCGCCAACGTCGGACAATCCAGTTACCAGGGCGACTGGACGTTCAGATTCCAAAGGCACAACGTTTCCTTACTCCAAAGATTGGAGCGCCTTCTTACACAACCACCGAAGGTCTGCACGACAGCATTCCGATTAGCTTAGGCCCGGGCACTCAATGCAGCCCACCTGATCGATGAACAGAGCTCGCGGGCAATTCCGCGCCGGCATGACCATGGATCGCAAAGGTCATTCCGATCCGCCTCAAGGGACGAGAACCTCTGTCGCGCGAAAGAGCTGGATTTTGTCATTCAATTGCATTACATTGGCGTTAGCAAGGAGGCAATCATGGCCGCGAATGCTCTCGTCCAGACCCGTATCGACGCCGACGTGCGGGACCGCGCATCGGCCGTGCTCGAAGGACTGGGACTGACCGTTTCAGATGCAGTGCGCATCCTGCTGACGCGGACCGCCAACGAGGGCGCGCTGCCGCTCGAACTGGTGACGAACGGCGAGGCGCATGACGCCTGGTTCCGGGCGAAGGTGCAGGAAGCGCTGGAGGACACCCGGCCCGATGTCTCTGATAGGCAGGCTGACGCATATTTCGCAAGCCGACGCGCAGCGGCGCGGAAAAAGGCCGACGCGAAATCGTGAAGCTTCTCTGGTCCGCCTTCGCGCTCGCCGATCGCGACGGCATCTTCACCCACTTCGAGGCTGATAACCCTCGCGCAGCGATCGTGATCGACGAGCGGATCGCCGCCGCGGTGCGCCTCCTCGTCGACTTCCCGGAGAGCGGCCGTCTCGGCCGTCTCGGCCGTCTCGGCCGTGTCGTCGGCACCCGCGAGCTTGTCATCAACGACACCCCCTATATCGCTGCCTATATCGTGACGGAGAATGCGATCCGGATTCTGCGCGTTCTGCACGGCACCCAGCGATGGCCCGACGAACTCCCCGAGGGCTGAAGCCCGCGTACCCCCCGCGGCGCACGCTGCGATCGAAGCTCACTGAGATTGACGAAGCGCGATGCCTCGCGTGTGGATCTTGCACATGATCGGTCTCCAATAAAAGAACTCAAGGGGGAAGAACGCTTGCTTTGCGCGGCTTTTCCTTGGGTTTGGTTGTGTTCTGACCAGCGTTTCGGCCGATCGGCTAAAGCTTCTCCGTTCGCAGGACGGGTTGGTTTCGTCCTGCGGTCTTGAACCATTCTCCAATCCGTGACCCTGATGCCGTTTGTCTTCGTGGCTTCGGTCACATAGTGGCGTTCGGCTCCCGGCTTCCCAATTCTCCTTTAAGAGCGCAACGAAGGCCTGCCAGGTTCGCTAAACGATCATCAGGACAGGCCGGGATGTCGTCGACGATGCACCTTCCTCGCCGTTGAGGCCGCGCCGCTCGTAGGGGCGCTGGTCACGCAGGATATGGAAGGTGATCGTCAAAAGCTTGCGCGCGATTGCGACACGCGCCTTGTTCGCTCCTCTGAACTTCAGGTGTTCATACTGGGCTCGAAGCTGCGGATCGGTGACGCCGGCCGGTGCGGCCGCCTCCACGAAAGCCCAGCGCAGCCGCTTGTTGCCCTGCTTGATGATCTTGCCGTGATAGGTCTTGCCCCGCTTGAATAGGTTGAGGGAACGAGACCCGCATAGGCGGCCAGCTTCTTCGACTTGCGGAAGCGGTGGATGTCGTCGATCTCGGCGTCGATCAACCTTAGAACTCACCGATGCCGGGGATCGTCTTCAGGAGCTTCACATTGCTGTTGGTCTTCGTCACCGCTCGGATGGTGGCTTCCGGGCGTCGCGGTCGAAACAAAGTGATATGGGGCTGGTGTGACGATCCCGTTCTTCGACGCCGCGCTCGCCCCTTTCTTCCGGAAGCAGGATTGACCTGCGACCGCAATGGCATGGCCGGTCGGCCGCTTGCGGACATATCGTTGCTTTGAGGGTCAGCTCACGCGATCCGCCAAGGCCCGTGCCCGACATCCCGTCGTGCCCGCCGTCGGCTCCGCGCCAGCGAGCGCCTGTCCCTCGCAGAACGAAGCCGGCGTATGTTCGCATGCCTGCTTGTCCGTTATGGTCCGACTCGACCTGGTTGGCGCCGGGCGGCATGACGATCTCGCATCGCTGTTACGAATCCGCCCCCGCGGCCTCTTCGTGCGACGGCCGCGCCAGGACTGAATCCGCACGCTTCTTGTCGCCCCGACCGCCATGTCATGCGCGAGCCGTCACCAGTTGGAGCTTGTGCTGGGCGTCCTGTTGGCGCGAGCACCGCGTCCTCACGTTTTCCGCATTGCTTGCGGAGTGGTCGCGGACTGCCATGTCGTGAGCGAAGGGGCGCCCTGCTGCTGATATTGGTCATCTCGCCATCGATGTCACCGGCAAGACGATGCTCTCGTGCATCCGTTCTCGTCGCCGCCCGCCGATGGATTTCGCCCTCCGACTGACTGATCCCCTAAGACCGTTCGATCACCAGCCGCAACCCCCGCGGCTCCGGACCGTGTTGGCGCTAAAGCGCCTGCCCGCACCACTCCGGGCCTTAGGGGTCGAGCTGACGCCAGGGCATCAGTGCTGGCAGCTCCCGACGGTCTTTTCCGGGGCTCGTCGGAGGGACGGTCCCTCGGACGGAAGCAACGGAGAACTCAAATGCAAAACATCGTCATTCTCGCCGGCAACATCGGCCAGGACCCGGAAAGCCGCAACACGCAGGGCGGCACCCGCATCACCCACTTCACGCTGGCCACCTCGCGCCCGCGCTACGAGGACGGCAAGGTCGTGCGAGACAAGGACGGCTATCGCGTGCAGGACACCGAATGGCACCGCATCACCTGCTTCAACGGCCTCGGCAAGACGGTCGAGCAGCACTGCGAGAAGGGCATGCGGGTCCTGGTCCGGGGCCGCATCCACTACACGAAGTGGCCCGACCAGCAGGGCAACGACCGCTACGGCTGCGAGATCATCGCCGAGACGATCGACTTCCTGAGCCGGGCGAAGCAGACCGAGAACGAGGACCGTGGCCAGTCCAGCGACGACGAAATCCCATTTTGAGCGAGATGGCAAGGGCCCGGCGTAAGCCGCCGGGCCTTCTGCTTGTCATTGACTCTCGGGTGCATCGCCGGGAACGTTCGGCTAACGCTCGGCGCTGGCATCGCCGTAGCCGCGCCGGCGCTTCGCGCGCTCCAGCCGGCCGAGCGCGTCGCCGGCATCCGTGCTGTCGTCGAAGGTTTGCATCATCGTCTGGCCGTTGGTGCCGATCCGGCCCCAGTTGCGGATCAACGACACTCCGCCGAACAGGGTCGGCTGGATCGAGAGCAGGTAGAACCGCCGCATGTTGCGGGCCGGATCGATGCGGCGAAGGTGAAGCGGGTGACGCTCAAACTCAGGCATGCACCGATTCTCGCGTCTTCAGGAATCGGTGTCCAATTAGAATAATGAATCGACCCGCCACGAATGATTCATTTTCCCGATGGTCAATTGCACCACGGATGCCGCGCACCGTCCCATCGGCGTGCGAGGCGTTCCGCCACGAGGATCTCGCCGATCGAGCGGCCGTCCCGCGTAACGGTGCGGAGCTTCCGTCCGTAGCGATCCTCGTCGCGCCAGCCGGCCGTGAGCGAAAACGGCCCGGCGTTGAGCAACTCGCGCAACCGGCTCTTGGCGGCCTCGCCCTTTATCCGCTCCGCCTCGCATCGTGGAGGACTCAACTCCGGCGCGTCGATGTCGGCAATGCGGATCTTCACGCGCGACAGCCAGAACGTATCCCCGTCCACCACGCAGGTGACGCGGCGGCCGTCACCACAGAACGGAAATGTCGCGGTGAGCATATCCGCTTTTGGAGCCGCGACCGCAAGGAGACGACCTGCGCCTACATCATAGTGATTGGCGGCGTAGATGCCAGCTGCGATCAGAACAGCGATAGCCCATCCCCATCTCAAGTGAGGTGCTCCTGCTGCGCCTGGCGTGGCTGATCGAACTTTTCGGCTGGCGTGTGAAGCGTTCTCCCGCATGCCAGATTATTTTCTTCCGGTCGGATCTGTTTTGCATGAGGGTGCTCAACTTGCGCGGCGTCTCTCCATGCATTTCCCTATGATAGGCGGACGAGTGTTATCATCTGCTTACGGCACGGGAAAGCTGGGCGAGCCCCTGCGGGGACGCCTCTACTCACGCCGGTAGGGCGGCGCTCCCGGAGCCCGCAAGCGGTCTCCGCGCCTTCGCCTGACGATCCTCTCGCGGTGCCGGACCCAAGCGTCGCCGCCAAATGGTAGGAAAGCTGCCGGCTTGGTCGCCGGATGTCGATCCCTCGTGTCATCGAACGGCTTCGCTGCGATGGTACGGGTCCTGGCCGGTACATGCTTTCATATCGCGCCGCCGGAACCAGATCGCGCGTCCGCATCGCAGCGGCGGATTCCCGGCGGTGAACACAATCTGCTCGTCGGTTCGCATGCGCAGGACCTCATGCGGCATGATCAGCGGGCGCCGGGCGAGCTGTTTCGATCGCGTCCGCGACGAGCCCGACATTTGTGATGACCGGCTGAGCTGATCAGCCTCGACTGTGGTGTCGCCGCAGCGCTTCGAGATGTAGTCCGCCGTCTCGGGATCGTTGATAGCCGAGAACGAGATCCAGGACGCGCTCTCGAACCATTTGCTGGTCGCGTCGCGGCCGCCATAGGCTTCCCGCATCTGGCCGATCGACTGATAGAGCATCAACAGGGTGATGCCGTATTTGCGGCCTGCGTCGCGGGCAGTCTCGAGGATGCGCAGATAGCCGAGGCGGGCGACCTCATCGAGCAGGAACAGGGTGTGACCGCTGACCTCGCCATTGCGATTGTAGATGGCGTTGAGCAGCGAGCCGATGATGACGCGGGCGAGGCCCGGATGGTTCTCCAGCGTCTTCAGGTCGAGGTTGATGAAGATGTCGGTTTGCCCGTCCGCGAGCTCGGCGGTGGTGAAGCTCGATCCCGACACCAGCGCTGCATAGTTGGCGTAGGAGAGCCAGTGCGTCTCCTTCGCCGCATTGGCGTAGACGCCGCTGAACGTCTCAGGCGTCATGGCGATGAACGGCGCGACGTTTTCCTTCACGAAGCCGGACGCCGAGTTGTCGTAGATCGCCTGAAGCCGCTGCCGCAGCTTCGGCTCCGGCTCGGAGAGGTTGGCGCGGACCTGGCGCAGATGCTGGTCCTTCTTTTCCGTATGGCCGGACAGGCAGATGTCGGCGACCAACGCCGTCAGCAGCTGCAGCGCCGAGGCGCGGAAGAAGTCGTCCCGTGCCGAGCCCTGGCGCGGATTGTCGGTCATGATCCATGACGCGACGGCGGCAATGTCCTCCTCCTTGGTCGCACCGTGCTGACCGACCCAGTCGAGCACGTTGAAACCGCCCTCTGGCGACCGCGGATCGAGCACGAAGGCCTGACGGCCGGCGTTCCGCCGATGCGTCAAGACCATCGGCGCGACTTCGTTGGACGGATCGAGGACGACCAGGCCGCCACCCCATTTGAGCGCGGTCGGCACTGTCACAGACGTCGTCTTGAAGCCGCCGGAGCCCGCGAAGACGATGGCATGCGACGAGCCGAAGGAGGCATCGAAACAGAGTAGCGGGGATTTGCCGCCGGCTCCCCATGTGTCCGCCTCGTCGGCGCGAAAGGCACGGTCGGCGACCGCATCCTGATCGACGCGATAGCGCTCGCCGACCACGATGCCGCCGGCCTCGGCGAACAGCCGCGCGGCCTCGGTCATCGCCATCCAGTCGGATTCGCCATGGATGGCGCGCCGTCCCCGGATGCGGCGTGGCGCGGCCGCCGCGAACGCGGCATTGCCGCGCATCGCCACGCGCAATCCGAACGCGGCCACGAGCGCCGCGATCGTCGCCCCGCCGATGGTCGAGGGATCGGCATAGGCAAGAAGCCGTTCTCCGGCCGGCACGGCGTCGGCGAAGGAATGCAGGCGCGCGATCTCGCGCGAAGCGGCAATGACGACGACGAGACAGCCGCCGGTCACGACACCCCATCCCGCCGCGCGGATCGCGTTGGCGCCGGCCGCCGCGAACAGGAAGATGACGGCGGCTGCGGCCGGCAGTGCATAGGGCAGGGCGAGGCCGATCCGGCCGAGCAGCATCCGGCCGCCCGGCGTCGTTCCGAACCGCGCCAGCCACGATTCCGCACCGGTCGTGGCGAGGCACAGCACCGCCATGAGGATGGCCGGCGCAATCGCGAGGGCGATCTTACGTGCCTTCATGGCCGAACGCCTTTGCGCCGATTGCCGTCAGGCGCTCGTGCTCCGCCTCGTTGCCGCGCAGACGGTCGGCGGCATCGATCAACAGGCCCAGCAGCAGCGCACGCTTTTCGTAGCGCAAGCCAGCCTTGGCGATCAGGCCGCCGAGCTCGATCTTCTCGCGCGTGTCCTTCTTGCGGGCCTCAACGGAATCGGAGCGGCGCATCCGCTCAGCCCTCTTGAGGCGCGCCCGCAGACGCGCCAGATGCGACGCCCGTGGCCGCCTTCGACGTCCGGCCGCCGCTTTTGCGAAACCTGCTCGCTACCTCCTCGAAGGCCGACAGCAGCATGGTCTCTTCAATCTCGATCTCGCCCAGTCCGGCCTTCAGCGCGACGCGGCCGATCCTCTCGGCCTCCCGCGTTTCAGCCTGCTTCAATTGCTCCTGAAGCCGGGCGATTTCGTCCCTGATCTGCCGCGATGGCTTTTTCATTCCGGACGACCTTTCCTGTCGTTTTCAGCGCGAAGCGTCTGACAGGAAAGCCCGGGAGAGCGCGGAGCGCGACCCCGTTAATTAACGGGGTCGGCGAAGCCGACACTTTGGAAGATCATCCCGCCGTT